>JALUWV010000107.1 GCA_027019335.1 Sulfurimonas sp. | reverse complement strand
TTTTTATATCCAATGATTTTGCTTATAGAAACTATTGGTTTTCCACAGCAACACCCACTTTTCTTTTAAAAATTATTGAGAAAAATAATTACTTTCTACCCAACTTAGAAAATATTGTCAAAGATGAGCGAATGCTCAATAGCTTTGATGTGGATTACATTGAACTAGAGACTTTGATGTGGCAGACGGGGTATTTGACTATCGATAAAACAAGTATAAATTATGATGAAACTATCAAGTATCATTTGGCGATACCAAATCAAGAAGTGAAAATATCTCTTTTAAGTTCCATCGCTGATTTTATGAGTAAAATAGACAATACTACCTTACTCAAAGGTGAAGTATATGAATCTTTAATAACAGCAGATTTTTTGAAACTTGAGAAAACTTTCAAATCACTCTTTGCATCCATTCCTTATAATCTTTTTACTAAAAATAAAATGTATGAGTATGAAGGGTACTATGTTAGTGTCTTTTATGCCTATATGAAAGCTTTAGGGTTTGACTTAGTGGGTGAAGATGTTACAAACAAAGGACGGATAGATTTAACCATAAAGATGCCTAACTCTATCATCATCATAGAGTTTAAAGTCGATGGAAGTGATGCCCTCAATCAGATTAAAGAAAAAGGGTATCATCAAAAATATGTAGATACATCTTTACCTATTTTTATAGTTGGAATTGAGTTTGATACAAGTGAGCGAAATATATCTACAGTTGCGTTTGAGCGGTTACTTTGATGTCAGAGTTGACACAATTAAAGCTTGATGCAAAGGGTTTAAGTGTCCTTTATGTTGAAGATAATGATTCTCTAAGGGAAAATGCCGCTAAACTACTCTCAAAAATCTTTGATACTGTATATGCAGCAGAAGATGGAAAAAAAGGTTTAGAGGATTATAAAGTATTTCACCCCGATATAGTCATCACAGATATAAAAATGCCCAATATGAGTGGTCTTGAACTTGCAGCTCATATTAGAGAAATCTCATTAGATACAAAAATCCTCATCATGTCAGCCTTTGATGATAAGGAAAATCTTCACAAAGCGATTGACATTGGTGTCTCAAGTTTTCTCGCAAAACCTGTAGCTATGAAAGAACTTGTCAAAGAACTTAGGAAAATAGTAAAAGAGATTACGGATATAAATAACAAAAATATTTTTCTTGCCAATATAAAAAATGTTTTTAATTATCAAAGTTCTATGGTTCTAATGATGGATGAGTCCAAACCAGTCGTCGCTAATCAAATCCTCTTAGACTTTTTTCACCTCAAAGATGTTGAAGAGTTTATAAACAAATATACAGATTTTGGAACACTATTTTTAGAGCATGATGGATTTTTATACAACACCAAAGATAAAAATTGGTTTGATGAAATACAATCAAATGAGGCAAAACTCTACAATGTCAAAATAAAAAGTGCTGAAGATGAGTTGAAGCATTTTATCTTAAAATATCAAACAATACCCGATAAACAGGGCTATGGGGTTCTCTCTTTAGATGATATAACAGAACTTAATATTCTCAAACTTTATGATGAGACTCAAAACGATGATAAAGTACAAGATAGCAGTTCAATCCTTAAACTGCTAGAAGTGATAAAAAACAATGCTGGGAAACTAGAACTGCATAATTACTACAAGGGACTTAGCATTACCAATAGTGCTGTAGTCAAAGATATAAAAGAAGAGAGTATTGTACTTCAAACAAGTTTTTTACAAGAGAAAGCTGTACAATTTGAGAAAAAAACATTGATGGTCTCAGAGCTACTTCCCCATGTTGTAGAGTGTAGTGAACTTGTAAAAATCGGATTTGAGAGTCAAAATATAGAGTTTAAAGATGTTCATTTTGTGCAAGAATCTGCAATTATGAGAAAAACAGTGCGTCTTATGCCTGAAGAAAATACAAAAGTAAATCTTTTTATAGCCGATAGAAAATATCAAGGAGAGATAAAAGTTGAAGATATTTCTCTCGATGGAGTAAAATTAAATCTCAGTTCTTTGCCTGCTGGCTTACAAGATGAAGAGAAGGTAATTGTAGATTTTGTTTTTTATGTCAACAAAAAGCCTCTTCTGCTGAATGTACACGCGAAGATGTTTAAAAAAATCGAAAATAGACATAGTTTTAGTCTTGTGTTTCTTTTTGAGTTTGAGAAAGGTAAAAAAAGTGTGCTTGTCAAATACATAACAAACAGACAAATGCGCCTTATAAAAGAGTTTAAAGGATTGGAAAATGGTTAATAATGAAAAAATACTGTATGATGATGGTACACATAAATGTATTATGTTTAGTTTTGATGATGAAACACATGAAAACTCTTTTTTATCGGTAAACCAGTATCTTATGGTGCAAAATGGTGCAGGTGTTCTCATCGACCCTGGAAGTGAAGCGATATTTGAGGAACTTTTTGATGCTGTCTCAAGGCATATAGAGATACAAAATCTCAAGTTTGTATTTCTCTCACATCAAGACCCTGATGTCTCAGGTTCGATTGCTCAATGGGCTATAAGTACGCAGGCTAAATTTATTATGAGTGGATTATGGGTACGATTTATGAGTCATTATGGTTTTATACAAATGAATAGAGTCATAGAACTCGAAGACCATGGTGCTAAACTTAAATTTGGTAAAGATTATCTCAAGTTTGTTCCTGCCCATTTTTTACACTCTCCTGGAAATTTTTCACTCTATGACTCTCGCTCCAAAATCCTTTTTTCAGGCGATATTGGTGCAGCGATTGTCAATGCTCCGAGTGACTATAAACATGTTATAGATTTTGAAGCACATAAGCAAAATTTACTTGGATTTCATAAAAGATATATGGGGTCAAATAAGCTTTGCCGTAAATGGGTAGGGCATGTGAAACAGCTAGAGCTAAAGACCATAGCCCCACAACATGGACTGATTTTTGAAGCAGAAAATGTCTCTCTTTTTTTAGAGTGGTTACAAGATTTACAATGTGGTAGTGATAATATAGATGAGATTTATTAGGAAAAGGTAGTACCATGAAGATACATATTTTTATCATAATAATTACTTTTTTAATTTTAAATCTCCATGCCCATGAAGCCAATAGACCGATGAAACTTGGAGCAAATTTATGGATAGGCTACTCTCCACTTTATTATGCAGAGGCAAAAGGATGGCTCCGTAAAAATAACATTAAATTTGTAGAGACTATTTCTTTAGGAGAGAGTCTAAAGTACTATAAACTTGGTGCTTTAGATATGCTCTGCACTACAAATTATGATTTTTCAAAAATATCTAAAAATTTTGGAAGTATGATTTTACTTGATAAATCTTATGGTGGCGATATGATTTTAAGTAATGAGAGTATAAAACAACTTAAAAAGGCACAAAAAATAGATGTATTTTTAGAAAAAGAGAGTGTTAATACTCTTTTACTGGAGGACTTTGTTAAAAAATACAAATTTAATATCTCAAAATTGACACTTATCAATACACCACCAAACTTGAGTGCCTTGCTAAAAATGAAGAAAACCCCCACTATGGTTGTAACATACGACCCCTATAATTTTTCCCTTGAGAGGAGAGGTTATAAGGTTATAGCTTCTACAAAAGAGAAGGACTTTGTCATTATAGATGCGATGTATGCATCACAAAAAACAGTGCAACAATTTGCCAAAGAGATTGCTCGCGTCAATTTTTTAGTAGCAAAAGCATTAAAGGTTTTAGCATCAAATCCTCACGAGTACTTTCAAGCGATAAATCCAGAGTTTCACTACAAGGATTATGATGAATTTCAACAAGCATTAAAAAATATCAAGTGGCTTTATGAGGATAAATTATAATGAATATAAAATCTAAAGTATTTCTGAGTATTCTCTTTATATCTCTTTTGATTATGCTCTCCGTTACCTATATTTACTCTCTTTTAGGGTATGAGAAAAAGCTCTTTTATGAAAAAGAACACTTAACCCGAGATGCTTCTGATATTGCCATGCATGTAGAAAAAGAGCTTTTAGGAAACTTATCAAATGTGCTTACCATTGGTTCTGCCCCAATCCTTTTCAAAACACTTACACAAAGTAATAAAGCATATGCTAGCCTGAGTGATAGAGCAAGATATATAAAAAAAATGAACAGATTATGGATGAATGTAGATAGCCCTCATAGTACATTTATATATCCTTATCTCAATAATGCTTTAGCAATGTACTTAAAACAACAACAAATAGTACTCAAAGATGTGTACGGAGAGATTTTTATTACGAACAAGTATGGTGCTTTAGTTGCAGCTACTGACAAATTAACCACTTTTGCACATGCACAAAAGTACTGGTGGCAAGAAGCATATAACAAAGGAAAAGGTAAAATCTTTTTTGATGATAGAGGTTATGATATGAGTGCATGTGAATATGTCATTGGTGTTACCGTACCTATCAGAAATCACAATGAAGTGATTGGTATCCTCAAAGCCAATATAAGAATAATGACTTTACTCAAAGATACTGTGCAAACATACGATAAGCTCAACCGAGGCTCTTTAAAAGTTGTGAGAACGGGTGGTCTTGTTGTTTATGAGCAAGGGCTACCGCCACTCTCAACAAAAGTAAATCCACAAATACTAAATCACCTCAAAAAGAGAAAAACAGGTTCCGTCATTGTGAAAGATTATGGAAAAGAGAAGATTATCGCCTATGCTCCAGTAAAATTAGTTTTCAATAATAAAAAATTAACTTTTGGTGGAAAGGTACTTTCTAAAGACCATGAAAAAGGTAATAGTGGTGAAATTTGGCATACTGTTATAAGTTATGATAAAAAACTTGCTTTAGCAGAAAGTATACGGGCAAATAAAAACATTGTACTTCTTGGAGTACTTTTGAGTATTTTGGCTATTGTGAGTGCTTTACTTTTATTGAAATGGATAAGCAAATCTGTAGAAGCACTGCAAAAAGCCCATCAAAAGATTCAAGAGCAAGATGAAATTATGGTAGCACAATCTCGCCATGCCGCCATGGGTGAAATGATAAGTATGATAGCCCATCAATGGCGCCAACCAATCAGTGTCATAGCGATGGATGCAAACAATATACTCGCAGATATAGAGCTTGAGATGATTGATGAAAAAACCTTGCAAAAGACATCTTTGAGTATTATCAACAAAACGCAGGAACTCTCAAAAACGATTGATGATTTTAGAAACTTTTTCAAATCAGAAAAAGAGGTCAGTGAAGTACTAGCACAAGATATCCTTCAAAATGCGTTAAATATTATCGATGCATCTTTTAAAAATCATAATATAGAATTGATACTTGATATTCAAAGTTCTCTCTCTATTAAAACCTACTCAAGAGAACTGATGCAAGTATTTTTAAATATTTTGCAAAATGCAAAAGATGCGCTGGTGGAAAATAAGATTGAAAAGAAAAAAATTTATATCATTATAGAAGAGAGTTTCAGTAGTGTTACTATAAAGATATGCGATAATGCCCATGGAATAAAAACAGAACTCTTACAAAAAATTTTCAATCCATACTTCAGTACAAAAAGTGAAAAGAATGGTACAGGTTTAGGGCTTTATATGAGTAAAACGATTGTAGAACAGCACTTACTTGGCTCGATAAAAGCTTATAACAAAGAGGATGGTGCTTGTTTTGAGATACAACTCCCCCATGCTATCAAAGGAGCGAAAAATGAGGCTCTATGAGTAATATCAAAAAACTTCATCAACTCTCTAAAGATTTCGTCATCCTTTATGTAGAGGATGATGCTTCCATACGAAATTCTATGGCGACATATCTTAAAAAAATATTTAAAGAAGTAATCATCGCAAATGATGGTAAAGAGGGTTTAAAAAAGTATAAAAAGCATACGATAGACATCGTTGTTACTGATTTGTCCATGCCTGTTATGAATGGTTTAGAGATGCTCACAGAGATAAAAAAGCGAGATACCAATCAATCTGTTTTAATTACCTCTGCACATAGTGAAACCGAGTATATGTTTGGTGCTATCAATGCAGGAGTGGATGGTTATATCATCAAACCATTTGATTATACACAACTCAACAATGAACTCTATAAAATCGCAGATAAACTTTCTAAGTTTAAAGAGAATGAAGTATATAAAAATCATCTTGAAGATATGGTCAAAGAGCGAACCGCAGAAATAGAAAAGATAATGAACTATCAAAGTGATAATTATGAAAAAACACTTTATTCAATGGTAGATATGATAGAAGAAAGAGATACTTACACAGCAGGTCACTCCAAACGAGTAGCCAAATACTCAGCGATGATTGCAAAAGATATGGGATTTTCTGAAGTAGATTGTACAAAAATATATCAAGCTGGAATTTTGCACGACATCGGGAAAGTTGCAACACCAGATGCTGTTTTGTTAAATCCAAAATCTCTCAATGAGATAGAATACACACTTATTAAAGAACACGTAACAGTGAGCTACAAACTTTTAAATGCTATTCCTATGTTTCAAGAGTTATCTGAAATAGTGCGAGACCATCATGAAAGATATGATGGTAAAGGGTATCCACGAGCATTAAAAAAAGATGCAATCAATCCTATGGCAAAGATTATGATTGTTGCTGATTCTTTTGATGCTATGACAACAAACAGAATTTATAAAGCAAAAAAAAGTGTGGCTGAAGCGATTGAAGAGTTACAATTCTATAACAAAAAGCAATTTCATCCAGAAGTAGTCAAAGTCGCCATAAAAACACTGCAAAATATAGAGATTGATGAAGATGTAAACCAGTTACCAAAAACAAAACTAGAAGAAGAACGCTTCGCTTATTTTTATAAAGACCCGCTTACAAAAACTTACAATAGTAATTATTTTGATTTAATTATCTCAAGTAATAGCATAAAGAATGATTCCAATTATAAAGTTGTATATAAAATAAATCTCAAAAAATTCTCTGATTTTAATAAGATAAATGGTTGGGAAGAGGGGAATACGGTACTCAAGCTTGTTGCATCAGAGTTGATACAACTTTTTCAAGAGGAACCAGTATTTAGAATTTTTGGTGATGATTTTGCAGTACTTTGTGAAAATAAAAAAGATACACAGGCCATCGATGAGGTGTTAAGGGCTACTTTAAATCGATATAAAATAGCCTATGCATTGGAAATCTACGATTTGGATGATGTAAATCTTGACATTGCTACGATTGTTTATTCTTAGTCAAACCTTCTTTTGAGGTCTAAATAATTTTATTTAGGTATAATTGCGAAAAATTTTCCCACAAAGAAGGAAACCCTCTATGCAAAAAATAAGAAACATTGCCGTTATCGCTCACGTTGACCACGGTAAAACTACATTGGTTGATGGACTTTTAGAACAGTCTGGAACATTTGGTTCACACGAACAACATGACGAACGTGCGATGGATAGTAATGATTTAGAAAAAGAACGTGGAATTACGATTCTTTCTAAAAATACAGCAATTCGTTATAAAGACCACAAAATTAACATTATTGACACTCCGGGTCACGCCGATTTTGGTGGTGAAGTTGAGCGTGTACTTAAAATGGTTGATGGTGTTTTAGTCCTTGTTGATGCTTATGAAGGTGTTATGCCACAAACAAAATTTGTTGTAAAGAAAATGCTTGCACTTGGTAAAAAACCAATCGTTGTTATCAATAAGATTGACAAACCTTCTGCTGAGCCAGACCGTGTTGTTGATGAGATGTTTGACCTATTTGCAGATATGGGTGCAACAGATGAGCAACAAGATTTCCCAGTTATCTATGCAGCAGCTCGTGATGGGATTGCAAAACTAGATATGGATGAAGAGGGTGGCGATTTTCAATGTATCTTTGAAACAATCCTTGAGCATGTTCCAGAACCAGAAGGTTCACCAGAAAATGATTTTCAAGCACAAGTATTTACACTTGATTACGACAACTATGTAGGAAAAATCGGTATTAGCCGTATTTTCAATGGTAAAGTACACAAAGGTGATAACATTATGCTTGCAAAAGCTGATGGTGAAATGGTAAAAGGAAAGATTTCTAAACTCATTGGTTTTATGGGTCTGAATCGTATGGAGATTGAACAAGCAGAAGCGGGTGATATTGTGGCATTTGCTGGAATGGAAACTGTGGATGTTGGTGATACTGTTGCTGACCCTGTAAACCCAGTAGCACTTGACCCTATGCACGTTGAAGAGCCTACACTTACTGTTGTATTTGCAGTAAACGACTCTCCTTTAGCGGGTAAAGAAGGGAAACACGTAACATCAAATAAACTCAAAGATAGACTTGAAGCAGAGATGACAACAAATGTTGCTATGAAACTTGAAGTTGTTGGTGAAGGTAAATTCAAAGTTTCAGGTCGTGGAGAACTTCAGATTACTGTACTTGCTGAAAATATGCGTCGTGAAGATTTTGAATTTTCTATCTCTCGTCCAGAAGTTATCACAAAAGAGATTGAAGGTGTGAAATGTGAACCATTTGAACATCTTGTGATTGATGTTCCTGAAGAACTTGGTGGAAGTGTTATCGAGCGTCTTGGAAAAAGAAAAGCAGAAATGAAATCAATGATGCCAATGGGTCAAGGTTTCCAACGTATTGAGTTTGAAATTCCTGCTCGTGCATTGATTGGTTTCCGTGGACAATTCTTAACTGATACTAAAGGTGAAGGTATCATGAACCACTCTTTCTTAGAGTTCCGTCCATTTAGTGGTGCGGTAGAGTCAAGAAGCTACGGCGCACTTGTTTCTATGACTGCTGGTTCGACTCTTGGTTTCTCACTATTTGGTATTCAAGACCGTGGTGCATTGTTTATCGGTGTACAAACAGAAGTATATGAAGGAATGATTGTCGGTGAACACTCTCGTCAAAATGACTTAGTTGTAAATCCTATCAAAGGAAAAGCACAGTCAAATGTTCGTTCTTCAGGAGCGGATGAAGCTATCAAACTTATACCACCTCGTGATATGTCACTTGAACGTGCGTTAGAGTGGATTGAAGATGATGAGTTACTTGAAGTAACACCAAAAATGATTCGTATCCGTAAAAAATTCCTTACAGAATCTGAACGTAAACGCAATTCACGTAAGTAAAAATTCTCTAATCCTCTTTTCAAGCCAATATTCGGGCTTGAAAAGACTTCCTCCCACAAACCCAACATGACCTCCATTTTCACTTATTTCTAAAGATACATTTTTAGGTACTTCCTCTTGCTGTGGTAAAATTGAAGCAGGCATAAAAGGGTCATCAAGTGCATGAATGATGAGTGTTGTAATGCTAATCTTTTGAAGAAATTGTTTCGCACTTGATTTTGCATAGTAATCTTTAGCAGATGTAAATCCATGGATGGGTGCGGTGTAAGCAGCATCAAACTCCCAAAAAGATTTCAGTTTATAAACCTCTTTTTTTTCTAAACCGATGAGTGATTGCATGGGATGTTTTGCATACTTCATGGCTAAACTTTTGTTGAGTTCTTTAACAAGAAGTGATTGGTAAAATCGAGAAAATCCATGGTTAATATAGCTTGCACAAGCCTCGAGTTCCATAGGAGCAGAGACAGCAACTGCTTTGGAGAGGAGTGAGTTTTTACCCATTTCACCAACAAGTTTTAAGAGCATATTCGCTCCCAAAGAGTAGCCCACTGCAGAGAGTTTGGCACGAGGATAAGTACGATGTAAATGTTCTAAAAACTCTAAGGCATCTTGTGTTTCACCACTATGGTAGGAACGTGCTAAAAGATTTTGCTCTTTTGCACACCCTCTAAAGTGCATGATAACCGTTGAAAAACCAGCTTTGTTGAGTGTTTTTACTATGCCTTGAATGTAGGGAGATTTAAAAGAGCCTGCAAGACCATGATAGAGAATAACGATGGGAGTGGTGTTCTTGTGTTGCTCTATCTTTGACCAGTAACACTCTAAAAAATCACCATCACTGAGCCAAAATGTTTCTATCTCAAAGTTGATTGCTGGGAGTTTACGAAAAAGGGAAGCATAGACTGTTTGGATATGCTTGTTTGCAAGTCCAAAAGCGGGATGAAACTTTTCTATAGACTTTCTCTTTGGTGTAAGATGTCATCAAGACTTGTAAAGATGTTATCACTCCCTTCTTCCATTTCTTGAAAAGCATCCAAAAGTGCTTTCATATCGACATCTTCTTGTACCATCAAATCAAAAACTTTATGTGTGCCATTATGTACGGTTGCATGAGGATTTTCTATTTTAGTATAGGCTGCACATCGTGAAAAATTCGCTTTGCCATCACCCTCATAGTACCATTTTCCTAAGCGACAGTTGTGATGGTCAACAAACTTAAATTGCTCCTCTTTTGTGAGTGCAGAGTAGTAGGTGTTTGCTTTCCATAAAATATGGTCGAGTTTGGCTAGAGACATAAAAACTCTATCGTTGGAAAATGAAATCTCTTTGAAAGTATGGACCAAATCAGTTGCATCTTGCTCGAGATAACTGTTGAGTCGATTCATCGACTCATTAGAATCAACAACCTGTGTTTGAATATTTTTTGATTGTTCTGAGACATTATCAACATCTTGTTTCATAGATTGAAGAGAGATATTTATTTCACCGACTGCCTTATCTGTTCTATCGGCAAGTTTACGTACTTCATCTGCCACAACGGCAAAACCTCGTCCATGTTCACCTGCACGTGCAGCTTCAATCGCAGCATTAAGTGCAAGAAGATTGGTTTGGTCTGAGATATCTTTAATAAGTGTCAGGATACTTGAAATGTCATTGGTGCGTTCTGTCAAAGTAGAGATTGTTTGGATAGACTCTTCAGAGAGTTCGTTCAAGCCTTCCAAATCACTTACTATGCTTTCTGTTCTTTTGAGACTATTTTGGATGCTCGTCGTGAGTTCAGTTGTTTTTACAAGACTTTTTTTAGAGAGTGTGACTGACTCCGCAAGATTGCCTTGAATATCCATGATATTTGCTTTGAGATGTGTATTTTGCATACTCATCAGAGGCTCAAAATCTTCATGTGATGCTTCATTCTCTTGAGAAACTTCTGCAATATGCTCTCGCAACTTTTCATTTTCCTCTTTGAGTTGATGATTTTTTTGTAACAACTCACGGTTTGTATTTTCAAGTGCAGAATTTCCAAAAAAGCCCATATTCACTTCCTCAATTTATTTAATTGACCTATTCTAGCAAACTTACTATAAGTTTTCGTTGAAGAGAGTCCGAAAAAACTTATGGCTTATTAATGAATAAATTGTATAATGTAAAATAATGATAATTATAAGGAGATTAAATTGCAGTGGAAAAAAATAGTTATTTTTGTCTTTTTTATTTCAATTTTAAGTGCAAATGAGGATGTTGGAGTGCAACATCTGAGCCTTAATCATGCTATAAAAATGCTAAAATCAGATAATTTAGAGATAAAAAATGCAAGTTTTGATGTGGAGTCAGCTAAAGCAAAACTAGCGATGAGTCAAGGTCTCGCTTGGGGTAAGTTAGCTTTTACTCAAGATATTGCTCGCTCAAACGATGCGGGGAATGTGTTTGGTTTTAAGCTTGCTTCAAGAGAAGCAACTTTTGGAGATTTTGGTGCGCAAGAGTTTGTAAACGCTTATACTTCAGGGCGTCCTGATGCCTATACAAAACCACCAGATAGGCTCAATTATCCAGACCCACGAACACACTACCAAACAAAGATAAAGTATGAAGTACCACTTTTTACAGGCTTTAAACTTACGAGTTATAGTCAAATTATGCATGATATGGTGTATCTTCAATCCTTAGAAAAGCAAAAAGTAATCAATGAAAAGATATATCAAATCAAGAAAAGTTTTTACAATATGGCACTTTTGCACAACTCCGCAAATAATCTACATGTCATTGCAAACAATATCGAGAGTCTCAAAAATACAACACAAGAGATGATAGCTGTTGGGTATGCAAAGAAAGTGGATTTGTTGGAGGTTGAAGCAAAAGAGGCAAGTGTCGCAAGAGTGCTTCGAGAACTCACATTAAATCAAACACTCTTGTACCAATATATCAGTTTTTTGCTCAACACAAAAGTGAAGAGTATCGTGCTGCCCTCTATGGATGTTCCGATGTTAGGATATAGTGATGAGACGATTGTAAAAAACAATATTGACATACAAAAAGCTGCTTTAGGTTTGAAGATAAATTCCAATATGTTGCGTGCAGAAAAATCAGTATATTACCCAAGTGTTGGTGCTTTTGCAGAGCTTTCAACCAGTGATAACTCTTTTTTAGGTAAAGCGAACCAACACAAATCATACACTGTTGGCGCACGACTCACATGGAATCTTTTTAATGGTGGCATAGATAGTGCTAAGATAGAAAATGCAGAGATTAAAAAGCTTAAAAATGTGACACAACTTACACTAGCGAAAAAAGGGATAGCACTCAAAGTAAGTAAACTCAAAACAGAGATAGAAGAGGTAAATGTTGATATTGTCTCTTTAAAAAAAGAGCTTGCTTTATCAAATGCGATTTATGAGAATTATTTGGGAAGATATAAAGAAAAATTGTCTTCAATGAATGATGTCATTATCAAACAGTCGGCACAAATAGAAAAAATCTTAGCACTACAAAAAGCTTACAATAAAAAAAATGAACTAATTTTCGCCTTAGAAAAATTAGCAAATGGAGATAAATAATGAAAATATTTTTACTACTACTCACAATAACTATAACACTTTTAGCAGATGATTTGGTACTTTCAGGGAGTGTTATTTCTGATAACAAAAAGTCATTAACAAGCCGTTTTATGGGTTTTGTAACAGATGTTGAAGTCGCGGTTGGCGATAAGGTAAAAAAAGGAGAGTTGCTTTACTCCATAGATTCAAGAGACCTTGATATAAAAATTTCTCAAGTCAAACTTGGCATTTCTCAAGCAGAGTTAAATTTACAAATGGTGCAAAGTCAGTACCTAAATGCTAAACTCAATCTTAATCGTAACCAAAGATTGTTACAAAAAGATATGGTTTCTCAGTTTGATGTAGAAAATATAGCATTGAAAACTCAAAATCTTCATGATATGGTAGAGATAGCCAAAAAACAACTAGAACAAGCAAAAAATAGAGTTGCACAAATCAAAAGTCAATATAAATACTTGAATGTAAAAGCACCCAATAGTGGTGTTGTTGTTGCGAAAAACATTAAAGTGGGTGAAATGGCAATGCCGGGTGTTCCTGCTATAATTTTATCTGATTTGAGTCATCTAAAAATACTCACTGAAATCTCAGAGACAAATTTGCACTTAATCAAATACGGTACAAAAGTCGTTGTAAAAATCCCCTCAATGCATCTCAAAACAATAGGCACAGTCTCCGCAATCATTCCAAACTCAAACCCTATGACACACTCCTTTAAGATAAAAGTATCTTTTAAAAAACAGATGCTTCCAATCTATCCAGGGATGTATGCAACTGTAAATATAGGAGCAGGACAAGATGCAAACAAATAATGTATCTAGCGACAAAGAGTTAAATATCGCAGGAAAATTAGCAAAGATTTTTTTACATAATCCTCTTACCTTCGTTTTCGCTCTTTTTATTTTATCACTTGGTGTGATAGCTTTGCAGATGATGCCAAAAGAGGAAAATCCTAAAATCGCCATTAGTGCAGGAAATATCATTATCCCTGCTCCTGGTTTAAATCCACAAGAGGTGCAAAAAAATATCGTAGAGCCTTTGGAGAAAAAATTACGAGAGATTACAGGTATCAAACATATTTACTCGACAAGTATGAACAATATGGCAGTGGTCAATATTGTTTACAATATAGGTGAAGATAGAGAAAAGTCAAACGTGAAACTGTATGATAAGATTATGCAAAACATGGATGCCCTGCCTGCAAATGTGAGAAAACCCATTGTCAAACCTTTTGATATTGATATTAGTATCCCTATTGTAACTATTGCTTTTTATCAAAAAGAGAAGAAAATCCCCTATAAAAAATTTCTCTCTACACTTGAAAATATGCAATTAGCCATCAATGCTTTAAACAATGTTTCTAAAACAGCACTTCGAGGGGATCATAAAGAGCAGTATAATGTAGAGGTAGATAGTAATAAACTCAATGGATACCATCTCTCTTTAGGACAAATTTCTACCGCTATTGAGTCACTAGCCCTCAAAATACCTAATGTTGATGTCACAACAAAAAAGAATGCACTCGTTATTATGAGTGTTGAAAGTTCTATAAAATCTATAAAAGATATTGAAAATATTATCGTTGCCGAGTATATGGGAAGCCCTGTTTACTTAAAAGATGTTGCTCATGTAAGTGATGGTGTAGAGATTCAAAAAAAGCAGAGTGCTAACATAAGGTTTGCTGATGGGAAGCAACATGATTTGATTACCTTAGAAATCTCCAAATTAGGGGGTACAAATGCTGTCTCTGTTTCAGAAGACATCAAAGAGTATCTTTCACATCAACGTGAATACTTAAAGAGTCTAGGTATCGAGTATAAGGTAACAAGAGATTATGGGCAAAGAGCGAGTGTCGCAGTGGATGAACTCGGACATCATATTTTAGTTACGGTTGGTATTATTTTTATTATGCTCATTGTGTTTTTGGGTTGGAGAGAGTCTTTGATTGTCTCGTTTACGGTGCCTGCTGTTTTAGCCATTACCCTATTTGTCGCTTACATGAGTGGACAGACTATCAACAGAATCACACTCTTTGCATTTTTACTTTCTCTTGGGATACTTGTTGATGCGGGGATTATTGTGATTGAAAATATTCATAGGCATATGCATTCACAAGAGGCAAAAGATAAAACACTCGATACGATTATCATCGAGGCAACAAACGAAACAGGAAATCCGACAAATATCGCAACATTTGCTATCGTCCTTACTATGATTCCTATGGTCTTTGTTGGGGGAATGATGGGAAGTTTTATGAAACCAATACCCCTTAATGTCCCTGTCGCTTTGATTGCTTCACTCTTTGTCGCTTATATTTTTGTTCCCTATTTAAGTAGAAAGTTACTTAAAAGAACAAAAGATACTCAGGAGGAAATCTAGTATGAGTCATAAAAATGATACAAACAAATTTGAAAATTTTATTTATGGTGTTTTAGAAAAAAAATCACGAAAATTGCTGATTTTTATCCTTATCTTTATGGCTTTTGTTGGTTCTATTATGATGATTGTTAATGCAACGGTATTGGTGAAAATGCTCCCTGATAAAAGTGCCAATACTTTTAATATTTACATAGATACTTTAGTAGGGAGTTCCATACATCAAACAGAGAAAGTCACAGAGTGTGTCGCCTCCGTTTTGCAAAAAAATAAGTATGTGACGGATATTGAAACATATTTGGGAGAGGGGTCTCCGCTTAATTATGCAGGACTGGTGAAAGGGAGTGCTTTAAAAAAAGGGGAACAGTATGCTGAAATGGTGGTTAATTTAACCGATAAAAAAACAAGAGCAGCAACATCTTTTGATATTGTTCATACCCTCAGACCAAAGATTCAAGAGCGTTGCCAGCCAGAAAATAGTGCTGCAACTATCCGTATGATTGAGATGCCCGCAGGTCCTCCGATGTTGGCACCACTTGTAGTAGAAGTTTATGGAAAAGACAATCAAAAGATAGTAAGCATAGCAAAACAGGTCGCAAGTATACTTGCTGTGACAGATAACTTAGTAGATGTGAATATCATGGCAAATCGTAAGTATCAGCAGTATCAACTAGCCGTAGATACCCAAAAGGTTGCACGAGCTGGTTTATCTGTTTCTCAAGTGAAAAAGATACTCTATTTAGGATTTCATGGTATGCAGGTCGCGACGAAAAATAACATAGATTCTAACTATGAGATTCCTATTTATTTGCAGTTGAGTAAGAAGAGTCAGTTGTTACAAGAAGATACATTGGAGAGTTTAGGACTCAAACTCAGTGCTTTAAAACTGATGAATAAAAAAGGCTTGATGATTCCATTGACAGAAGTAGTCCATATCACAAAAACAGAGTCAAATCCTATCATCTATCATAAAGATTTAAAGACCATGGTTTATGTGACAGCAGGTACAGATAAGATGAGTCAAGTCTATCCACTCCTTGAAGCAAGAAAAACTATGATTGACCTCTTTAGTAGTAACGATTATATCGTGACACCCAAGCATGAAATGAGTACAAATATGTTTGATTTTGAACTCCAAGATAGATATTCTGGTGAAAAATATCTTATCCATTGGGATGGAGAGATGAAGGTAACACTCGATACATTTAGAGACTTAGGGACAGCATTTATCGCAGCACTTCTTTTAATTTTTGTACTGTTTGTTATCTACTATAAATCATTTGCTGTGAGTGCTATGATACTCGGCGGAAGTTTTCTCTCTATCATTGGAGTTATTGTGGGGCATTGGGTCGCAGACCTAGTCACGATAAATACTTTTTATTTGACAGCAACCTCGCTCATAGGTTTTATCGCTCTGATGGGGATTAGTTCAAGAAACTCTCTGTTGATGATTGATTTTGCGAAAAATCTTATTGATAGTGGGGTAGAAAAACGCAGAGCAATAGCCGTAGCAAGTGCAACACGAGCAAAACCAATTATATTAACCGCGATAGCTATTATCTTGGGTTCAGCACTTTTAACGAGTGATCCTGTTTTTGGTGGATTGGGTGTAGCCCTTATATCGGGAACGGTTGTGGCAGTCATCGTCTCTTTGTTGTTTATCCCCGTTTTGATGGACAACACAAAATCTATTTAAGTAAAAGAGTATGCTTTTGTAAGCATACTCTTTAGTTGTGCCTATTTTCTCTTTTTTCTATTCTCTGAAATTTTTTAAGCAGTGCTGTTTGTTGTGCTTGTGTAAGCATACCAAAGAGTGTTTCAAAGTAGTCTGCAACGGCATTTGCAAGCATATCTCCATCTTGTGAAGCAATTTTGATAAATTTCTCTCTTGAAAACTTATTTGCTACAAAAAAGTTTGAGAGTCTTTTCTCTTTATGCAACTGTGTACTTTTTATCGTATCGAGTCTTGTTTGTAACTCTTTTTGAGATGTTGCAAGTTGCTCTTTTTGTCCTTTTGAGAGGTCTAAAGACATGATAGCTTTTTTCAAAACGACTATCTTTCCTATAGGAATACATGCTCCCGCTGTACTTTGCGCTTGTAAGCTTACAAAACTTAATAATGTTACTAAAATAATCTTATACATTTTCTTCTCCTGTTATTTGTTAAATTTTATGTTTATTTAGCTATGTAAGTAAATCATTTATATCATCTTGAAATACATACTCTCTATGATATTTTAAATACACTTCTCTATCTTCTGGATAAATTCTCATTTTATTTTTTGCATTTGGATTAATATTTAATTTTTCCCATGTGTAAGGGGTTAATTGTGTTCCACATATCAGTTCTCCATTATCTGAAAATGTTATATATCCTTGGTCAAAAAGCTTATCATAGGTTGGAGATAAGGCTAATCCATTTAAGTAATCACTAGCTTCTTTCTGATTATTCTCGCTAATACAAATAGAATATGGTTTTATATGACTTGCGATTAATAATCTTTCATCAGAAATTTTAGTAAATGGACATTGTGGCATGTGGTCAATTACTTGTTTTCTGTATTTTTGAGCACCATCTCGTGATATTGATTTTTTAGAAATTTTCTTTTCTTTTTTCAATGTTTCCTCTGTTGAAAGTTTTGGATGAACTATAGACCTAAACTGATAATCCAATAAAATTCTAAAATAAAAAATTATATTTTCTTTATTTTTATCTACTGGAGCTAATTTCAATATAGACAAATAGCTAATGTTAGGTAAAATTAGTTTTCTCCAAGTATCCCAAATTTTCTCATCAGAACGAATGTATGCTCTACTTTGCTTTTTATCATCTATAAAGTCTGAGACATCATAAATTGAAAATTTCACTAAATTATCCGTTAGTTCATTAACTTTTTCAAGATGTTTATCAAAGTCGTCCGCAATATCATTATGATAAACTTGTTCTTGCTTTTGATACTCAATTCTTGCATCAGATAGATATTTTTTTAGATTAGCTTTACTGAAAAAACAATTTTCTTGAATTACAGGATAAACCCTTTTTCCATTCTTTTTGGTATTTCCCCAATCACTGTAATTAAAAAAATCAATTAATCTTTTACCATTTGAACCTAAGTAGCTACCTACATATTTTCTAGCTTCACCATTACCTTTGTAGAAAGATAATTTATTTTGTCGAAAAATAAAACTATCTTCTGCACGTAAATTTTGAATTGAATCAATTATATTATATTCGATATTAGCAATTTTTATCTTTTGCAATGCACTCACTTATTACTCTCCAAACTCACTAATATCCATCTGTTTTAAAATTGCTATTAAGACATCAACAACGATACTATTGCCCGCTTGTCTATACATTTGAGTATCGCTAACAACTTGCTTAAAACCATCTCCAAAACCCATCAACCTTAAACATTCCGTTGGTGTTAGTTTTCTAATTCTACCTTTATTATGAGTAACATAATTATCAACTCCAGCTCTGTGCATTTTGTGCATCGATTGTAACAATGGTCTTGCTACTTTTAAGTCTGTTTCAGTTGAAGTTTTAAAGTTTTTTGTTCCGCCAGCTAATACATAAGTTTTTATTTTATCAGAAAGATAGTATTTTTCTTCAACTTCTTTTATATCAAAAACAAACTCATTAAATTCTTGTTGACTTTTTTGTTCATATATAAAATCGCCATGCCAATTAAATTGTTGATTCGCTTTTTGACAAAGTGCTATATTTCCATTAATTTGAGTGTATCTTTTTTTTCTATTTTTTGAACTTGTTACAAATTTAACACCTTTTTCTTTTAAATAATATTTACTATCTATGTAGTCTTCTAAAAAATCTTGCATAGTGTGTTGTAGTTCAATTGGCTCAGGAAAATTAAAATCTTTTGAATGGTCTAAAAAACCAACAACAAAGATTCTTTCTCTATGTTGAGCCATACCATAGTTCTTCGCATTTAAAATTTTATGTGAATATTTATAACCAAGTTCATCAAATGTTGCAAGAATTGTTTCAAAAGTATTACCTTTGTCATGATTAGTTAAGCCTTTAACATTTTCATATATAAAAACTTTTGGTTGACTCTCTTTCACCACTCTTGCAAATTCATAAAACAATGTTCCTCTTGTATCAGCAAGTCCTTTTCTTTTTCCAATCATAGAAAAAGATTGGCAAGGGCTTCCACCAACAAGTAAGTCTATTTTATTTTTATATTTATTGCCATCAATATTCACAACATCGTTATACCAATTTTCTTCTGCTACATCATAATTTGCAAAATAGCTTTGTTTTACAAATTTATCATTATCACTTGCAAAAATTATTTCAGTGGATAATTTTAACCTTTTTAAAGCAAACTCAACTGCTCCTATGCCTGAAAACATTGTTGCAAGTCTTATTTTTGCATTGGGATTAGATAATTTTTTTTTGTTCCACATAGTTTTTGAAAAATCTAATTTTTGCTTTATATTCAAGTGAAGATAATTTGCCTCTTTTCTTGAAACAGTATCAGTTTGTTCATTAGGAAGTTGCATAAATTCTAAGTTTCTATTTCTCACATTATTGTGTAGCATTTCAGCAGCCTTTTCATGTATCTGATTTCGTATTATACAGTGTATATAATTTAAGTATGGAAAAATTGGCAAATTGACATATAATTTTAGAAATGTTTTAGTGAAAGTCCTACTATTTGTTAAAAAGCCTTGAAGTTAGAAGAGGCTATAATTCCAAAATAAAAACGTGGAGATGTTGAGTGAAAAGAAAAGAGATATATAACCCAGATTCGACTGAAAATGTAAACGATAGAAAAATTTTTGGTGGGAATCCAACGGGTATTTTTGAACTGAACAATATAAAATATCAGTGGGCTTATAATCTTTGGGAAATGATGCTTAACAACACATGGTTTCCTAAAGAAGTCGATATGACTCGTGATGTGAATGATTATAAACAGCTCACAGATGCTGAAAAAACTGCTTATGACAAGGCACTTTCTCAGCTTATCTTTATGGACTCTTTGCAAACAAACAACCTCATAGACAATGTGAACCCGTATGTGACAGCACCAGAAGTAAACCTTATCTTAGTACGTCAATCTTTTGAAGAAGCACTCCATTCACAATCGTATGCTGTTATGGTAGATAGTATTTCAACAAACTCAGCTGAGATTTATGAGTTATGGCGTCGTGATATGATGCTTAAAAACAAAAATGACTCCATCGCTAGAGTCTATCAAGAACTCTCTAAACATCCAAGTGATTCAAACTTCGTGAAGGCTTGTTTCGCAAACCAAATCTTAGAGGGTATCTACTTTTATAGTGGATTTACTTATCTGTATACCTTAGCTCGTTCAGGGAAAATGCTCGGTTCTGCACAGATGATTCGTTTTATCCAACGTGATGAAGTAACACACCTCGTGCTTTTTCAAAACCTTATCAATACTTTGAGAAAAGAGCGTGCTGACCTTTTTACAGAAGCACTCAAAGCAGATGTGATAGAGATGTTTAAAGAAGCTGTAGAGTTAGAAGTCGCTTGGGGAAAATACATCACACAAGGGCAAATCTTAGGTCTGACAGATGATATTGTAGAGCAATACATTAAATACCTTGCTGATGATAGACTCCGCTCTGTTGGCTTTGAAAAAATTTATAATGTTGAAAACCCTATCAAATGGGTCGATGATTTTGCAAAGTTTAATGACCAAAAAACAAACTTTTTTGAAGGCAATGTTACAAACTACTCTAAAGGTAGTTTGAGTTTTGATGATGATTTCTAAAAAAGGGGAGCATACTTTATGCTCTCTTAGCTTTAAAACAACTCCTGATTATGATGAAAACCTACAAACACTCCTCTCTCTTATAAACGACACTCCAAACCATAGTATTATAGTCGCTCCAGAAGTTTGTTTAACAGGCTTTGATTATGAGAATTTTGATGCTGTTATTACTTTTACAGATAAGGCAAACAAAGTACTCACAAAAGCCTCACATAACAAAACTGTTATACTCACAGTGATAGAAAAAGTTGACAATAAAGTTTTCAATATGGCAAAGATTTTTCATAATGGGAAGCAAATACATCAAAGAGCTAAAGCCAAACTTTTTCCTTTAGGATATGAAGAGAAGTATTTTAGCGAAGGCAAAGATGAAAGTGTGGACATCGTAGAAATTGATGGTATAAAGATAGCCATTTTAGTCTGTTTTGAGTTACGGTTTAAAACATTGTGGCAAGAGATAGAGGGAGCAGATATTGTCGCTGTACCTGCATGGTGGGGTGCTTTAAGAGTAGAGCATTTCAAAACACTCACTCAATCTCTCGCAATTCTCAATCAATGCTATGTTATCGCGAGTGACAGTGCCAATGAAGAATGTTCCAAAATAAGTGCGATAGTATCGCCACAAGGAAAAGTGGCTTATAACGGTGAAAAAGCACTTTTAGCACAAACATATTCGCCAAAAGAGGTGGCTTTTATGCGAAGATATTTGAATGTAGGGATTTTATAAAGCTTCTATCTTTTGTGCATATGCTTCATTTATGGTATCGAGCTGAGTTTGTGTCTCTTCTAACGCTTCAAAGAGTTCTTCTACTTGGGCTTCTTCCTTGGAGACGAGTTGTGAGAGTTCCATGAGTTTCGCACTTTCACCTGTGTTTGAAGCTTCTATGAGTGCTTCATGGTGAAGAGTTACAGACTCTTCTAAGTCCATGATTTTGTTCTCGAGTTTTTCCACTTTTTTCTTCAAAGTAGCAGTCTCTTTGTTTCTCTCTCTTACAAGCTGAGCGCGGAGTTTCTTGTTCTCTTTTGTGGAGGATTTGGGTGCTTGTTTTACAAGGACTTCTTTTTCTTCCTCTTCCCAGCCAATCTTTTGTAGAAAATCATCATAGCCACCATCAAAATACTCTGCACCATCACGAGCAAATATGATAAGCCTATCACAAACACGGCGTAACATCTCCTCAGAGTGTGTTACAATGAGAACAGCACCCTCAAAGTTTATAATCGCTTGTGTGAGGGCTTCAATGCTTTGAATGTCAAGGTGGTTTGTCGGCTCATCTAAAAAGAGTAAGTTTACATTTTGTGCTAAGATTTGTCCAAGCATAACACGTGATTTTTCTCCTCCTGAGAGTAAAGAGACCTTTTTATCGGCATTGTCTCCACTAAACATCATTGCCCCTGCAATACTACGTATCTGTTGGGCAGAGAGTTTTGTGTTAGCAGAGTGAATCTCATCTGTAACACTTGCATTTGGGTGAAGTCGTGCGATATTTGTTTGTCCAAAATGGGCAAAATTTACCGAAGGATGGGAATGCACTTCACCACTTAAAGCTTTGAGTTCTCCTGCTAAAGTATTTAAAAGAGTTGATTTTCCTTTGCCATTTTTTCCTATAATCCCAATGCATTCACCGCGCTTGATGCTAAAGTTGATGTTTTTAAATAAGAGTGCATCTGCTGTGTAACCAAAAGAGAGATTTTCTACTTCAAGCATAATCTTTGCAGGGCTTTCTTGAAAGTTAAAATCAAATGCAAGGGTATCATCAAACGCAAGGTCATCAAGTAGTGTCATTTTTTCTAGTTGCTTGACTTTTGATTGTGCAAGGGCTGCTGTAGAAGCACGGGCTTTGTTTTTAGCAATGAACTCTTCGAGTTCTTTTACTTTTTTATCTTGTGCAATTTTTTGTTTGGCATAATGCTCATCATTGGATGCAAGTTGTTCATAAAATTTATGTGTATTACCTTGAAGAAGTTCTATCTTTTTACGAACAAGCCCCATGGTATGTGTGCAAACACTATCCATAAAATCACGATTGTGTGTGATAAGAATGACCTCTCCATCAAAAGTACAAAGAAAGTTTTTAAGCCATCGCAAGGAGACAATATCAAGGTAGTTTGTCGGTTCATCCAAAAGGAGTAAATTTGGTTCAGTGACTAAGAGTTTGGCTAAATTGATACGAATCTGATAGCCACCTGAAAAAGAGAGAGGGTCTTTGTCTAAATCCTCTTGTGTAAAACCCAGTCCAAAAAGGATTTTTTCCACACGGTAAACATCGTAGCGCATCTCTTCACTCAAAGCAAGTGAAGCTTCTTCTCGGACTGTTTTTTGACTAAATGTAAGATGTTGTTTGAGTGTGCCTATCTTATAGTTTTTTGGTAAAATCACTTCACCACTATCGGCACTCTCTTCACCTAAAATAATTTTAAAAAGGGTAGATTTACCACTTCCATTGCGCCCCACTAAACCAACACGGTTTCCAGAGTTAAGTTTAAAACTAAGATTATTAAAAAGTTCTTGAGAAGCAAAATTCTTTGTTATATTTGTGAGTTGTATCATGAAGAGAATTATACTTTAAGATTTTTAAATTACATGAAGTAAGATGAGAGATAGAGAGGGAAGGTTCAAGCACTTTACTTATAATGATTTGTAAATAGCACTATTTCAATAGTATTTTCATCTACATATATAAAAATAGCTCGATACTTTTTGTCCAATCTAAATGAATAGATAAGTCGCTCTTTAGGTTCTAATAATTCTGTATTTAAAGATGGGTAAAAAGGGTCTTGTTCAAATAGTTTTTTAGCTTTTTGATACTTTTTTTCGAGGTTCTGCTTCTTGAGATATTTTTCTAAGTCATCTCTTATTGGTTTAATTACCATTGTAAACTGAACTCTTTTTTAGACCATTCTCTAACTCTTTTAAAAAATCATCTGAGTACTCTTTTTGTTTAAAATCATGCATAATATTTTCAACTTTATCTTTTTTAAATGTTTGAAAATAAAGCTCTTTTTCTACTATTTTATTTTTAACTTGCTCAATTTCATTTAATGACATCTGTGATATTAAATTTAAAATATTTGATAATGATACATTTACCGCTAATTGCATTCTTCTCTCCATTTGTAAATTACTATGCATTTATTATAACAAAAATCATGTGATTAAAGCCTTAAAACTCTTGAGTGTAAAGAGTTTGAGTGATTCCCCTTTGAGTGTTTTGAGTTCGCTTGAGAAGCCTTTTTTAGCAACTATTACATAGGTGTCTGCTTCTATCTTTGCTTTTTGACAAGCTTCTTGCAGTCGTGAAAGTTCACTTTTTTTGATTTTACTGTTTGTGTATTTACACATACCAACAATGGTTTTGCCACTTTTTGTTTTGGCATAGATGTCGAGTTCTATACTTCTATCCCAGTAAGAACTTATCTCTACAATAGGGTCATCTTTCATCTGTACTTTGAGAAGTTCATGTGAGAGTTGAACAAAGACAAGCTGTCTAAATTCATTTTCACCATTTTGGATTTTTTGTTTGACCTCTTTGAAATCGCCATCACGAATACCCTTAAAAAGAGGGGAAATATAAGCAAACCAAAAACGTAAGAAGGGAGCATTGAAGTAGAGTTTGTTATCTACTTTTTCATTTTCACCCCATGAGGTAAAGATATTTTTTGCTTTATTAACTTGAATAATACCTCTTTGTGTTAGCTCTTCTACTGCATTTGTGCCTGCTTCTTCATCTACTTTTGCTCGTTTAAAGCTTGAGTGTGTTCTCCCATCACCTTGTGCAATCCCACTTAAAACAGAGTGGTAGAGTGGTGCGCCACCCGTAAGCTCTGTAATGTCATTGCGAATAAATCTATAATCATTTAAGATAAGTTTTTCGATGAGTGGATACAAAGGTGCAGAGGTATCTATGTTCCCCCAGTTGACACCGCCAAAGATAGCAAATTTTTCGACAGCATCTTCCATGGTCTGTGGTTTTTGGTCTTTGTAAAAGCGTTGAAATTGTTCGAGTAGATTTGTAGCGTTTAAAATAGTAGAGCCTTTTTATGAAAGTATACAATAAGATTGCACAAATACTACACACTATCTTTATATAATCTCTTCAATGTAACTCAAGGAACATAACTATTATCTTTTGTTATGCTAAAATGAGTTCAATATAAAAAACCAAAGGATACACGATGAAAAAGTTAAATCTTGCAAGCTTACTACTTGGAGCAGCTTTATTTACAGGACTAGGTGCAGTTTCTTTATCTGCTGCTGATGCAAAATGTGGTGCAGGAAAATGTGGAAGTGAAAAACCAGCAAAAAAATGCGGTGCTGCAAAATGTGGTGCAAAAGCAAAAGAAGTCAAAAAATGTGGTGCTGCGAAAAAACCAGCTAAAAAATGTGGTGCAGGTAAGTGTGGTTCTAAGTAGAGATTTTTCTCTACTTGAGCCTTACTCGCATTCTATCTTCTCCAAAAAGAACAACTCCCTTATAAACTTTTCGTATTACTGTTAAACTCTCTTGCTCTTTTGTCAATGTTCTTCGCATTCTATGGGTTAAAATAACTTTTTTTACATGAGATTTTTGTGCAATATCTGCAATAATTGAGGGTATCATATGTAAGTTTTTTGCAAATTTATTGGTATGCTCAGGTACTGCATGGTGGGCGATAAAAAGGTCAGCATCTTTGGCTAAGCGTTCTAAGTGTTTCTCTTTATCATTGCTGTCGCCACTGATAACAATCTTTTTACCATCGATAAGGATTGCAAGGGCAAGGGCAGGAACAATACCATGATGTGTGTTGATGAGCTGGAGGCTAAAAGAGGGGTATTTTCTTGTGATAATATTTGGCGAGTCTATCTCCACAGGAATAATCTCAAATGAATCACTATTTGGAGATAAAACATCATTCATATATCTGTAAATACCATCTTCCCCAAATAAACCCGTTAAAAACTCTTCTATAGAAGGAAATGCTTCGTTGCCAAAAGGGGCGATAATATCAAGGCTTTGTCGACGCTTGCTAAAGTAACCTGCCTTGACATATGCAGGTAAATCGACACTATGGTCTATATGTAAGTGTGTTAAAACAACGGCTTCAAGTGTTTCAAGTTTCGCATTTTCTTGCTCAAAACGCAGCATGGAACCACTCCCCATATCGACGATGAGTTTAGCCTTGTTATCTACCCATAAAAGGTAAGAGGTACTTGCTCTACTATCAATCTCAGGTCCACCTGAACCTAAGATTTCTAACTCAATTTTTTGAGCAAAAAGTAAGTGAGAAACAAGGAGTAGGGTCAGTATTTGGATGAATTTCAATATCTTCCTTTTTCACCAAAGATAAGTCTATCAAGAGAAAATTTTCCTGCACCTTGTGTTAAAAGTACAAACAAAAAGAGTATGTAATAGAGTGGCATCTCAAAACCATTTTGAAGAGTGACTATAGTTCCTCTAAAATGTTCACCATTTATCCACGGGTCAACCACTTCACTCCCTGCTAAAATAGCGTCAAATCCATTCACTCCATGTACCGTGGCAATCGCTACAAACATAATAATAATGAGAGGAATAGCAATCGCTCGTGTCATGAGTCCTAGTGTAAGAAGGACGACACCGAGGACTTCTGTACTTGCCGACATATAGGCATTGAGTGTTGGAAAAGGGATGCCCATACTTCCAAACCACATTGCTACAGAGTCAATATCTCCCCATTTCATCATTGCAGGACCATAAAAACTATACGCAAGGATAAAACGTACAAACAACAAACTCAATGATTTTCCATATTCACTTAAACGTGAAAATTCTTTATAAATATCTTTCACACACATCTGAGACTCCTCAACTTTTTATCTTAGATATTGTAACACTCTTATGTGTAGTTTGTGTGTAAGCAGAGATTATTTCCCTATGGCATTATCTAAATTTGCGATAGCAATGTAGTAATCATAATAATCAATCACAAGGGCTGCTTTTGCATTGATGTAGCCTTGTCGAGCCTCTTGGAGTTCTATATAGTCAGAAAGTCCATTGATATATCGTTTACTTGCTTGCTCAAATTTAAGTGCAGATGCTTCCATGAGACTTTGTGAGAGTTCAAGTGTGTCTTTTTTTCTGTAAAGGTTTATATAGGCATTGGTAATGCTATTTTTGATTGCGAGTTTGACATCTTGGAGTTGGTAGTTTGCTTGGGCTGCTTTGAGTCGGCTCTCTTGTGTTTTTGCACTGCTAGCACCCCCTTGGTAGAGATTCCAGTCTAGGTTCAAAGCAACTTGCCATTGCTCTTTTGGGAGAAGTGATTGAAATCGTTTGAGTGACTGTTTGGTATAATCAGCCCCAAAATAAAACTGAGGGTAGTACTCTGAAGCATGAATATTTATGCGAGATACTGCACTTTTTGTATCGACTTTATACTGCAAAAGTTGTGGTTTATTTGCATAGGCATACGCGACTGACTGCTCAAGGCTCATACTATATGCGGGAAGTGTTTGAAAGAGCGTAGAAAATTCTATACTTGGTGTATAAACATCATAATCTTCATTGACACTCCTAAAACCTATAACTCTTTCGAGTTTTGCATAGGCGAGTTTGAGATTGTATTGTGCATTTTTGAGGTCAATTTTGGACTTAATGAGTGCGACTTTTGCGTCTGAGATGTCTATCTTTGTCCGAATCCCTGCTGTAAAATACTTCTGAGAACGGTTAAGTTGTGCTTCGTTGAGTTTACGGTTCTCTTTTTGTACGGCTATGAGTGCTTTTGCTTGTAAGACACTATAGTAGGCAAGCTTCACTTCTCGTTTTTTATCTGAAATTTTTTGCATATTTTTATAGAAATCACTTTGCATAGCATAATGAGAAGAGTCCCTATTTGCTGCTGTTTTTCCAAAGTCATAAACGAGTTGTTTGAGTGAAAGATTCCCTAAAATTATGGTGTCATCTATGAGCTTATCTCCTCCTGATGCCAAATCACTCATCCCTGCTTTTGCGACAGATGCTTTGAAATCGACCCTTGGTAGGTAGTTTGAAAAAGCAATATCATAGCGTTTTTGAGAAGCTTCATAACGCAGGGCACTTGCCTTGAGGTCTGGAGCATTTTGGAGAGATTGGAGGAGGAGTTCATCAACTGTGTATGTGGTTTGTGCCATTAAACTTGCACTCAAAGTAAACCCAAAAAGTAGGTGAAGTAGTGTTTTTTTTGACATTATATTGACTCCCTTTTCGCAATTTCATCTGCAACACTCACAAATCTTTCCCGCATACTCTCAAGTAGTACATAGAGTACAGGGACAAAAAGAGTAGAGATAAAAGTAGCCCCAATCATTCCAAACATCAAAACAATTCCGATGGACTGCTGTGTGATGGCACCAGCACCTGAGGCAAAGGCAAGTGGAAAGATACCAAACAAAAATGATAAAATCGTCATCATAATTGCCCGAAAACGCAGGGTGCCTGCATTGATAGCGGACGCAACGATACTGATGCCTTGTTCGCGTTGCTCTTTTGCAAATTCTACAATCAAGATGGCATTTTTTGCGGCGAGTGCCACAAGTAAAACCAGTCCCACTTGTGCAAAAGTGTTGAGTGGGAGTCCGACAAGATTGAGACCAGCCACTGCTCCTGCGATAACCATAGGGATAGAGAGTAAAATCATCAGTGGCAGTACCCATGACTCATAGAGTGCAGCAAGCACTAAAAAAACAACCAAAAGAACAAAAATCGCAACATAAATTTGTGAATTTCCTGCTAAAGTCTCCTGATAACTCATACCCGACCACTCATAGCCATACGATGGAGGGAGGACCTTTTTTGCTATCTCATCCATTGCTTGCATGGCATCTGCAGAACTATATCCCGTTTCTGCTGCACCGTTTATCTGAATACTTCTATAGAGATTATAGTGTGTGAGGTTTTGCGGAGCGATTTGCTCTTTTACATGGAGTAGCGCACTCAAAGGCACCATTTTTTGTGAAGCACTTTTTACAAAAAGTTTGTCAATGTCCTCTTTTGCACTTCTGTACTTTTTGTCTGCTTGCACAAACACTCGAAAAACCTTCCCAAATTTTGTAAAGTCATTGACATAAATCGAGCTAAAATAGGCTTGCATCGTGGTAAAAATATCTGAGATATTGACACCAAGGGCATTGGCTTTTTCTCTGTTAATGATAATGTTATAGACAGGGTAGTTTGTCGCAAATGTAGTAAAAGAGTAAGCGATTCGTGGGTCTTTAAAGGAGGCTTTAATTATCTCTCCTGCATAGTGTTCAAAAGTATTTAAATCCCCTGAAAGGTAATCTTGGAGTCGAAAATCAAATCCGCCGACATTGCCTACTCCTGGGATTCCTGGCATATTAAATGCCGCGATGTTCGCTTCACCTATATGTGCTGTTTTTTGTTTGATTTGTTGGATGATACCAAAAACAGAGTTTTGGAAACCTTCTCTCTCTTTCCAATCTTTTAAAGAGACAAACATAGCAAGGGCTGCACTGTCCATAGAAGACGTAATGATGTTGTACCCCTCCACACTCACAATGTTTTGGACACCATTGATTTTATAAATAATATTTTCAACTTCTTTTCTGAGCTTCTGAGTTTGCACAAGGGAGGTTCCCGGTTTCATAGTGACAGAGACCATACAAACTCCTTTATCCTCAGCAGGAACAAACCCTGTCGGTGTGACTGCAAAAAGGTAGTATGTGAGGTAAAAAATCCCACCCATGATGAGGAGCATAATGTAGCGAATTTTGATGAAAAATGTAATGATGCCTTTGTATTTTTGGGTTAGCCAGTCAAAAAATGTATCAAATTTTTGAAAAAGGATAAACTTTTTTGCTCCCTCTTTCTCTCGTTTGATGATGATAGCGCAAATGGCTGGAGAGAGTGTGAGTGCGTTTAAAGAGGAGATAATAACGGCAAAGGAGATAGTGAGGGCAAACTGTTGGTAGAGTGAGCCGACAATCCCCGGTAACATAGAAACAGGAATGAAAACAGCCACAAGCACAAGTGTTGTCGAGATGATTGGTGAAATAAGTTCTATCATAGATTGCTTGACCACTTGAGGCATACTCAAATCAGGCTCTTTTTTCATCATGACCTCAACATTTTCCACGACTAAAATAGCATCATCGACAACAATCCCTATGGCCAAAATAAGACCAAAAAGTGTGAGAAAGTTGATGGAAAATCCACCTGCAATTTGCATCGCTGCAAATGCACCGAT
>JALUWV010000106.1 GCA_027019335.1 Sulfurimonas sp. | reverse complement strand
GAGTGCTGATTTTTTCCTTTATTGTAAACATACATAAACTCCTTATGGAGTTTTAATGTTTCAAAACCGCCTAAACTGCCAATCTTTTACGACCTTTTGCTCTACGACGATTGATTAAATTACGACCATTTTTTGTAGCCATTCTAGCTCTAAAACCATGAGTTCTTTTTCTTGGTGTACTATGAGGTTGGTATGTTCTTTTCACGACATATCCTTATATAAAATTAAGTCCAAAATAATACAAAAATATTACTTAAAATGTGATTAATCTTTAAATATAAGCTAGAGTTGCTATAATTTTGGATAATTTCACCATAAAAAAGCGAGCATTCATGAGTAAAATAGAAGAAATTCATTTAAAAGATTACAAAAAACCTCAGTTTAATATACTCAGTGTAGATTTAGTTTTTGATTTGTATGAAGAGTATGTGATAGTCACGAACACGATGGAGTGTGAAAAGCTCGATGAGACTACCTCTGATTTAGAGCTACATTCTCGAGACTTAGAACTAGAAGCCCTCTATCTTAATGATTTAAAACTCCAAGAAAATCGTTATGTCATACAAGAAGAGAGTCTATGCATTTTAAATGTTCCCAAAACATTTCATATCAAGATTATCAACAAAATCTACCCTCAAAAAAATACTGAACTCGAAGGTCTCTACAAATCTGGCGATATTTTTTGTACCCAAAATGAACCTGAAGGTTTTAGAAGTATTACTCCTTATCTTGACCGTCCAGATGTTATGAGTGTTTTTACAACAACTGTTATCGCAGAGAAAGAAAAATACCCAGTGCTTTTAAGTAATGGAAACAAAACGCAGTGCCATGAGTTTTTTAATGACGAAGGGAGACATGGTGTTTCATGGCATGACCCCCATCCAAAACCTTCCTATCTTTTTGCACTTGTTGCAGGAAATCTAGGGAGTATAACTGATGAGTACACAACGGCATCAGGAAATTTAGTCGAATTAAACATCTACTGTGATTTAGGCAATGAATCCAAATGTAGCCATGCGATGAAATCCCTCAAAGAAGCAATGCTATGGGATGAAGAAAAATATGGTCGAGAGTATGACTTAGAGTATTATAATATCGTTGCAGTCGATAGCTTTAACATGGGTGCGATGGAGAACAAAGGACTCAATATCTTCAACTCTGCCTATGTTTTAGCCGATGAAGACACTGCGACTGATGCAAATTTTATGGGAATACAGTCTGTGATAGCTCATGAGTATTTTCATAACTGGACGGGGAATCGTATCACTTGCCGTGACTGGTTTCAACTCACACTTAAAGAGGGATTAACGGTTTTTAGAGACCAAAGTTTTTCAGCAGATTTAAACTCTGCGGCAGTCCAACGCATAGAAGATGTTAAGGCACTCCGTGAACGCCAGTTTGTAGAAGATGCATCACCTACAGCACACCCAATCCAACCAAAGTCATACATCTCTATGAATAACTTTTATACTGCAACTGTCTATGAAAAAGGTGCAGAAGTCATCCGAATGATGCATACACTTTTAGGTGAAGAGAAGTACCGTAAAGCAATGGATCTCTATTTTGAGAGTTTTGATGGACAGGCAGTAACTACCGACTCATTTGTATGGGCGATGAGCGAAGCAAGCGGAATAAATCTTGATGCTTTTAAGGTCTGGTACCACCAAAGTGGCACACCAAGATTAGCCGTAGAAAAGAGCTTTCAAGAGGGTCGGTTTTCTCTTACTTGTAAACAAATCATTCCTAATGCCGTCAATGGCACACCACAAGGGGCATACTTTTACCCCCTCAAGATAGCTTTACTTACTCAAGATGGCAATGAGATACTCCAAAAACAACTCATCATTTCAAAACTGGAAGAAACATTTGTTTTTGAAGATTTACAAGAAGCTCCACAGGTTTCGCTCAACCGAGATTTTTCTGCACCTATCATAGTAGAAGAACAAAATGTTGATTATGCTTTTTTAATGCAACACGATACCAATAGTTTTACTCGCTATGAAGCCACTCAAAACTTTGCTATAGAGACTATAGAAACCCTCATGCAAAATGGTAACATCAATGAACTCTTTGTAAGTGCCTATGGTTCTCTCTTAGCGCTAGACATTGACCCTGCATATAAAGCATTACTTTTGGAACTGCCTTCTGTTTCAAACCTTATGCAAAGAGCAAGTGTTGTTGATTTTGAGGAGATTTATGAAGCGAAAGAAAAACTTGCAAAACACTTAGCAAGTCAGTATGAAGATAAATTGTTCCAAATATACCATCAAAACCATGAACCACAATCACTCCAACTAGATGCCCACTCAACAGGAAAACGCGCACTCAAAAATAGAATGTTGCATATACTTTTAGCCAATGATACACCAAAACTACAAGAAATTGCACAAAAGCAGTATGATGTATCACTTACGATGACAGATAGAATTGTCGCACTCGATATACTGGAAAATTCTACTTCAGAGTATAGAGAAGCAGCCTTCTTAGATTTCTATAACAAGTATAAAAAACAAACCTTAGTCATGAACAAATATTTTTCACTCCTTGGAGCTTCTAGTAGAAAAGGTGTTTTACAAAGAGTCATCAAGTTACAAGAAGATGCAGTATATGATGAAAAAGTACCCAATCTCGTCCGCTCACTCATCGGTGTGTTTGCAAGAAACTATAAGTATTTTCATGCCAAAGATGGAAGTGGCTATCAATTTATTGCAGATAAAATCATTGAGATAGATGCTATTAACCCACAGATGGCATCAGGGCTAGCAGGAGCATTTAAAATTTACAATAAAATGAATCCTACAAACAAAAAGTTACTCAAAGTAGAATTACAACGTATCATTTCTACACAGTCCCTCTCAAAAAATGTCTTTGAAATAGTAGATAAAATCTTAAATTAATATAAAATTATAGATGTAATTTTATATTAAAGCCCTATTTTTCGGGCTTATTCAAATTATAATATGTAAATATAATCATTATGACATTTTTTACAATATTGTAAAAAAAATAAATTTATGGTAAAGTGTCTCTAGATTTTTAAACGAAGGAAAAAACATGGCAAGATTAGTTGTACTTGGTGGTGGAGTTGCAGGTCATACGACAGCAACATTCGCTGCAAAATGGCTAGGCAGTGAACATGAAGTGGTTGTGGTTACGCCAAATGCAAAATGGAACTGGATTCCATCAAACATTTGGGTTGGTGTTGGTCAAATGAGTAAAGAAGAAGTTACTTTTGACTTAGCTCCTGTCTATGCAAAAGCAGGCATTACATATAAACAAGCAAAAGCAGTTTCATTAAACCCAGAGGGAAATGAATCAAGTGATAAAGCATTTGTAAGTATAGAGTTTACTGAAGCTGGTAGAGAGGGTCAAACTGAAGAGATTGAGTATGATTATATCGTTAATGCAACGGGACCAAAACTTAACTTTGGAGCGACACCAGGTTTAGGTGAAGGAAGTCAATTAGGCGAGCATACTGTTTCTGTTTGTACTGCTGATCATGCTGTTCATGCTTCAAAAAAACTTGAAGAAGCAATAGAAAAGATGAAAGCTGGAACACGTCAAAAGTTCCTTATTGGTACTGGACACGGTATGTGTACATGTCAAGGTGCTGCATTTGAGTATATGTTTAACATTGAACATGAACTTAACAAAGCTGGCGTTCGTGATATGGCAGATATGAAATGGATTTCTAATGAGTCTTTCATGGGTGACTTCGGTATGGGTGGACTTCATATGAAAGTAGGTGGATATGTTGTGAACTCAAAATTATTCGCAGAATCACTTTTTGCTGAAAGAAATGTAAGCTGGCTCATTGGTGCACATACAAATAAAGTTGAAAATGGCAAAGTAGGCTATGAACTTCTTGATGGAACTATGGGTGAAGAAGAGTTTGACTTTGCTATGCTTATTCCACCATTTGCAGGGGTAGGACTCAAAGCGTATGCTAAAGATGGTTCTGACATTACAAGTACTGTATTTGCTCCAAATGGCTTTATGAAAGTGGATGGTGATTACACACCGAAAAAATATGCTGAGTGGAAAGCTGCTGACTGGCCTAAAACTTATCAAAATCCAACTTACAAAAATATGTTTGCTGCGGGTATTGCATTTGCACCACCACACATCATCTCTCGTCCTATGAGTTCACCAAATGGGACACCAATCAATCCAACACCACCAAGAACAGGTATGCCTTCTGGTATCATCGGTAAAGCGGTTGCACACTCTGTAACAGATTTAATACTCAAAGGTGAAAATGCACACTTACACGAAGCACCAATGACGAAAATGGGTGCAGCTTGTGTTGCTTCTGCAGGAAAAGGTATCTTTGATGGTACAGCTGCTGCAATGACTGTTTTCCCTGTTGTCCCAGATTATGAAACATACCCAGGAACGGGTCGTGATACAGACTACACTTTTGGTGAAATTGGTCTTGCTGGACACTGGATTAAACATGTACTTCACTACTTGTTTATCTACAAAGCAAAACTCAATCCAGGCTGGACACTGATCCCAGAATAGAAATCATAGGAGATTATATTATGAAACAAGAAGAATTAAATTTTGAAAAAGACCAATTTGCTCAGACAATGATTCCTGGTAAATTTGCGAAAAGTATGAGAACATGTGTTCTTTGGCAATTAATTAGATTTGCAATTTTAAATGTAAAAATGATTATCGTGGTTCAAAAGAGTCACTAGTTGGTACAAGAAATTATCACATACCCAAGACCTCTCAGTCTTGAGTATGGTACCGATGTCCGTATTTATGATGAAAAATTATTTTCTTTACTCGATGATTTAAAAGAGACGATTAAAGCAAATAATTTACAAGCACTGAGTGCTTATCAGATAGGAAGTTACTACAATGTCATTGTTTTTCGCAATGAAGAAGGTAAGCTTGTTGAAATGGTCAATCCTTTGCAAATCGCACATAGTGGCGAAAGTATAGAAGAAGAAAAGACCCTATACTATGGCGATATTAGTGCAAAAGTAAAAAGATTTACAGATATTAGTGTTATTTATGAAGATAGAGAAGGAGAGAGTCATTCTCTTAAACTCAGCGGTAATACAGCACGAGTGATACAAAGAAAACTAGATTATCTTTTTGGTTCGAGTTTTTTAGATAGACTCGCAGATGATGAAAAAGCAAAATTTGAAGCAAAATTATCTATGGGTAGCGATATAGGAAAAGAGAACTACTGCCCAACAACTTTTCAACGAGATAAAATCATAAAAGCTATCAATCTTCTCTTAATAGCTATGGTCATACTCTTTCTTGTCTCTTTTGTTGTTGATACTTCATTATGGAAGTACCAACTTTACAGCTCATTTATAGCTTTGTCTTTACAGGTTGTTTATTTCTTTTATGCCCAATATGAAGGGAACAAGTATAGCTCCTGTGTGAGTTGCTCCATAGGCAATATTATTGGGACGACTCTTGTCTCTTTTGTCCGTTTATCAGTAGTTATGATTCCCTCTTATTTTTTTATGTAAGTCAAGTTATGCCCTATTTTATCTACATTGTACAATGCAGTGATACAACACTTTATACAGGGATTACGACAGATGTACAACGCAGAGTCGATGAGCATAATCACTCAGAAAAAGGGGCGAAGTATACAAAGCTCCGACGTCCTGTTCATTTAGTTTACACAGAAATAGCAGAAAACAGAAGTATCGCATCAAAGCGAGAATATGCCATCAAAAAACTTTCTCGCCATGCTAAATTAGCACTGATAGCATAATTTAGCTATACTTTCAAGAAATAATAAGAGAGCCATACATGCAATTTGAACTAAAAGATGATTACATAGAACTATTTAAACTGATAAAAGTCCTCGACTTAGTAGATACAGGCGCCCAAGCAAAAATGATAGTCGCAGATGGCTATGTGAAACGGAATGGAGAAACAGAGTTACGTAAACGCGCAAAAATCATCGCCGGCGATGTTCTGAGTGTTGGCGATGATGTTAGCATAACAGTCATTTAAATGTACATTCATTCTATTCTTTATAGGTAAATCCGATGAGAAATAGGATCAGAAATTGCTAGTAGATTTAAAAAGTCACAAGTATGAAACTAAAACAGAAAAAGCTACTTTTAGAAGAGTTAAAAACAGTAAAA
>JALUWV010000105.1 GCA_027019335.1 Sulfurimonas sp. | reverse complement strand
ATCTACTCTAAAATCTTTTACTGTTTTTAACTCTTCTAAAAGTAGCTTTTTCTGTTTTAGTTTCATACTTGTGACTTTTTAAATCTACTAGCAATTTCTGAGCCTATTTCTCATCGGATTTACCTAATCATCTCAGATTAATTGAGACGATATTATATTATCTTTTTATAATTTTTGGTATAATACAAACTTGATACACGTTTTAACTCTAAAAGGTCGGCTTTATTACCCGATTGTTTGAAGTGATTAGGCTAGGGCTTCGGTCTTAGCCTTTTTTTTTGCCATTTTTTTATGGTTGGTTTAAAGAGGGAAGTAATAACCCCCTCTGACTGCTATTTACTTCTTTCTCCTTACTCCATTAACTGATATTGCATTATATTATCTTTTTGTGTTTTTTGGTATAATTCTTTTGTAAAGCATTTTCTAACTTTGCCTTGTAGAATTACTAACTACTTTATGGCACTGTAAAGCCTTATCTCTTCGTTGAGGTAGGGCTTTTTTTTGCCTTTATTTTTGGTAAATCGTTGGTAGTGTTGGGTGGGAGTGCCATTATAAAGGCTTAGTAACCCCCTCCTATCTTTTAACCTCATCAAGGTAATCACTCCACCACTGCATTAACTTTACTCTCTCATCTAGGTACTTTGCACGATTGTATGCTTGGCTTACACTGTTACCTACACTATGGGCTAATTGAGTTTCAATTACATCATATTTAAAATGGCTTTTCTCATGTGCTATCGTGCTAAACATAGCTCTAAAACCATGAGGTGTGAACTCTTCTTTTGTGTAACCCATTCGTCTTATAGCTCCTAATAATGCACCATCACTTAGAGGTGTAGACTTGCTTTTTGTACTTGGGAACAGATATTTACTATCTCCACTATAAAGCCTTATCTCTTGGAGTAGTTCTATGAGTGTGTTACTTAATGGAATAATAAACTCATCTTTTGTTTTCATCTTTTTAGCAGGGATTACCCATCGCTTCGCTTTAAGATTGATTTCACTCCATAATGCTAATCGCACATTTATCGGTCGTACAAATGTATAAGCCAACATAAGAAGAGAATATTGTGTTGAGGTTTCCCCTGTGTAGCTGTATATACTTGTAAGGAGTTCTTTTATGCCCTTGTCGTCTGTTATGGTAGGATAATGCTTCTTTGATACTTTTCCTAAAATCTCTTCTAGTAAAATATCAGCACAAGGGTTTCTTTCTGCATATCCATTAGCTACCGCCCATTTAAAAGTTTTCCCTATTGCATAAAAAAGTTTTCTAGCACTATCATTAACACCTCTATTGTTCATAATTTGCATTATTATTATGATGTCTTTTGCTATAATATCATCTATGTTCTTATGTCCTATGTACTCAAAACAATCATTTTCAAAGGCTGTAATAGTTCTTTTGTAGTGAGTTTCACTTATGGTATCCTTTTGCTTTTCAAGTCGTTCTATTGCTAAATTTTTAAATGTATTTTTGCTTTTCAGTTCTTCTTGCTTTATAGTCTCTTTTTTTTCTCGCTTTAAATCATTTGGATTGATACCATTTGCTAAGAGCTGTTTATTTTCTTCTCGTAGTTCTCTTGCTTTTGAGAGTGTAACATCAGGATACGACCCTAAAGATAGCAATTTCTCTTTTTTATTGATTATGTATTTCATTCTCCATAATTTCGTTCCTCTCTTTGTGATTAATAAAAAGAGTCCTCCGCCATCAGATAACTTATAATCTTTCACTTTTGGCTTTGCTTGGTTTATTTGTGTAGCCGTTAATGGCTTTATAGTTCGTGCCATGTATTAATCCTTGATATTTTAGGGGTACATTTTTTTAGGGTTAAGGGTACTTTTTCAATGTACCCCTAAATGTACCCCTAAAAAGTTTGGATTACATAGTATACATGATATTAACTTAGACTAATAGAAATGAGAGAAGTTCGTATTTTGGGGGTTTGAATGTGTTTATTGGATTGTATGAGATTGAGTGGTGGTGGAGACGTGCGGGATCGAACCGCAGTCCTAAAACTAACTATCTACAACGTCTACATGCTTAGAAAAGTTGTTAAAATCTTATCTTGCTTCACACAACTTGCAAAGCTACACAAGACCAGTCTCGGGAGTTCTTATAAAGCTGAGACAGACTTTATATATATCTACATAGGGGTGATACTTCGAATCCTACTTATCTAGAGTCCATAGGTGAAGCAGCCCGTCCTCGTAACGAGGGGGTAAAACTTAAGCTACTGCTAAAGCTGGGCGATAATTTGTATTGTTTGCGTTTAAGCAATTGTGAGCCGTGTAACGGAGTTGCTCAGTCCGACATGCAGTCATAGACTATTAGCTCCAGTCGAAGCCAAGTCGTCCCCAAATATCTTTTATTACAAAAGAATAGGTTTGTATTATACCAAAAGTTTAGTTGTTAAAAAAGAAAAAAATGATTTTGATATAAAAGGTGGTGGCCAATCTCGGAATCGAACCAAGGACACACTGATTTTCAGTCAGTTGCTCTACCGACTGAGCTAATTGGCCATCTATTAAGAAGTGAAATTATAGCTTGTGTGTACTGAAAGGAAGCTTATGAGTTTGAAAAGTTTATCGAATTTTCAAACTTATAAGCGCGACAATATTAGAAAGAATAGCAATAATCCAAAAACGCACGATAATTTTGTTCTCTGCCCAGTTTTTCATCTCAAAGTGATGGTGAATAGGTGCCATTAAAAAGACACGTTTTTTACGAAGTTTATAACTTCCTACTTGTAAGATAACAGACAAAGTTTCGATGACAAAAATAGAACCAATAAGAAGCAATAAAATCTCACTTTTTGAGATAATAGCCAAGTAGCCTAAAAAAGCACCGATAGCAAGAGAACCACTATCGCCCATAAATACTTCTGCTGGATGGCAGTTGTACCATAAAAAACCTGTCAATGCACCAATGAAGGCACTTGCAATGATGACGACTTCCCCGACTGCAAAATTAGGCATGAGGAGGTAACTACTTAATTTTACATTTCCTATAATATATATAATAATCGAAAAACTTGCAAGAGCAACGATGGAAGGCACAGTGGCAAGTCCATCAAGTCCATCAGTAAGATTAACTGCATTGGAGCTAGAAATAATGACTAAAACCCATAAAATGATGGCAAATGCACCCATATCAAAAAGAGGGGATTTTAAAAAAGGTACATACAAATCAGTGTTAAAATCAGTAAAGAAACAGAGATACAATGCGATTATAAGTGCTGATAAGGTTTGTAATGCTAATTTTGTTCTTGCTTTTAAACCAGCAAGGTTTTCATTTTTTTTGATTTTTGCAAAATCATCTTGAAACCCAATAAGAGAGAAAAGAACAAGTGTTAAAAGACCTCCAATAGCAAAAACATTACTTAACTTTATAGTCAGTAATGATGCAATGAGTGTAGATATGATAAAAACAACACCGCCCATAGTTGGTGTAGAAACTTTGCCTTGATGTCTCTCTGGAGCCCAATGATTGATAGGTTGGACACTTGCAGTTGCTTGCGCCCATTTGATAAACTTTGGTAGGAGAAAAAGTGTGAGAACAAGTGCAATAAAAAAAGAAAATCCTGAACGGATGGTAATGTAACCTAAAATATTTATATCGAAATATTGGTGTAGAAAATAAAGCAAAGAGTATCCTCGTAAGATTTGTACTTGTATTATAGTATATAGATACTTATTATCCAATTTATTGTATACTTTTTGTAAAATAAAATTGAGGAAATTGAAGTTTGAAGAAAAAAGCAATTTTAGTGATTACAGATGGTATAGGCTACTCTTCCAAACAGGAGTTTAATGCTTTTTATAATGCACAAAAACCAACATATGACAAGTTATTTGCAAGTGTACCTCACTCATTGATAGATACTTTTGGCCTGAGTGTCGGTTTACCTGAAGGTCAAATGGGAAACTCTGAAGTTGGGCATATGAGTATAGGAAGCGGGCGTGTTTTATACCAAGATTTAGTCAAAATTTCTTTAGCTCTTTCTGAAAACAGTCTTGAGAGTAATGAAGTTTTACAAGAACTTTTAGAAAAGTCAGAACGCTTACATCTTATAGGTTTACTGAGTGATGGCGGGGTGCATTCGCACATAGACCATTTTATGGGATTTGCGGACATTGCGAAGCGTTCAGGAAAAAAAGTTTTTCTTCACCTCATTACTGATGGACGGGATGTTTCTCCTACATCTGCACAGAAGTATCTTCAAAAAGTTGAAGAACATTTGGATGAAAATGTGAGCATTGCTTCCATCTCTGGGCGTTTTTATGCGATGGACAGAGATAACCGATGGGAACGAGTAAGTCGTGGCTATGAAGCCATGGTAAATGCTACGCCAAAAACAAATTTTGACCCTGCTGGATATGTAGGACACTCTTATTCACTCGGTGAAACTGATGAGTTTATCGAACCTGTTTCATTTAATGGATATGATGGAATGCATGACGGCGATGCTATTTTGACGATTAATTTTAGAAGTGATAGAATGCGTGAAATGGTTACTGCTTTAGGAAGTGACACATTTGATGGATTTACTCGTCCAGATAAAAAGTTTCATATTGCGACAATAACAGAGTATGATAAAAGTTTTACATATCCTGTTCTTTTCAAAAAAGATGTACCGAAAAATACACTTGCCCAAGTGATAGCAAATGCAGGTCTAAGACAACTACACACCGCTGAAACGGAAAAATATGCGCATGTTACCTTCTTTTTAAATGGAGGAATCGACGAACCTTATAAAAATGAAACACGAGTACTCATTCCATCGCCTAATGTAAAAACATACGATATGCAACCTGAAATGAGTTGTGAGGCAGTAGGTGAAGCAGTACTTCAAGCCATGGATGATGCCTATGATTTTATAGTGGTCAATTTTGCAAATGGAGATATGGTTGGACATACGGGAGATTTTGAGGCAGCAAAACAAGCGGTCTCGGCTGTAGATGCACAGCTCGCAAAGGTTTGGGAGAAAGCAAAAGAAAATGAATATGCTTTTGTGCTTACCTCTGACCATGGAAATTGTGAAGAAATGCAAGATGATGCAGGCAATGTACTTACAAATCATACAGTTGGAAAAGTGTGGTGTTTTGTTGATGTGGATGGTGTTGAGAAGGTTGAAAGTGGTGCTTTAAACAACATTGCACCAACTGTTTTAAAACTTATGAATATAGAAATACCATCAGAGATGGATCATAGTTTAGTTTAATCAAGGAGAAAATTTTGAAATTTAGTGGAAAAAATGTTTTAGTAACGGGTTCAAGTCGTGGTATTGGTGCAGAGATAGCAAAAACTTTAGCAGGTTTTGGTTTGAAAGTATGGATTAATTATCGCAGTGGAGCAGTAGAGGCAGATGCAGTAAAAGAGGCGATAGAGGCAGAAGGTGGTAATGCTGCTGTGATTGGTTTTGATGTGAGCGATGAAGCTGCATTTATAGATGCGATTAAAACGATAGTCTCAAGTGATGGAGAACTCTCATACCTTGTAAACAATGCAGGAATTACAAATGATAAATTGGCATTGCGCATGAAAACGGAAGATTTTATGTCTGTCATCAATGCCAATCTTACGGCTACATTTATAGGGAGCCGTGAGTTTTTTAAAGCAGCACGTAAAAAGAAATTTGGTTCAGTTGTTAACATCGCTTCTATCGTTGGAGAGACTGGTAATGCAGGGCAGACAAACTACACTGCAAGTAAAGGTGGTGTGATAGCAATGACAAAATCTTTTGCGTTGGAATCAGCAACAAGTGGTATTCGTTATAATTCATTGACACCAGGTTTTATTTCAACAGAAATGACAGAGGTTTTGAGTGATGAGGTAAAAGAGGGGATTAATGCAAAAATTCCAATGAATAGAATGGGACAAGCTCGAGAGATTGCAGAAGCTACTGCTTTTTTACTCTCCGACCATGCAAGTTACATTACTGGAGAAACTTTAAAAGTAAATGGTGGAATGAATATGGCATAAAAGAATCTTAAATTATAGAAATAATTTAAGATATGTATGTTATAATTTCGGGATTTTAAACTTAAACACAGGAGCTATAATGGCACTAATTGACGATATTAAAGAAGTAGTTGTAGAACAGTTAAGCGTAAGCGCTGATGAAGTAAAAGAAGATGCGAAATTCGTAGAAGATTTAGGTGCAGATAGCCTAGATGTTGTTGAATTAGTAATGGCTCTTGAAGAAAAATTCGACATCGAAATTCCAGATGATGAAGCAGAAA
>JALUWV010000104.1 GCA_027019335.1 Sulfurimonas sp. | reverse complement strand
GGAGAGAGCATATAAAACACCAACAAGAGAAGAGAGTGCGCCAAGGCTTAGAATAATGATACCCCACTCCAGTGGCCATGGATAGAGAACATCAAGTAAGAAACGCAGCATCCCATAGATGGCAACTTTAAGCATTACCCCACTCATAAGAGCAGAGACGGGAGAGGGTGCGGCTGGGTGGGCATAAGGAAGCCAGACATGTAGAGGAACAACCCCTGCCTTACTTAGAAATCCTAAGAGAAGAAAAAAGAAAAGTAGGCTTGGATAGGCAAACTTTGAGGCTATAAGTTGCATAGCACTAAAACCTAACTCAAGGTTTCCATCACTCACTATAAGAAAAAAGAGGAGCAGAAATATAAAACCAAAATGGGTCATCAAAAAGTAAAATCGTGCTGCTTTTATGGTGCTTTTATCTTCAACTTCTGTCAGGATTAATTGCCAAGAACTCAGACTCATAATCTCCCAAAAAAAGAGAAATACAAGAGCATTCGCACTCACAACAACACCAAGCATAGAGGCTATAAAAGTAAAATAGTGCAGTTGATAGTGTATTTTTCTCTCGATATGTGGGAGATAACCGCTAGAGTAGAAAATATTTGGGATACTTCCGAGAAGAATAAGTGCCACAAAAACAAGGGAAAGTGTATCAAAAACAAACATACTATTTTTTCTCTCCTATGATTAAGATTTTTATAGAGATAATCATCATCGTAGACTCTATCATAATCGTTTGCCATGAAACTTCATGCACAAAAACTCTGTAACTAAAAAGGACAAAGAGCAAAAGGTTGAATATCATAGCAGGGTAGCGAGTTTTTTCAAAATGTCCTAAACGGTAGACCCAGTAGCTTACTATATTTGTCACTCGTTTTGTACTTTCATAGAGTGAAACTTCAAAGAGTGGTTTGATGCGAAGTGTGTAAGATGCATCTGAAAACTTTGTCTCATGTCCTGCAAGAGTCACTTTGCTAATATGCTCCTCGGGTTGATAGAGCCAGTTGAAAAATCTTCGCATTACACC
>JALUWV010000103.1 GCA_027019335.1 Sulfurimonas sp. | reverse complement strand
ATACATGGGACTGGAGACCACATCGGCCAATCCGCCCACACCGGTCGGCCGCCCCAGCCGTACCGGCATATCGAAAATATCCTCGGCCAGCTCGACCATGCCATCGAGCAGCGATGAGCCGCCGGTCAACACCATGCCGGCCGCCGCCAGCTCCTGATAACCGGAGCGCTGCAGCTCCGCCTTGACCATCTCAAAGAGCTCCTCAACACGCGGCTCCAAGATCTGCGCCATCACCTGCCGCGGCATCGGTCGCGGTGCACGCCCGCCGACGCTGGGGATCTCGATCTGATCCTCCGGCGGCACCAGCGAAGTGAGGCAGGCGCCATATTTGCGCTTGAGTTGATCGGCTTCGCGCGCCGAGGTGCGCAGGCCGATCACCAGATCGTTGGTCAGATGATCGCCGCCAATCGGAATCACATGGGTGTGGCGGATCGAGCCATTGAGGAAGATCGCCACATCGGTCGTGCCGCCACCAATATCGACCAGCACCACGCCAATATCCTTCTCATCCTGCTGCAGCACTGCCTCGGAGGAGGCGACCTGCTCGAGCACCATATCGGAGACATCGAGATCACAGCGGTTGCAACACTTGACAATATTCTGCGCCGAGGAGACCGCGCCGGTCACCACATGCACCTTCGCCTCCAGCCGCACACCGCTCATGCCGATCGGCTCGCGGATGCCGTCCTGATTATCGATCACATATTCTTGCGGCAAGATATGCAGAATCTGCTGATCGGCCGGAATATTCATTGCCCGCGCCGCATCGATCACCCGATCGACATCCTCCTGCCCCACTTCGTTGTTCTTGGTGGCCACCACACCGTGGCTGTTGTAGCCGCGGATATGCGAGCCGGCGATACCCGTGAAGACCGACTGAATCTCCACGCCGGCCATCAGCTCCGCCTCCTCCACCGCCAAGCGGATCGACTCCACCGTCGTCTCGATATTGACCACCACACCCTTGCGCAGCCCGCGTGACGGGTGGGTACCGATACCGATCACATCGATCTTGCCATCCGGCGTC
>JALUWV010000102.1 GCA_027019335.1 Sulfurimonas sp. | reverse complement strand
AATGTTTTAGATTCGTTTGATGACTTTTACAAGCACATACAAAATATGCTTAATTTCTTCGGTTCAAAATATGACATTAATTTTGGCTAGGCACTTAGTTAGGTTTAATGCATTTTTTGATTTCTTTAGGTGCATGCGCAAAAGGGAACTCTTTGTTTTCTCTCATTTCACCATTTTGTAAAATATGCACATGGAAAGTCATTTTATTTGGATTGAAACTGAGGACTTTATAGTGGACTTGAAGCAAGTCAAACTCTATATTTTGACTTGTTAAGTTAATAACTGCTTTTTTCTTTGCCATTATTTGAGATAAATCCCTGTATCTTTTACTTTTATTTTTCCTGCATCTTGGAGTGCTGTGAGTGAGCGTTTAAACTCTTTTTTACTCATAGAAAACACCTCTTTTATAAGTTGGGCATCACTTTTATAGTTATAAGGCATAATGCCTTTGTTCTGTGTTAGAAGTTCTAAAACTTTGTCCCCTGTTGTGCCTTTTTTATTGCCACCTTTACGAAGAGAGAGGTCGATGTTGCCATCTTTTCTTACTCGCTTGACATAGGCAGTTTTAACATCTCCAAGTTTTATGTTTTCAAAAATTTCATTATGGTAGATAAGCCCTTCATATTTGTCATTGACAACACATTTGTACCCAAGCGGTGTTTTGGCGATAATGAGGATTTTTGCCTCTTTGTTTATGGCTAAACCTTCTACTTTTCGCTCAAAAAAGTCACCTAGTTTTTCAGTACCTACAAGTCTATGGGTTCGCTCATCATAGATGACACGTATAAATCTTTTTTCACCTACTTGAAAAGGAGTTTTTTGAAACATATTGGGCACAAGTAGGTCTTTTGTAAGCCCCCAGTCCATAAACGCACCAAATTTCGCAGTGTCAACTACTTCAAGGAGAGCATACTCATCGAGTTTTGCTTTTGGGGTGAGCGTTGTGGCTACGAGTCTATCTTCTGAGTCTGTGTAAAGAAAAACTTCTAAAAGGTTTCCCTCTTTCATGTCTTGTGTAAGGTAAGGTCCAG
>JALUWV010000101.1 GCA_027019335.1 Sulfurimonas sp. | reverse complement strand
ATTATGGAAATGAGCCAAGATTATTATGCTGTAAAATTATAATATCGAAAACACTTAAAATTTTATCACATAAAAGCTTCATCTGAATTTTTACTAGTAATAGGACTTACTATCTTTCTGTAGGCCTTCAATATTGACCATTTTTCCTGAATCCCTTAGTTCTTCTTCAGTAGGCAAGTCACAATTCTTGATATAACTCAAATAACGGTAAACATGGACTGCAAATTTACTGTATTCGTCCGCTGGCACTCCTGCAGGGTTTGATACAGAAGCCATTTTTCATCTCATCTTCTTATCTTCAAGATTTACATCCTTTCTGTTCACATTTAGTTTGCTGACTACTTCTGAGCTGATGCAAGGAATTCCGATGTCTGTGACCACTTGGGTAATGTAATTTCCCAAGTCTTCTTCCTCAGATACATTACTGTGAGAGTCTTCCATATTTTTCATATCTAAATTAATTTAAGATTAATTATTTGAGATAAAATTTTTCATACATAACAGAAATTATGAATTTTAAGACTATTATTTTATGGTTATACTAACGATTTCACTGAAGAAAAGAAAAAAATTGCTTTGTTATCAAGAAAGATAAGCACAGTATCAAATGAAGAAAGATTTATTTTAGAATTGAAGTTGTTCAAGAAAAATATAATGGAGTATTTTTATGAAGTATTGCTGATTTAAGAAACTATAACTTTTACTCTATAATATTATAAGAAAAATTAAATTTTACAATAAAAATTAGTAAAAAATTATTAAAGAGAAGGGAAAATTATGATATGATTGAAGTAAAATAATTTTTAAGAAATTTTATTGGAATTTCTTTTAGAAAAAAAGAAGAAACACTCAAAATATATATAAAAAGTAGCTTCATGAAAGAGATGAGATTTTTAATGGTTTAAAAATTCAATTGATTTTTATTGTCTTGGCCATAAACTTTTTTGCCATTTTTAATCTTTTCTAATAATTTTTAGTAATTTTTAATAAATAAAATTTTATTCAAAATTTTGTAGTTCTCCCTCTTCAATTTTTGA
>JALUWV010000100.1 GCA_027019335.1 Sulfurimonas sp. | reverse complement strand
TAACTACAGGTATTTTATCTTCTCATGAGTTACTTCGTATTATGGGTGTGAAGGCACTTTATAACTACCTTGTATCTGAAGTACAGCAAGTGTACCGTTCTCAAGGTGTTAATATCGCTGATAAGCATATTGAAGTTATTTTTACTCAAATGCTCCGTCAGATTAAGATTGTACGTTCAGGTGATACGAAGTTTATTGAAGGTGATCTTATCTCTAAGGCAAAATTTGCTGCAGAAAATGAGAAAATTATTCGTCTTGGTGGTCGCCCTGCGATTGCTGAGCCATTCCTTGTTGGTATTACAAGAGCTGCCGTATCTGCTGATAGTATTATTTCAGCGGCATCTTTCCAAGATACAACAAAAGTTCTTACTGAAGCAGCAGTTTCAGCAAAAGTTGATAACTTAGAGAACTTAAAAGAGAATGTTATTATTGGTCGTACTATTCCTGTTGGAACTGGTATTTACAAAGATCAATATCTTACATTTGAAACTGAAGAGCTATAAACACTTTTCTTTACTTAAATATATGAGCAAATGCTCGTATATTTCCCATCCTTTTTCTTATATAATCAACAACACTTAAAATAAAGCTAGTTTTAATTACAATTTATGTATTATTTCGTGTCTATAATTCTCTAAAGTTTTTAGAGAATTAAATTCTACTGGAAAATACTATAAAGGAATTGTATGCCTACAATCAATCAATTGATTCGTTCTGAGCGTAAACGTGTGATTAAGAAATCAAAATCACCTGCGCTTGTTTCATGTCCACAGCGTCGTGGTGTATGTACTCGTGTTTACACAACTACACCAAAAAAACCTAACTCGGCTTTAAGAAAAGTTGCAAAAGTTAGATTAACATCTGGTTTTGAGGTTATCTCATATATCGGTGGTGAGGGTCACAACCTTCAAGAACACTCTATCGTACTAGTTCGCGGTGGTCGTATTAAAGATTTACCTGGTGTGAAGTATCACATCGTTCGTGGTGCACTTGATACTGCTGGTGTTGCTAACCGTACTGTTGCTCGTTCTAAATACGGA
>JALUWV010000099.1 GCA_027019335.1 Sulfurimonas sp. | reverse complement strand
AACAACTTGCAGTTTTTTTGCTAAGTGTGAAAAATGTTCTAAAAGAGGATGTTTGTGTTTTGGCTTTGCTAAAGCGAAGTAAGTACTGTCTTTATCTTTACAAAAATAAAGTGATGAAAAAAGCTCTGGTAAAAGGATGATGTTTGCGCCATGCAACGCAGCTTCTTTGACTAACTCAGAAGCTTTGTTGATGTTGGCTTGAGTATCTTTACTCATGTGCATTTGTACTGCCGCCACTTTTACCATGCAGTCAATCCTATACTTTAAGGCATTGCAATAAAAAAGCCCAATAAGCTTTGTGATGCTTTAAGTTTACTTCCCTTATTGAGATTTAAACGGAAGTTTTTTGGAATATATACTTCTGTATATCCATGAAGCATAAATCCATATCGTGATGATTGACGAATGCTTTGGGATTGAAAAATATTGAGTGCTAAAGGTGAAAAACTTTGTTCGATAATATGTTTTACTCTAATAGTGTTATATTTTTCATACTTAAAAAGAAGTTCTACTTGTGCATTTAAAGCTTTTGAAGATGGAACAGAAGAAGAGAGTCTTGCACCATTTTGTACTACTAGTTTTGTAACATAGCCATCACATGGAGCTCGTAAAACACCGACATCAAGATAGCTACTTTTAATGACTACTTTATAGCCATATTCAGAAGATGAGAGTTCTTCTATAGAAACTACTTCTCCGTCTACTGGTGAAACAACACTCCCTGCATCAAAGATAGAAACTTCTCTTTCAGGGTTTCTAAAAAAATAAACAAGTGCAACTATAAGACCAAATGCTAACACGGATAAGGTGTCAAAATCAAGAATAGCAAAAATAATAGAGGCTAAAAAAGTATAAAAGATATACTTCCAGCCATTGTTTGAAATTGGGAAAAGATTATTTTTCATTTTCTGTCATTGTAGCATCAACTTTTAACTCTTCTTCTATCGTTTCAGAATTATCTTCGACTTTTGATTCAATGCCATTTTCTTTTTCAAAATCTATGATAATCTCGCGAACTTCTTCGCCTGTAATATTCTCTTTTTTATAGAGGAGGGCAACCATATCTTCGATAGCATCTCTATACTCTTCAAGACGAGCGATGACTAATTCGTAATGTTCATTGAGGGATGATTTGATAAACTCGTCCATATTCTCTGCCATCTTTTCACTATATTCACGACTTGCTTGTACTCCACCACCTAAGAAAGATTGACGAGATTTTTCAAGTACCATCAGTCCTGCAATGTCACTCATTCCATACGTCTGTACCATTGATTTAATGATGTCAGTTGCACGTTCAAGGTCATTACCAGCTCCCGTTGAGATTTCACCGATAAAGACTTGTTCTGCTGCACGTCCACCAAGAAGCACATCTACTTCAGCCCAAAGCTCATGCTGTTGCATCATAAATTTATCTTCTTCTGGCTTATTGAGTGTATAGCCAAGAGCAGCAAGTCCACGTGGAACTATGGAAACTTTCGATACTTTTTTAGCACCTTTTGTTGTCTCTGCTAAGAGTGCATGCCCACTTTCATGGTAAGCGACAATTTTTTTCTCTTTAGGATTAATACGACGAGATTTTTTTGCAAGTCCAGCAATGGCACGTTCCACGGACTCAAATAAATCTTTTTGTTTGACTGTTTTTTGAGTTTTTCGCCCCGCTAAAAGTGCGGCTTCGTTGATAATATTTGCTAAATCTGCTCCTGCAAGTCCTGCGGTTAATCGTGCTATCTCTTCAACATCGACATCTTTATCCATTTTGACATCTTTCATATGGACATTGAGAATTTTAATACGTCCTTCAAAGTCTGGTTTATCTACAAGAACCTGTCTGTCAAAACGTCCTGGTCGCATAAGTGCAGCATCGAGGATTTCTGGTCTATTTGTTGCAGCAAGTACAATGACTGGAGTATCTGTTCCAAAGCCATCCATTTCAGCAAGTAGTTGATTGAGTGTTTGTTCTCTTTCGTCATTGCCTCCCATATTTGCACCAGAAGCACGGCTTTTCCCAATAGCATCAATTTCATCTATAAATATTATGCTTGGAGCATCTTTTTTTGCCTGTTCAAAGAGGTCTCGAACACGAGCAGCCCCAACACCTACAAACATTTCAATAAAGCTTGAACCACTGACGGAGAAAAATGGCACATCTGCTTCACCCGCAACTGCTTTAGCAAGGAGTGTTTTCCCAGTCCCTGGAGAACCCACAAGTAAAACTCCTTTCGGAATTTTCGCACCAATTTCAACATAACGACCTGGATACTTTAAAAAGTCTACAATCTCTTGTACCTCTTCTTTTGCCTCTTCTACCCCTGCAACATCATCAAACTTTGTATCAGGTTTTTCAGAGTTCACCATCTTTTTGGATTGTCCCATACCAAGGAGTCCTCCACCCATACTTTTTTGCATACGTCCAGCAAAAAACATCCATAGACCAATAATAATGAGAAAAGGAAAAAGCCATCCAAACATCTCTGTAAACCAGTTTGTCTCACTAAATCCAGCATAGTCAATCCCTTGTTTATCAAGTTCTTTCACTAAGGAAGTATCGCCTCTGACAATTCTTGTTGTATAAAGTGTACCATCCTTACCTTTTGCTTTAATGTAACTTTGTCCAATCTCAACTTTGCTTACACTTTTAGCAGCAACAAGTGCTTTGAGTTCAGAGTAGCTTACTTGCTTGATTCTATTTGTGTTTGACTGCATATTTAAGTTTGAGCCTGCACCATCTCCAACAACTATTTTAAAAAGGACAATCACTACCACTGAAAATATTGCAAATGTAATGAGTGGGTTTTGATTGAAAAAATTGTTATTATTGTTCTTCTGTTCGTTTTGTGCCATTTATTTCTCTTCTTTTTTTAGAATTAAAGTAATCCACTCTTCTTGAGGAATCCTCTCTAGTAGGGTTAAATTTTTATAATACGATAGAACTTTAGCTTCATATTTGTTGAGTATACCTGATAAAACTAATATACCATTATTTTCTAATGCAGCTTTTAAGTCCTTTGCGATGAAAGTAAGGACATCAGCAACGATATTTGCTATAACAATGTTATATGTATTTTGCGTTTGATTGGAAGAGCCTTCCCAAATATTTGTAAATTCTAGATGATTTAATTGGGCATTTTCTTTACTATTGGTAACAGAGATAGGGTCTGTATCGCAAGCATCAACTCTAGCTCCAAGTTTCATCGCTGCCATTGCTAAAATACCACTTCCACAACCTACATCAAGCACTCTATCATTTTCTTTGACATACTGAGAGATTGCTTGTAGGCATGAAGCCGTTGTTGGATGATGTCCTGTGCCAAATGCTAGGGCAGGGTCTATCTCGATGTTTATTAAGTCTGGATGTGGATCATTCCATGTAGGGTGAATGTAAAATTTATCAATAGCAATAGGCTCTATACTTTTTTGATAGGATGTTACCCAGTCACTATTTTCTTTTTTTGTTTGTTCGCAGTCAAGTTCTATAGTTAATGCGAGTGCTTTTTGTAGTGCTTCATTAAACTGCTCTAAACCCCATACAATAGTTTCTAAATCATCCTCACTTCGAATGATAAAACCTTCCTCTGTCTCTTCAAAACCAAGAGGAAGGGTATCTGCTAAGAAGTCTGCAAAAAGTGAATGATGGGAAGAAACTTTGACTACTAACTCAAAGTAGTACTCGTGCATTACTCCGCAACACCCATAACAGCACCAAGTTTTTCTTTGAGAACTTGTGGTGTAAATGGTTTTACAATATAGTTATTTACTCCCGCTTTGAGTGCAGTGATAACTTCAGCTTTTCCGCCTTCTGTTGTAACCATAATAATAGGGGTATCGACAAAACGTGCATCTGCACGCACTTTTTTCACGAGTTCAAGACCATTCATCTCCGGCATATTCCAGTCTGTAATGAGCATGTCAACATCTGGATTGGCATCTATTTGAGCCCAACCTTCAAGACCATCAGCACCTTCAAGTATATCTTTGTATCCAAGACGAGCTAAAGTGTTTTTTATAATACGACGCATTGTAGAACTGTCATCAACAACAAGTAATTTCAATGGAAATCCTTTTCAATAATTTGCAAATTTATCTCTAATAATAGCGAATTTTTGTTTTCTTTACTATTAATCAAGCAGTTTAAACATTTTTTCAAGGTCTAAACGTCCCTCATAGTACGCTTTTCCGATAATAACACCATCTATTTCTTTGGTCGCGATGAGTGCTTCAATGTCGCTAGCATCTTTGACTCCACCACTTGCAATGGTACTAATACCACTCGCACGAGCAATATCTAAAGTAAAATCAACATTTACCCCACTCAGTGTGCCATCGCGTCCAACATCGGTACAAATGATAGCTTCTACACCTGCATTTGCAAATTCCCGTGCTAAATCTGTCGCTTTCATTTCACTCACTTCACCCCAGCCCTCAACGGCTACATAGCCATCAATCGCATCAATACCAACGGCTATGGGGTATTTTGCTGCCATATCTTTAACAAACTGTGGTTCTTTGACTGCAATAGAACCTAATATGATTCTATCTATACCAATTTCAAGCATCTTTTGAATGGTTTTTTCATCACGAATCCCACCACCAAGTTCGAGTTTGACTTGAGAATTTTGACGAATTTTGATAATCTGTTCTAAGTTTTTTGGTTCACCTGCAAAAGCACCATTGAGGTCTACTAAATGTACCCACTCAGCACCCATTGCTTCAAACTTTTTTACAAGTTCAAAGGGTTCATTTGAGTAGATTTTCGCACTCTCCATAAGTCCTTTTGTGAGTCGTACTGCCTGTCCATCTTTTAAATCTATTGCGGGGTATAATGTCATCGCTCTTTTTTCCTATAAGTTTCTAAAATTTTCTAAAATTTTCATACCATTATCATGGCTTTTTTCTGGGTGGGGCTGGATACCTAAGATATTTTTATGTGCTACGGCAGAAGTAAACTCGTAGCCATAATTTGTTCTCCCTATAATATCTGCTTCATTGCTACAATTCACATGAAATGTATGCACAAAATAGAGATAATGTTCTTCATCTAAGTTCTTAAAAAGAGGATGATTCGTTGTGAACATTCTATTCCATCCCATGTGGGGGACTTTGAGGGGTTCGCTAAATTTTGTAGTATCGAATGCAGTGACTTTACCTTTGATAAGTCCAAGCCCTTTATGCTCCCCAAACTCTTCACTGCTCTCAAAAAGGAGTTGCATGCCAAGACAGATGCCAAGCATATATTTGTCACTTTGTGCATACTCCTGTAAAGCTCCTATCATGTCGCGTTCTCTGAGATGCTCCATCGCATCTCCAAAAGCACCCACACCAGGTAAAATCAGCTTTTCGTATTTGTGAAACTCTTCTGAGTGACTGACTATCTCTGTTTGACATCCAAGTTTAGCAAAGGCATTTTGTACACTTGCTAAATTTCCCATATTATAATCAACAATACCTATCATTTATGACTGCTCTCTGTAGTGAATTTGATGTAAATTGAAAGTCCTACCAGTAAAAATGCAACTCCTGCAATTATATACATGGCAAAAACCAACTGATTTGGATCTGTAATAGCAAATTTAAAGACAAGCATTAATGCTTCAATAGAAAGAGCTATAATAATCGAACCTAGAAATTTTACCATAGTCTTGTGCGGTCCAGAGATATCACTATGTTTTACCCAGCCGAGTACCTCTTCTTCAACCAAGGTTTTGGAAAGGTCAAAGATGGCGAGTGCCAATGTAATTAAAATTGTCGCTTCAAAGACATACTTGATTTGAAAATGGTCTGGTGTGATTTCATTGGAGAAAAAACTTTGTGTTCCTTTGAGAAATAGTAAAAGCGATACTGCCATCAAAGAAAAAGCAAAAACAGAGTAAGATGCTTTAAAAAAGTACTTAAAGAAGGTTTCTGTTTTGTCCAGATGGGCAATGCGTACCACTTCCTCTAAAGGAATATCTAAACAAGCAATGTATTCTAATATATCATCTTTAGAATATATCGGTTTTGATACGGTAACGAGTAAGCCTCCTGAAGGGGACGGGTATGGGTCTGTGAGGTTACATTTTGTATCGCGAATAGCACGGTAGTAGTAGGATTTGTCACTTCTGTCTTCGCCCTCTGCTTTCTCTCTTTTATAGGCTGTGTATGTATCTGTAACCTGTGTCCCTTTGGCATCAAGAACATAAACCCCTTCACAATGTTTTACACTTGCTTTGATTTTTATCAAGGCACTCAAAATTTTCTCTTTTTCTACAGCAATAGATTTGTTAGGAATATCTTTATGGAACTTATTACAAAAATAGTTTTTTGCCTTTTCTCGTCCATCTATAAAGTTTTGCATGTCAGAACTTGCCATGATTAACTTTCTTTATTTTCTAAAATTTGTGTTTCATCTGTAGTGTCAGTATGCGTTGTATTACTTGCAAAAGGGTTGGAAAAGACTTTTTTCACTACTGTTTTTAAACCTTTTTCACTCTCTTCATAATCTTTTTCTGCTTCTTGTAAAGAGGTTTCCCAAGCACCTGAAAATCCAGGTGCTTTTTGCATCATTTTTCTTAAAGTGGCATC
>JALUWV010000098.1 GCA_027019335.1 Sulfurimonas sp. | reverse complement strand
GATAGTAAAAAAGTAGCAGAGTATAAGCTCAACATAAATGACATCATCACACAATTAAAAGCTCAAAATAGCATAGATTTTTTAGGGCTGATAAACTCTAAACATACGCAATATATTCTCTCTTTGAACCAAAAAAGAAAAAATGCAAATGATTTACTCAAGTTAGACATAAATCTTGGGAATCAAAAAAGCATAAAACTCTCCGACATCGCCCTTATGCTAGAACAACAAAACCCCATAAAACAGTTTTCTGCATCAAGTAGATATAAAAACAGTGTCGTTTTTGACCTGCTTCGCCAACCAGATGCAAATGCTGTAAGTGTACAAAAAGCTTTTAACAAAAAGGTAGCAGAGCTTAACAAAAAACTCTCTCATGATGGCATACACATAGAGAAGTATTATGATGGAACAGATTTTATAAAAGAGGCTGTGGGAAGTGTCATAGATGCCATAGCTCTTGGTTCTATCATCGCTGTTCTTATAGTATTTTTCTTTTTGAGAAAATTCACCCTCTCTTTGGCTGCTCTTGTTATCATCCCTGTAACTTTTTTTATCACAATGATAGGAATGAAGCTTATAGGCATTGATTTTAATATCTTCTCCCTTGGTGGGATGGTTGCCGCTCTTGGTGGGCTTATAGACCAGATGCTTATAGTGATAGAAAACATTGAACGCCATTACGAAAATGGTGAAACGAAACAAAACGCCATCATAAAAGGGGCTAAAGAGATTTTGCCTATTATGGTCGTAGCGACTACTTTATCGGTTCTAATCTTTATCCCACTTCTACTTGTCAGTGGGATAGTTGGAGAGTTTTTTAAGCAGTTATCTATTGTTTTAGTTATCACTTACCTAGTCTCTCAAGTGATAGCCATATATCTAACACCAATCATCGCTTATCTTGCACTTCCAAAAAATGTAAAAAGAAATGAAGATTTTATGCAAAAGTATATAGATGGATACATTAGTTTTTTACGAAAAAGTTTTAAACACTCTTGGATTTCCTTGCCTATTATCTTAGTTTCTCTTGCAACTTCTGCTTATCTTTATCTGCACACTCCATCAACTTTTTTACCAGAGTGGGATGAGGGAAATATCGTTGTGGATTTAGTCCTACCTACAGATATAACACTAGACCAATCGCAAGAAGAGTTTGCTCAAATAGGAAAGATTATCTCCACTGTAAAAGGTGTAGATGGCTGGAGTATGCGAATAGGTACAGGACTCGGACGGCTAAGTGTTCCCATAAATAACGGGGATTTTCTCGTAACTCTCAAAGCCCACCATAAACGAAGCACTTTTGATGTGATAGATGAGCTAAGAAGTAAGATAGAAGCACAAATACCAAACATAGTAGAACTTGGACTCTCTCAAGTTTTAGAAGATAGACTCGGCGACATAATGGGAGCAGAAGCGCCTATCGCTGTTATGCTTTATGGCTCAAACCCTGATGAACTCACACATGAGGGGTATAAACTACAAAAAAAACTTAAAACTATAAAAGATGTTGAAGAGGTAAATGTACTTACTTCTTATGCCTCTCCATCTATTAATATTAGAGCAAAAAGTATTGCCCTCTCAAGATACGGTATAGATGAAGCGATGATAAGAACTCAGATTCGCTCACTCTACTATGGTGAAGTGGTCTTAAGCATAGCCAATGGTGAAAAACTTACAAACCTAAGAGTAATTATGAGTCGCCCAAATATCGACCCAATAGAGTATCTCAAAACCACTCTAAAAATCTATTCGCCAACACTCAAAGAGCAAATCCCACTTAAAGAGTTAGCCGACATAAGTTACCAACATAAAGTAGCAGAGGTAACACACTACAACCTCTCTCCAGTTTGTGTTTTAGGGGTTCGTTTTAAGGGTAATGATATGAGTGGTGTTGTGAAAAACATCCAAACTTCTCTTGCAAACGCAGGTCTGCCTGATAACATCACAACTGATATAAGTGGATTTTACAAAGAGCAACAGAAGTCTTTTAAAGAGATGAGTTTAGTTATACTTTTTGCTATCACTATCATCTTTATAGGATTACTTCTTAACTTTAGTTCTCTTCGCATAGCCATAAGCATACTCATGGCGTTAATCCTCACAACGACAGGAGTTTTAGGAGCTTTATACCTCACAGGAAAACCACTTGATATTATGGCGTTTATGGGGATTTTAATAGTGCTAAGTATCGTGATAAATAACAATGTGCTTATTTTTGATTTTTATCAAATGAATCCGCAAAATCAAAGTGATGAGATAGAACAACAGCTCGATGCTCTAGCTCTAAGAGCAAAACCTATTCTTATGACAATGGTATCAAATGCCTTAGCACTTCTGCCAATCGCATTAGCCATAGGAACAGGAACACAGATTATTCAAGATTTGGCTATTGCTATTATGGGTGGTTTGCTTTTTGCTATAGTTATCAATCTTTACATTGTACCTCTCTTTTTTTATTTTATGAGTCGTTTAAAGTATCAAAATAAAGAAAGATACAAATATAATATAGTATCCCTAAAAAAGAGTACAAGTTTATGAGTAAAAAGTCAAAATCATCCATAGACCCAAAAGATTTAATGGCAGTGGAACGTGCCACAACTGCACTTTTGGGTACCGCAATCTCTTTGATAGTTTTGGGATTTGTTGTAGAAAAGTTTGAACTATTTCTTCATCTTATGAGTGTTGAACTCAAAGGAAAAGATACCTCTACTTTACCACAGCTTGTTCATTCTGGGTATTATAATTATCTAGGTATATTGATTGTGGGAGCAGGTATTGTCCTTGCTCTTTATACTTATCGTTATTATACACTCTGGATAAAACACTTGGAAGAAGGGATAATAGATACTGATAGAAAAATTTATTTGACACTTGCTGTGTTTGTTGCAATGATTGGAGGATTGTTACTTGCTAGCATGATTGTGTTTTAAAGAGAGTATTTTTTAATCAAGCAAAAAGTTTCTTTTTATATATCGCATCATAAAATATCCAATGATTGTTGATACGAAAGTATTAAATGTGATAATGTAGATAGTAGTGTCTGTTAAGTTGTCAAAAGAGAGTGGTTTGTAAATGCCTAATGTAAGGCAGAAAAAATCAATAAGGCTATAAACGCCATAGACAACAATATTGTAAATCATAAAATTGAGCATCATCTTCCTTATTTAGATTTGTAATTCTCCATAATGGAGAACTACTTTTAGTCAATACTCTCATACACTTCTACAGATGGCTTCCCTGCAAACCACTCTCTTGGAGGCATATTTTCATGAGACTTTTTAAATGCTTCACTTTGTGTATAAGCCATAAAGCTCTGCATGTTTTCCCAAATAGTTTCAATGATAAAAGTATTGTTTTCCCCTGTCATCGGGTTTGACTGTGGAGCCAATAAATTCATAGCATTACACCCTGCTTGGTCTTGAATATTGTGTTTTTTAACTGCTTCTTTTAAGTGAGCAGTGTACTCTTTTTTAAACTCTTCTTTAACTGGAAATTTTGTAAAAACTGTAACCATTGTAAATCCTTGTAAAATGTATTTTGATATAGAACTGTTAATGTTCTTGCAAATTGTAGCACCTATTTATAATAAATTGGTAACTATAAAGGGGCAGGTAACTCTTTATTTTTCATCTTCATTTCATTTTCAAATACTAAAATATTTTATCAAACTAAATCTTGGATACAATTAAAATATGAAACTCCTAATAATAGAAGATGATGAAAATATACTTTCACTTTTGCAAAGAGCTTTTAGCGAAGATGGCTATGTAGTTGATAGTGCTATGGACGGTGAAGATGGGGAATATCTAGCTATTATAAATAGCTATGATGTTATCATACTTGACTGGATGCTTCCACTGAAAAATGGCATAGAAGTTATAAGCTCACTTAGAGAAAAAAACATCACAACCCCAACTATTATGCTTAGTGCCAAAGGTGAGATAGAAGATAAAATCGTAGGTTTAAAGAATGGAGCAGATGATTATCTCTCAAAACCATTCTCTTTTGCAGAGTTAGAGGCAAGAGTAGAAGCACTCTATAGGCGAAATATCTCTCAAGGTGTAAAACTTCTTACAATAGGCGACATTGAGATAGATAGTGATAATAAAGTAGTGACAAAAAACAAGCAAAGAGTTGCTCTTACATCAAAAGAGTATGAGCTTCTTATGTTTTTATTTAAAAACAAAAATGCTTATGTGTCAAACGCCATGATAGAAGAGCAACTTTGGAGTAATCAAGAGTATATTAACTCTAATGTTATTCAAGTAACAGTATATCATCTGAGAAAAAAACTAGGTAAAGAGCTTATAAAAAGTAACCGTGGTTTGGGGTATAAAATTGAAGTTTAACTCTCTAAAATCTCGTGTACTTGTTTGGTTTGGAACTGTTGCATTTGTAGTATTAGCCCTTTTTGCACTCTCCTTTAACTACTTTTTAAATAAAAGTATAGATAACAACATAAAAAGCAGACTTGAGTTTATCGCTCATAAATACGAAGACCATATAGCAACTCAAAATATCGGGATTGCAGTAGTTCAAAATGGCGAAATAAAAATAAAGAATAGTGATTTCACTTTACAAAATTTCCAAAATTATATAGACAAAGAAGAGAATTTTTTCATCTTAGAACACTCTCACGATGATGACTCCATAGATGCTCTTTATATAGAAAAAGTTGGCACGAAAAGGATTATGGTTTTTCAAAAAGATATTGATAACAAGATAGAGAATTTTCAAGATACTATTCTGTGGATTATTCCTATTTTACTTTTAATATTTATCTTTTTAGCAAGTAAGATGTTAGATAAAATCCTCTCTCCCATAAACAGACTTATAAACGCCACGAAAGATATAAGTGTTACTAAATTTACAAAGAGTATAGAAGTTCCAAAAGAAAACGATGAGATAAAAGAGCTTGTTGTCTCTTTTAACGCGATGATAGAGAGGCTACAAGAAGGGATAGAGCGTTTAGATAGGTTTAACTCCGATGTTTCGCATGAACTCAAAACTCCTTTGACAGTAATACAAGGAGAGGTAGAACTAGCTCTTAGAAGAACGCGAGAGCCACTGGAGTATCAAAACAGTTTAAGCACCATAGCCACTGGGGCAAAACAGATAGAACACATAGTAAAACAGCTTCTACTCCTCACAAAATACACCAAAGAAAATATAAAAGATTCATTTGAAGAGTGTCTACTTGATTCTCTGCTCATAGGGGTAATAGATAAGTTTCAAATGCAACTTAGCGAAAAAAACCTACAACTAGATGTACAAAAGATAGAGCCTATAGTAATACAAGCAAACCCTGTTTTGATAGAGTCGATTTTTAGCAACATTATTGATAATGCCATAAAATATACACCAAAAGAGAGAAAAATAACTCTTTGGCTTTATAAAGATGCTAAAATTCATTTTGTGGTAAAAGATGAGGGTATCGGGATAGAGAAAGAGCATTTAGCAAAGATAACCGAAAGATTTTACAGAGTCGATAGCTCACGCAATAAAAAAGTTGATGGGTTTGGATTGGGGCTTAGTATTGTCAAAAATAGTGTTTTGATGCATGAGGGGAGTTTGGATATTCAATCTGTAGAGGATAAAGGGACAACTGTTAGGATTGTGTTCTCAATATAATTTATATTTATTTAATGTATAACTTGATATAATTTCACAGTAACAAATAAATTTAATAACTAATATAATACAAGGATTTTAAAATGGCAACAGCTAAAAAAGTAGAAACAAAAGATGTAGAAGTAGCAAAGTTTATCGACGAAACAGTTGATTTAATCAAAGAAAATTGTCAAGCAGCTTTTGATGATGTTAAAAGTGCAAGAGCAACTGGTAGTAAAAATGCTCAAAGCATAGCAGCAAAATTTCAATTCAATGAAAGTGCTGATAAAGTTGTCGCTAATGCAGCTGGTTATATGGGTGAACTTATGGGTGCAGGTTTTTCAATGTTAGTATGTCCTGTAAAAATGATGGAAAGAAACATCAAAAAAGTAACTAAATAATTTTTTTATAACTTTAAATACATACTTTTTTTGAGTGTGTATTTTATACACCTTCTTCTCTCTTTATTCCAAATTGACTATTTTTTAATCACTCTTTTACCTCTTTATTTTTATAAATAAGCTATAATTTCTTTAATATTTAAACTCAGGAGAAATTAAATGGGAAAATTCGTTAATAATGTAGAAGAATTCTTTACTTATTGTGAAGAAAATGATGTTCAATTTGTAGACTTTAGATTTACAGATCTTAAAGGTGCATGGCACCACATTAGTTATAGAATGAGTGCTGTTACAGCAAGCCAACTTGAAGGTGGACTACCATTTGATGGTTCTTCTATTGAAAACTGGCAACCAATCAATGAATCAGATATGCTTCTTAAACCAGAAATTGGTACTGCATTCCTAGATCCATTTACTGCTGATCCTACTGTTATCGTTATTTGTGATGTTTATGACATTTACAAAAATGACCTTTATGAAAGATGTCCACGTTCTATCGCGAAAAAAGCACTTAAACATGCTGAAGCTACTGGTGTTGCAGATGCTGCATACTTCGGTCCTGAAAATGAATTTTTCATGTTTGATTCTGTAACTTTTGTTGATAACATCAATGAAGTTGGTTTCAAAGTAGATACAGAAGAGGGAGAATGGAATTCTAACAATCCATACCCAGATATGTATAATACAGGTCACAGACCAGGAACAAAGGGTGGGTACTTCCCAGTACAACCAACTGATTCTGCTGTAGATATCCGTGCTGAGATGATGCAAGTACTTGAACAAGTTGGTCTTGAAGTTGTTCTAGGTCACCACGAAGTTGCTCAAGGGCAACATGAGATTGGTATCGTTTACTCTGACATCATCGGTGCTGCTGATAATGTTCA
>JALUWV010000097.1 GCA_027019335.1 Sulfurimonas sp. | reverse complement strand
AAAAGCGATGGTATAGAGTGTGACTCTGTAGTTATGGGCATTTGTTTCACTATCTCTTTTGGCTACAGCACCTCCAAGAACAGACATTATTTCCAAGTTGGCATGTAGAAGATTTTTACTTTGTTGTATATATTGTCTATTGAGGCGAACAATGATAGGGTAGAGTAACATGGTAGTTATAAAAATAGTACCTATAATCTGCATAATTGAATAGGCAATATTGGCATAAATTTTATGAATCTCTTTATCTGGAACCTGATAAAGCCCTTTTATAGAGCCAGAGAAATTTTTAAATTGAATAGGTATTTTAAATTGAAAATAAAATTTATTTTCAATATGGTTGTGGATAATTTTTTCTTGAATATTTTGTGTTGATTTTGTCGTAAAACTATGATCTATTTGCTTGAGTTCTGTTTCAATAGTATTGTATTTTTTATCAAAATGTGAGGCAAGGGGAGTGTTGTCTTGATTGATAAGAGCTATCATTAAGAATTGAGTGTCTTGAATACTCAGCTCTTTGTTTTTAAAGGGAAACTCTTTTTGGATGTTTTCAATCGTTTGTTTGACTTCTTTTTTTGCTAAAAGAAAGACTTTATCCTCTATGTGTAAATAAGCAATAAAAAGAGAAAAAACTGTCGCAATCAGTGCTATGACAGTTGCACTGATTGCAAGTGGTTTAATTATTTTATAGTGCATGCTAGACCATCAATTAACTTGAGAGATTGATGATGTTTTGTGCTTTTTCTTCAACTTCATTTGCAACTCTTTGCAACTTTTCACCATGTGAGGATTCTTGGAGAAGTGTTGAAGGATTAATCATACCGATTTTTGTTACCCCTTTATCACTATAAACAGATATACGACAAGGAAGCACCATATTTATGCTCATATCTTCACTGAGAACTTCTTTAGCAAGTTTTGGATTACATATTTCATAGATACGACACTCTTCTCCCAGCTCTATGCCTTTGTTATGCATAGTTTGCGCAAGGTTATGTATGTGTAAGATACCAAATCCAGCAGCTTGAATATTTTCTTCTAAACTTTTTGTTACTTCGTCAATATTTTTTTGACTCTCTTTAATGTATTGCATTATAAATCCTTTTTTTGAATTATTTTATTGTATCATAAGTTTGTGAAGTGTTTGTGATTTTTCCTTAAAACCAAAATCTTACACCAGCGACAATATAACTACTGTCGAGTGGAGAAAGTTTAGCTGTATTCGCGAAATTTTTACTCCACTCCATACCTATGTAGGGAGCAAATTCTCTTCGTATTTCATAACGAAGTCGCGCTCCAAGTGTGATGTTTGATAAGCCACTACCTAAGTTCATTGCTTTTTCATTTTGAGAGTAGGCATCCAGTGCAAATGATGGGGTGAATATAAGTTTTTGAGTAATGAGAGCTTCATAGTCCATATCGATTCTCAGCCCTATATTTCCACTATCATTCACTAAGAAGGCTATGCGGCTATCAAAAAAGTAAGGGGCAAGACCAGCGAGTGCAACAACACCCCATGTAGCAGAGTTTGTTTCACTTGTATCATAATCAAGTCCTGCTTGAATATCCCAAAAAGGAGCGATAGCTCGTGAGTAAACAAGTTGATTCTCGCTACTTGCATTTATTCTATCAGCTTTTTCACCTTCAGAGTAAATGTAAAGTTTATTTTGGTCATAACCAATATAGCTAAAAATATCCCAGTTCACAACTTTTGTATTATTAAACTGATACTCCAGATTATTTACGAACAGAGATGAACGAAGTATATCTCCTGCACCACCTGCAAAAAGAGAAGAGCTAAGAGTGAGCAGTGTAAAAAGTTTTATTGTAAAATTTTTCATCTTAAGCCACCACTACTTTTCTAAACATATCGGTCATGTGGTAAAGCAGATGACAGTGATATGCCCATGAACCTTTGGCATCTACATTGACACGGAAACTTATCTTCGCACCAGGTTGTACAACTATAGTATGTTTTTTTACGAGATGATTATCATCCCCAGTCTCTAAGTCACTCCACATACCATGCAGGTGCATAGGGTGATTCATCATAGTGTCGTTTATGTAAGTGATGCGAAGTCTCTCTCCATAGTGAAACTCTAAAGGTTTTGCCTCTGAGTATTTTATGCCATTGATACTCCAGATATATCTATCCATATTACCCGTTAAGTGTAGAACTATCTCTCTATCTGGGTAGCGCTCATTCGCCGTGGATTTTAAAGAACGAAGGTCTGCATAAGTGAGTACTTTTCTACCATTATTGCGAAGTCCTACTCCTGGGTCATCTAGTCTATACTGTGGATTCATAGCCTGCATAGTATTATCATAGCCATTTTTCATAGGCAGAGGCGTAATTGGAATCTCTTTTTTCATATTTTTGTCCATCTTTTTCATGCTTTTCATATCTGACATCTTCGACATATCTTGACTCATACCCATATCTGTCATGGTAAGTGTTTGGCGTTTATCTAGCTCAGGAATTTCGGCTAATACATCTATATCAGTTGTGAGGTTTCCAAGAGCATAACCACTTCTGTCTATACTCTGCGCAAAGATTGCATAAGCTTTCTCATCTTTTGGTTCTACGATGACATCATAAGTCTCAGCAACACCTATACGAAACTCATCAACATCTACAGGCTGAATGTTATTTCCATCAGTCGCTACTACAGTCATTTTAAGATTTGGTATACGGATGTCAAAAAAGGTCATAGCCGAGGAGTTGATAAAACGCAGTCGTATCTTTTCTCCTTTGATAAAGAGTGCTTGGAACCTCGTAGCAGGGTTTTCACCATTCATCAAAAATGTATAGGTGTAGCCTGTGACATCAGATATATCTCTATCAGACATTCGCATACTATTCCAAATGCTTCTTTTTGTCAAAGCTTCTAAGAAACCATACTCAGAGACCTCAGAAAAGAAGTCTCCCACTGTTCTTTGGTTAAAGTTGTAGTAGTCTGCGGAGAGTTTGAGTTTTCTGTATATAGCTGATGGTTTTTCATCACTATCATCTGAAAGAGCTATGACATACTCTCTATCATACTTAAAAGGGTCTTTCTCTATAGGGTCTATGATGATTGAGCCGTAAACCCCAGTCTGCTCTTGAAAGCCAGAGTGTGAATGGTACCAGTAAGTTCCACTTTGTACTACATCAAAAGAGTACGTAAAAGTCTCCCCCGGTTTAATTCCCTCAAAACTAATATGAGGAACCCCATCCATTTGGTAGGGCAATATAATCCCATGCCAGTGAATAGAAGAGTCAACATCTAAGTTGTTTGTCACATGCAGAGTGACTCTCTCTCCCTCCTTCCACCTAAGAGTTGGACCAGCGAGCATAGAGTTGACGGCTGTTGCTACTTTAGGGTTGCCTGTGACATTTACAGCAGTTTTATTGATAGAGAGATGAAACTCTGTACCGGAGAATTCTTGTGTAGGAACTCTTTGCGTGATTTTTGATGTAGAGGCTTGTAAGGGTAGGGCAGTTGCTATTGTAGTAGCAAGCACTCCTTTTACAAAACTTCTTCGAGAAATATTTTGATGCATTGTATTCCTTTTTTTGATAACTTCATTTTATCGAGAGTTTGTGAGGTATCTGTGAGTACTTAATTTAGCACTATCTTTCCTTTTTTCCTTGAGTATCAAGTGCTGACTTGACAATAAAAAGGTGCAAATATCCATAGTATTTGATAAGTTGCATATTCTTTTCAAGGTTCATTTTTGGGTCAAGTTCTAAGAAAAAATCTTTGAGTTTGTCGTCATCAAATTCACCCGCGTAAACGTAGTCACTATGTGGTTCAGAGTTGAGTTTGACAAGTCTGTGTGTTGGTAAGTTTGTATCGGCTATCCATAGTTTCATCTTAATTTGCACAACATTTTTTATATTTTTTTCCACTACCACAAGGACAAGTTTCATTTCTTTGGACTTTAGTGTTGTAGAGTTCGCCGTCTTTATATCGCCATTCACCATCTTCTATGACAAAATTGCTTTTTTCATGTAAGATTTTTATGCTCTCCTTATCTTTATAATAGGCTTTAAATTCTACTGTGTCTTGAGTAGTTTGAAGTACATCGAGCTTTAACCACTCTACAGACTTTGAAAACTCTTCGATAAGTTCGGCATCATCTTCATAACGGTTCTCTTTGACAGCACTCAGGACTAAGTAACGTCCATCGGCAAGGGTATAGGCACTATAGCGACTTCGCATAAGCTCTTCTGCACTCTTAGGTTTTCTTTTGCCTTCTATAATCGCACCACAACAGCTGTCAAAAATTTTTGCTTCACCACAAATACACATATTTTCTCTTTTTTTAGATAGAATTATACACACTTAAAATTAGGCGACACTCAGATGAAAACAAAATCACTTTTTATTTCAGCTCAAGAGATAAACGCAGGTATGCTATTTGTCAGTATGGGATTGATGGAAATTCTCAAACGCAAGTTACCGCGTGTTGCATTTTTTCGTCCTATCATCTATAAAGAAAGTATTGTAGATAATGACACTACTTTTATGATTGAACATTATAATTTAGATTTATCCTATGAAAATGCCCATGGTTTTGATGTAGAATATGTAGAGTCGATGATATCTTCAAACCAAACAAATGAGCTTATCAATCAACTCATCATGAAGTTTAAAAAACTAGAAAAAGAGTATGATTTTGTTTTGTGTGAAGGGATTCGACTCTCGTTTTTAAATGCAAACATTAACTTTGATTTAAACATGAAAATAGCCCAAAATTTCGGTTCTCCTTATGTGAATATTATCAATGCAAAAGAAGATAGTGCGCATGAAGTGTATGAGAGTATTTTACTTGAGCATGATGCTTTACTTTCGCAAGGTTGCACACACTTTGCAACTTTTGTGAATCGTCTTGATGTAGATAAATCTGCTCATGTAAAAGAGAAACTCAAGGGTAGTATTGAAAATGTATATTTTTTAAAGGAAGTAGAGGAGTTAAGTCTTGTCAGTATTGCAGATGTAATCGACTCTTTAGATGTGCAACAAGTACTGTTTCAAAAGGAAGACTACACAAGGAATGTACGGAAGATTAAGATAGCAGCTTTGAGTTTAGATAACTTTTTAGAACATATTGAAGAAGATGATTTAGTGGTAGTCCCAGCAGATAGGTCAGATATTATTCTTGGGCTTTTTGGTTCTTTGTATTCGAGTGCTTATCCCAACATTTCTGCCATTGTCTTTCCTTTTTCTATGCAAGCACATCCAAATATTCAAAAATTACTACAAGGCTTAAAAGAGTTCAATATTCCTATCCTCTCAGTTCCTTATGACACCTATGAAACAGCAAAAAGATTGTCTAAAATTCATTCTCGCATACGTATCAATAGCACAAGAAAGATTGCCTTGTCTTTGGGACTTTTTAATGCCAATGTAGATACAACAGAAATTGAAAAGAGAATTGCACACTCACAAAGTAGTATCATGACACCTATGATGTTTCGTTATAAACTCTTTGATTTAGCAAGTGCAAATAAGAAAAAAATTGTCCTCCCCGAAGCACAAGATGAAAGAGTGTTACGAGCGGCAGAAGTGATTTTACATAGAGGAGTTGCAGAGATAGTACTTCTTGGAAATCCCCAAGAGATAGAAGAGACATACCTGCGTTTAGGGCTTGATTTATCAAGTGCTGAGATTATAGACCATTGTAATTCTCTTTTAATGAATGAGTTTGTAGAAGCATTTTATGCAATGCGAAAAGAGAAAGGTTTGAGTTTAGAAGCGGCTCGGGATGCGATGATACATGGAAACTATTTTGCGACGATGATGGTACATCTTGGATATGCAGATGGCATGGTAAGCGGTGCAACACACTCGACAGGGGATACTATTCGTCCTGCTTTGCAAATCATTAAAACAAAACCAGAGTCTTTAGTTGTTTCGAGTCTGTTTTTTATGTGTTTGCAAACAAAAGTTTTAGTCTATGGGGATTGTGCAGTAAATCAAGACCCTGACAAAGAGACATTAGCAGATATTGCACTCTCCTCTGCCCAAACAGCAACGGCATTTGGCATAGAAGTAAAAGTGGCAATGCTCTCGTACTCAACGGGGGAGAGTGGTTCAGGTTTAGAGGTGGATAAAGTCAGGGCTGCAACCAAACTTGTACAAAAGTATAATCCACACTTAGCAGTGGAAGGACCGATTCAGTATGATGCTGCAGTGAATGAAGAAGTAGCGAAAGTGAAACTTCCAAATTCAAAAGTGGCAGGTAAAGCAACGGTGCTTATCTTCCCAGACCTAAACACAGGAAATAATACCTATAAGGCAGTCCAACGCTCAAGTGGAGCGGTTGCTATAGGACCAATTTTACAAGGTTTAAACAAACCTATTAATGATTTAAGTCGTGGCTGTTTAGTAGAAGACATTGTCAATACTATCGCTATTACCGCTATTCAAGCAGGAGATGAGAAATGAAAATCGCCGTGATAAATGCAGGAAGTTCGTCCTTAAAAGTGAAAATATTTGATATGCAAAGAGTGTGTGAACCCGCATCTTTTTTGGTAGAACATATTGGAGAAGAGGGTGCAGATTTTTCAGACCATAGTGAGGCTTTAAAAAGTTTAGCACTTGATTTTAAAGCGCTTGATATGATTGGACATCGAGTGGTTCATGGTGGAGAACTCTATAAAAATGCAACCTTGATAAATGATGAGGTTGTAAAAAACATAAAAAAGTTAGCACTCCTTGCTCCCTTACATAATCCAGCAAATGTTTTAGGGATTCAAGTAGCACGAGCAATGGCTCCTGATATACCGCAGATTGCAGTGTTTGATACTGCTTTTCATACAACAATGCCAAAAGAGGCTTATCTGTATGCCTTACCGATGGAACTTTATGAAAAAAATCATATACGCAGATATGGTTTTCATGGTACTTCTCATGCTTATTTATCGAAAGAAGCAGCACGACTTTTAGGAAAAAAAGTAGAGGAGACAACTGTTATTTCCCTGCATTTAGGCAATGGTGCGAGTGTTTGTGCTATTAAAAATGGGAAAAGTATAGATACCTCTATGGGCTTTACACCTTTAGAAGGGCTGATTATGGGAACACGAAGTGGCGATATAGACCCAGC
>JALUWV010000096.1 GCA_027019335.1 Sulfurimonas sp. | reverse complement strand
AGGGACATACTCTGGGACATACTTTTAATAAAATAGCCTCAAAGTGGGATACCTACTCTCGCAAGCACCCCATTAGTGAGACTACCTCTCCTGCAGATAATTCACAACAAAATAATTTATCACACTGCCAAACAACACTTCAATAGCTCTTTTCAAAGCCCTAGTTTCAGCTCTGGCATTCATAAAGTGCAATCCTCCATTACCTTTAAGCTCACTTCGTTCAAATATCCCCATAGAGTCTGCAATCCTCATAATGCTTCCATTTCTTATAGTCAGAGTCCCACTTATCTGTGCATACTCTTTTGTAAGAACTTTATCTTTGATTTCCCAAGCATAGCTAAGAGGTAAGCTAGAGAGAATCTTTATGAGAGCATCCCTCTTTGCTTCCCAATTGCCATTTATCAAGAAGAAGTCATTTTTGTTTAACAACTTTAAAGCTTTTATTTTTGTTTGCTTTAGTTTGCTTAACTCTTTTTCATCTGACTCCAATACGATTTCACCGCTGTCAGGATTTACCTCTAACATATTTGTGTGACTATTGTTTTTAGTTGTAGTTTTCATGACGCAATTCCAAGTATCTCATTTGAATTGCTATCACTATTATTTGCCACAACTCCCCTGCGTTTATTTATCTTTAGCTTGGTTGGTTTTACATCTCTTAGTATCTCTACTGAACAGTTTGCATTGATAGTATCTAAGCACTTACCGCTGTTGTAAAACTCTAAGACGGCATCTTCATCTAGAACCTTCCTGTAGAATCCAGCCTCTATGAGCTTATACTCATTATGGATGGTTAGTTTTATCTTTGAACTAGGGTTTGGCTTAGCTAGGGTTATTGAGCTAATTCCAGCACCTTCTAGCTTATCTATGCCATACTCTTCAAACACATTTGCTCCAGTTTGCAGTGCAATTTCTTTTGCTTGTTTTAGCTTTTTCTTTAGTTGCTGTAGTTCTTTTATCTCCTCATCTAATGATGCAACTTTAGAGTCAATACTGAGTATGCTAAAGCCAATGTAGTCAGCTTTATGTTTTTTTTGATAAAAAATGACCCACTTTTTTGAAAACTTTTGACCCACCTGAGTAGCAAATTAAACTATACTTATGTTAAAAAAATAACATAAGGAAACAGGAGTGTTAATAATGGAAGATTGGGTTAGTATTAAGAACCTAA
>JALUWV010000095.1 GCA_027019335.1 Sulfurimonas sp. | reverse complement strand
CTTCGATCATTGCAAGAGCGATGAACATTGTAGTCATAAGTTTAGCACCTAAACCTGGGTTACGTGCAGTACCAGCGATAGTTGCAGCAGCAGTACTACCCATACCAATTGCTCCACCTAGTGCAGCGAAACCGATAGCGATACCAGCAGCGATAAGTGAATAAGCTTTAATAGTTTGGTTTGCAACTTCACCATCATTTGCTAAAGCAGCAGTTGCTAAAGCTAACATTAAAAATAGAACTTTTTTCATAAGTTTCTCCGATTATAAATAGTACAAATTTTTTCGGATAGCGTAACCTCATTTTATACCATGAAGCAACCCACACATAAATGCTAGGATTTCCCTACTCAAAATTGATATGCAATTATATACAAACTAAGCTAAATTTTCTCTTATCCTCTCCCTAAAGATATTTTATTTCCTTTAAATTCGAGAATTTCTACTTTTATTTTGTCGCCTTCACTGACTACATCACTTACTTTTTCGACTCTTTTGTCTGAAATTTTAGAAATGTGTAGTAAACCATCTGTCCCATCAGGAAGTTCAACAAAAGCACCAAAATCTACGATGCGTTTGATAGTTCCATCATAAATACCACCTACTTCGTACTTAATTTTCTCTTTTTTTGGTGCATTAACGATAGAATGAATATGCTCTTTAGCTCCAGAGACACCCGTTTTATTTTTGCCAGTAATTTTGACTTTACCATCTTTTTTATCAATGTCGATAGCAACTTCAAATTTTTCTATCATTTCACGAATTGTTTTTCCTGCTTGACCGATGATTTCACCAATAAAACTCGGATCTATATGAAAAATATCTGTCGCAGGTAAAACACCATCATTAAATTCTATTTGACTCTCAGCTTCAAGCATAATATCGATAATATGTGAACGACCTTCTTTTGCTTGGTAGAGTGCTTCTTTGAGTACATCTAAAGAGATACCACCAAGTTTAATGTCCATTTGCATTGCAGTAATACCATCTTTTGACCCTGTGACTTTAAAGTCCATATCACCATCATGGTCTTCAAGCCCCATAATATCTGATAGGATGGCATATTTGTTACCTTCACTAACCATACCCATGGCAATACCTGCGATAGTATCGCTTGTTTGGATGTCTGCAGCTTTGAGTGCCATATATCCACCACAAACAGTTGCCATAGAAGAAGAACCATTTGATTCTAAAATCTCAGAGACTAAACGCACAGTTTGTCCATCAATGTTTATACAAGGTGCTAAAGCACGTTTTGCAAGATTTCCATGTCCAAGTTCACGGCGTTTCGTTCCCATGATAGGGCTAGCTTCACCGACAGAAAAACCAGGGAAGTTGTAATGCACCATAAAGTTTTCATTTTGTGTCGCCGTGTCTGTGAGCGATTCAAACATTTGGGCATCTTTTGTGCCACCCATTGTAAGAACGACAAGTGCTTGTGTTTGACCACGTGTAAAGAGACAAGAAGCATGAGCATTCGGAAGGACATTTGTGTCAATAGTAATAGGACGTACTTGTGTTAAGGCACGGCCATCAGCACGAACTCGTTTTTCAAGAATTTGTCTGCGGACTTGTTCTCGTTTTACACTGTCGATTGCATCTTTGAGTTCAACTTCAAGAGCAGTTTCATTCCACTCTTCTTTGAGTGTAAGGATTTTTTTTCTGAGTTGTCTTAGTGCTGTTGAGCGTTCAGATTTTGCCATCTGATTCATAGCTTGGGCTATATCGTCCATATGATTTTCTTTTACATATGTTCGCATTACTTCATTGCTTACATGTGCTTTTAAATCAAGTGGCATAACTGGTTTTTTCAAACTTTCAAAAGCTGCTTCATATTTTGCATTGGATGTAAAAAGTTCTGCTTGTGTTTTTTCAAAGATTTCTATAAGCGCATCTTCTGGGATTGCATTCGAGATATGAGAACTTACCGCTATAGCACTCATAGTCGGGTCAAGCATCGGGTCTACAATCATATCATTGAGTGCTACTTTTTCACCACCAAAAGTTCGCATTTCTATCATGAGAAGGTCATCTTTTGTTCCTGAAAGGTACAAATCGAGTGTTGCTTCTTTCATTTGTGAGAGTGTTGGATTGAGAACGAGTTCTCCATCTACTTTTGCTGCACGTATAGCAGATACAGAAGTGTTGATGTCAATGTCAGAAGTGAAGAGTGCGGCAGAGGCTGCATTTAATGCTAAAACCTGTAAATCTGATTCACTATCAGCACTAAAAACCATAATAGTAATTTGCGTTGGATGTCCAAAACCTTTGGGAAAAAGAGGTCTTAAAGAGCGGTCAACAATACGAGAAGTCAATGTTTCAAAATCACTTGGTTTTGTTTCGCGTTTAAAAAATCCACCTGGAATTTTTCCTGCTGCATAGGTTTTTTCTATGTACTGTACCGTAAGTGGTAAGAAGTCATCTTTGACTATCTCTGTCTCATCAATCACAACGGTTGCTAAGATGACACTCTTACCAGATTTGAGCCATGCACTTCCATTGGCTTGTTTGGCTACATCGCCAAAAGAGTAAGACTCTTCTTTGTTGTTTAACGCTAAATTTACATCATATTTCATTTTGATTCCTCAAGTAATTTTTCTATTGTTTCTTCTTTTATATCTTCAAACTCTTTATAATAAAGAGATGTCTCCACATAATCATCTATCTCATGCAGAAAGTAGATATTATCCACATAGGGTTCTAAAATCTCTACAACATCGCTTGGTAAAACAGCAACGGCAATGTACACTGCTTTTGGTTGCATGCTTAGTACTGTTTTGAGTGCTGTCATAAACTTGGATCCAGTTTCACTCCCTTCATCTACAAGTAAAACTACCTTGTCTTTCATAGAGGGGAAATGGCGTCCTTTTCTATACTGATAGACATAACTTAAAATGTCTTCTTCATGTTTTCTATGGGCTTCTCCATAAATATAATCGTATTGTATCTCAAAAGCATCAATTAATCTTTCATTGAGTACAATTTCTTCATGTTCACTTACCCTTGCAACTTCACATTCTGGATTATTTGGTGCCATAATCGCTTCACTAAAAAGAAAATCAATGTTATTGTTGAATCTTCCACGAATACGATGGCATAAGTCAAGCCCTCCTTTTGAAACCCCAATCAAATTCCATCGTTCTTCTTTGAGTTGTTGCATCGGAATCACATCTTGTAATTCTTTTGCTGCAGCTTGACGATTGTGTAAGATATTTTTATATTTTTGCATCTTTAATCGCTTATTGACTCGTGCTTGGAAGCTTATATGAGAGTGCAGAAGAGTTTGTATTTGCTTGCATAAAAGGTTTGAAGACTACTGTAAAGTAAATATATTTATCATATACAGATTTCGCACCATTATTTGTTAAAATAGGTTTGTTGTTCTCTGCATATTGGATACCAAATTCCCAACATCTTTTTTTATATAAAAAGCCAAATTGAAATTGTTTCTTTGTTTGTGACTCTATGTCATAGTTATATGTTGCATTATACACATAATGTTTGGAGTAGTTGTATGTTATATTTGATGTTAAATAGCTCGTGTAACGGGGAGTAGAAGGTGTTGCGGCTATAAAACTGTCTTTATAAAGGTGTGAAAGTGCTAGATTGATCGGACTTCCTGTATATCTAATTTGATTTATGGTTTTTGAAAACAACCCATGATTAAAGTTGTAAAAAAGATCATTATAATAGCTAAATGATTTACTGATACGGTACTCTAGTTCATTTTCTAAGTCGCCATATTTGTCTTGTGAACTGTTGGCTAGAATATTTTGAGATAATTTATGATATAAGATTTGTGTGCCATTTGTATCATATAAGTACTGTATAAAACTGAGTTGTGTAGCATTTTGCACATCAGTAACATTGTAAAATTCACATTCTGGTGTATTTACATTGACCGGATCACTACAAAAATCTTTATAATCTGTATAAAATCCATTTTTAGATTCAAAGCTATTTTGTGTATAAGTTAGGCTGAAATCAATGACATGTGTTAAATCTTTATAGGCTTTAGTTAATTGACTTGATGCACTTAAAGTATGATAATTTTTGATTGTATCGCCATTATTGTATTGTGTTTGCAGTGATGGATCATATTCATGACCACTAAATTTAGAGTCTTGCATATAGAGATTGGCAGTATATGAAAGATTTAAAAACTCATCAAATAGATTTGTTTGGAGTGTTACAGGGAGATTAATATCTGTTTGCACTACTTTTTTGTTGATTTTTCTTTGAATATTATTACTTTTTACATCTAAGGAGTAAAAAAGATGGTCTTCAAAGAAGGTGTCGAGGTAACTATGGTACTGCAGGGTTGGAAGCTTTTGCAGTGTGTTGTCATTGTTCTCAAGGGTTAAATCTTTATACTGTTTGAAATAGGCACCAAGATAGTAATCATTAGTATTATAAAAAAGGTTGATTCTTGAGAGAAGTTGTGTTGCTGTTGATTGGTTAATAGATTGATTGGATTGGAGATTGATATAATCCACATCGTTCATATTAACAAGATCAACATAAATCCCTGATTGTCCCTCTAAATCTGTATGGAGCCATTGATTTAGGACATCTCTATTGTTATAATTGAAATTAAATCCAAAATGGGTATCATTAACTAAGTTATTTGCTAGATAGTAGTCATTTTTTTCTTTAAAATAGCCCACTTTCAATGAACCCTGAGAGACAGCAGAATCTGTAAATCGAAATGTTGAGTAAAGACCATTTCCTCGTGTTGTCCGCATTTGTGGATCGATTTCTAAATCCCACCAATTTTGTTCTGCTATATAGATAGGTTGTTCGTAAAAGAAACCTTCTGTTGAGGATAAACCAAAAGAGGGCTTGAGGAGTCCTGTTCTTCGTGTAGTATCGAGTGAATAGCCAAAATAGGGGGTGTAAAAGATAGGAATATCTTCAATATAAAGCCGCATATTGTAAAGATTGAGCCACTTTGAATCTGCATTATAATCAGAAGAGCTAAATTCCATAATCCATAAAGGGTCTAGGGGATTACAGCCACTAACAACTCCTGATTTTATGTCAAGGTCTTGGTTTGTCATTTGTCCATCATCTGCACTCATCCAAACTTTAGAGGAGAGGTCAAGCATATAAAATGGTTTAAAAAACTTCTCTTTTTTTTCTAAATTGAGTCGTGCATAGGAGCCTATAACCTTTGATTTCCCCTTATTGTTTACTGTAACATTGTCAAATAGTTCTAATTCTCCACTTGTTCTATCATATTTGGCTTTTTTCGCAGTTAAAAAGTAGTCTTTATAGATTACTGTTACACCATCATTTGCTGTAACGATATTGTTTTGTGTTTGCATTGTAGAAGCATAAATTTCTACCTTGTCTTGAGCCTGTAGAGAGAGTGTTAGAAAAAAAAGAAAAAGGAGTAATTTAAGCATTGATAACTAATGTCCTTGCTGTTTTGTCATGAAGTGTTTGTTTGGAGGGTTGGAGGATGCCCCATAAAAACCCAAGATAAAAAAACATTTCACTAATGATGCGAAATATAGCACGATTTAAAGAGACAAGTACATTTGGATTTGAGAGAGTTTTTAGTTCTATAACCCGTATTTTTACTAAGAGTTTTCCAATTGTTGCACCGTATTGCATAGTAAAAAAAGCTTGATAGACAATTTTTAAGAACATATACTCTAAAAGAAAACTATTGGTAATATTAATCATCTCATTTACATTTTGGGCAGCAGAAAAAGAGTCCCATAAAGCAATAATGAGTAAAAAAGAGAGCAGTGTCTCATCAATAAAAAATGCAAGACTCCGTTTTGGTATGGATGCTAAACTCAGATGCTCTCTATGTAAAATAGTTTCTATATTTTCGTCCAATCCTAATCCTATAATGCTTGGTAAGCAATGTCAGTGCGAAGTTTTTTACCTGCAAAGTGTACTTGTCCACAGCGTAAGTAGGCACGGTCACGAGCTTGTTTAATTGTATCGCCTAAACCAACACAAACTAAAACACGTCCACCGTCTGCATATAAAACATCATCTTCCATGCTTACACCAGCAAATGAAATATGTGTATTGTTTGCAATATCTTCATGTTTCACATCATCAAGAATGATTTCAGCAGGGGTAGAACTACTATAAGGGTAGTTTCCACTCGCCATGACAACACCAACTGCATGTTGTGAAGAGAACTCTACTTGTATTTCTGAGAGTCTATTTGTAGAAGCTTTTAAAAACATATCGCTGACACTTGATGTCATAAGTGGCATGAGTATTTCACACTCAGGGTCTCCAAAACGTACATTAAATTCTAAAGTAATAGGTTCTCCATTGACAACCATTATGCCTATAAAAAGGACACCCTCAAAAGGGGCATTCTCTTTTTGCATTCCATCAAGAGTAGGGTGAATGATGCGTTCTCTTACCTTTTGGTAAAGTGTTTCATCAACAAGTGGTGTTGGTGCATAAGCTCCCATCCCCCCTGTATTTGGACCTTCATCGTTGTTTAGAAGACGTTTATGGTCTTGTGCTGCTGGGAGTAAGATATAATCTTTACCATCACATACAGCGAACATTGAGAGTTCATATCCATCTAAGAACTCTTCGACAATGACTTTAAGCCCTGCATCTCCAAAAGATTTTCCACTAAGCATTTCAGAGATAGCGATTTTTGCTTCATCATGGCTTTGTGCAATAATGACACCTTTTCCACCACAAAGTCCATCTGCTTTGACAACGATAGGGGCTTGGAGTGTATCGGTAAATTTAAAAGCATCTTCTATGGAAGCTGTTTCGATATAGCGAGCTGTAGGAATGTTGTATTTAGCTAAAAAGTTTTTCATATAGACTTTTGAGCCTTCAAGTTGAGCCGCTTCTTTACTAGGTCCAAAAATATTTAAGCCTTTTGCTTTAAAAATATCAACAACTCCGTCTACTAAAGGAGCTTCAGGACCAACGATTGTAAGTTCAATCGCATTTTCCTCTGCAAATGCAGCTAAATCGTGATAATCTTTAATATTGAGGTTGGTTCCTAGCTGATGTGTAGCACCATTTCCAGGTTGAAAGAAAAGTTCATGCTCTTCTTGTTCATTTTTTATAGCTCTAGCAATAGAGTACTCGCGTCCACCACTTCCTAAAATCAAAATTTTCATATATCTTCTCCAATTGCTTAAAAATCTATAAAGTATACAAAAATACACTCAATAGATGTTTAAAATAATATAGCCCGATATGCCGCTTCGCATTTGGCTTGGTTCTAAAAGCCGAATTTGGGTGAAGAGAGAGTCATTTAACGGCGGCAGTATCTCGACAGAGTGAACATATCTCAAACGATAGCACCGACACACAAAAACTCTACTGATTCACGATTTGAATATGTAGAACCCTCATTGGTGCGATTAATCGAACATATCAGACTAAGAATGTATTATACAAAAAAGATACTTGATTTAATTTTAGTTAGCACGATAAGTTTGTGCAAGTGCAACACATGCATCAATACTAGGCTCAGGAGCGATAGCATATAAAGCCTCTCTTGGGAGGCTTTTTGCTGTGGTTTTTCCTATAACTATACTCAAAGAATCCTCTGGAAATGTATGTGTTTTTAAAAAGCACTTCACCGCAGAAGGGGAGGTAAAGATAAAAATACTCTTTTTTTTGAAATCTTTTTCAAGAAGTGCTTGGGAACATTCACTTTTATAAACAATGGCTTCTTCTATACTATAACCATCCTTTTGACATCTTTGTACAAAGTCAGAAGCAACAACTTCTCCTCGAAGGTATAAGTAGTGAGTTGTCTTTGGATAGTCTTGTAGAATTTCTGTGAGGGTATCCCCATACCCTTGAGCGACTGCAACAACATCTAATCCCATTTTTTTAGCTGTCTTTGCCGTTGCTTGTGAGATGCAAAATACCTTTTTTTGTGCATAATCTTGGCTTTTATAGTTTTTAAGTGCCTTAAGTGCCTGCTTAGAGGTAATGAGGAGGTATTCAGAAGAAGAAAAATCAATTTGTGGTGAAAAAAAACTTATCTCTAATGAGCGAATGTTTATAGTATCAGGGTGCGAAGAGGTGGAAAAAAGATAAATATCTTTATTCCCACTCAATCGTTGCTGGTGGCTTGCTTGAAATATCATAAACAACTCTATTGATGCCATCAACTTCATTGATAATTCTGCGAGAAATTCGCTCTAGTAAATCATGTGGCAAGTGTGCAAAAGTAGCCGTCATACCATCGACTGCTTCTACAACACGTACAGCAATTGTATTATCGTATGTTCGGTTATCACCCATCACACCGACTGATTTTACATTTAAAAGTACAGCGAAAGCTTGCCATGTTTTTGCGTAGTACCCACTGGCTTTGAGTTCATCGAGTAAAATGACATCTGCTTCACGAAGTAAATCTAAGTCAGGAACATTAACATCACCCATAATTCTAATCGCAAGTCCTGGCCCAGGGAAAGGATGACGGTTAATCATACCCTCTGGAAGTCCTAACTCTAAACCGATTTTACGGACTTCATCTTTAAAAAGTTCTCGAAGTGGTTCAATCAGTTCAAAATCCATCCAATCAGGTAAACCACCAACATTATGGTGTGATTTAATCACTTCAGAGGGACCATTTACAGAAATAGACTCGATAACATCAGGATAGAGTGTTCCTTGTGCTAAAAACTTGATGCCATCATGTTTTTTTGCCTCTTTTTCAAACTCTTCTATAAATGTATGTCCGATAATCTTGCGTTTTTGCTCAGGGTCTGAAACACCTGCAAGCTTACCTAAAAAGTTATCTACTGCATCTACTGTGATAAGTGGTGCTTTGAGATTTATTTTAAAAACATCTTCTACTTGTTGGCGTTCGCCTTTGCGTAAAAGTCCATTGTCAACAAATACAGGAACAAGTTGATCTCCTATCGCTTCATAAAGCATTGCAGCAACAACAGAGCTATCTACCCCACCACTGAGTCCACAAAGTACTTTTCCATCACCGACTTTTTCACGGATAAGTTCGATTTGTTGTTTTAAGAAATGCTCCATTTTCCATTTTTCAGTAACACCACAAATGTTTTTTGCAAAGTTACGAAGCATTAAGTAACCCTCTTCAGAGTGCTGAACTTCAGGGTGAAATTGCATTGCATAAACACGTTTTTCTTCATTTGCAATCGCTGCATATGGAGAGTTTGCAGAAGTAGCAATAGGAGTAAACCCTTCAGGGAGAACATCAACTCTATCAGAGTGACTCATCCAAACGATGCGTTCATCATCACAATCAGCTAAAAGTGGGGAGTCTGTTTCGATTTTAAGTTCTGCTTTACCGTATTCATGGTGGTCAGAGCGAATCACACTTCCTCCAAAATCAACAGCAATTCTTTGCATTCCATAACAAATACCAAGAATAGGCAGTCCTAAATCATAAACGGCTTTATCTACTTCGTAAGCATTTTCACTATAAACAGACGAAGGCCCACCAGAGAGAATAACTCCTTGAGGGTTTTTTGCTTGAATATCTGCGACAGATGTATGATAAGGAAGTATCTCACAGTATATCTTGTCTTCGCGAAGACGACGTGCAATCAGTTGCGTGTATTGAGAACCAAAATCGAGGACGATTATGCTAACATTTTTCATTGAAATGCCTTATGTGTAAGTATAGATGGAAGAATACACTAAAAAGGATTAAAATATTATTTTAGATGACAACTTCAAAGCAAAAAGCTTTGAAAATGAGTAAAAAAAGTATATAATAATGTTAAACACTTCATAAGAAAAAGAGCCATCATGGAAATAAGACTTTCAGTACTTAGAAAAGAGCAGTTTATGCTTGTACACTGGTTTGTAGACCTTAAAAATGAAAATGACAATCTCTCTTTTAATGAAAGAAAAAGAGAACAAGAACAAGAAAAAATCAAAACGCGACTTATCTCTTTTATGCCTTTTATGAATAGAAGTTTTATGATTGTGCGTTTTGATATTTCGAACAAAAAACTTTACTTAAATGAGTATGAAACATTTAAGTATAAATATCCTGAAGAGTCTGCATATATGGGTTCTAAAGAGAAACTTAACCAGTACATTCGAGACTACTTTACAGAAGAACAAATTCAGATAATGTTGCGAAAAATTATAGCAGCGCAAAGAACGAGAGCAGAAGATAAGTCTGAACTTGCAAAATATTTAGTAAAAATTGATAAACATAAAACTATAAAAGAAGAAGAAAAAGATGAGAAAAAAGCTTATGATTACTACAGATATAACCTTACTGAGTCCCAAAATAAGCTTCTTGTACAGCAAATTACCTCTGCAATCGCACAACTTTCACTTATGGATGAAATAGCTTCCAATAAAAAGATAGAAGAATTAAAAAATATACTAAATAATGTTAAACATATTAATATTACAAATAAAAAAATAAATGCAACAAAAAAAGCAAGAAAAATAAATAAAGAAAAGAGTAGAGATAAAATAGAAAAAGCGATAAAAAGCTTGTTAGATAAAAAGCTTAAAATTACTGTATACTCTGTATCAAAAGAGGCAAAAGTCTCTTATCCTACAGCGAAGAAGTATAAAGAAATATTTGAAGAGTATTTAGTTAAAAATGATTAACATATTTTAGTGAATTAATTTACTAATGAAAAAGGAAAAGATATGGATGTAGTTATATTAGTAAAATCAGTTGTTGGTCTTGCTATAATTTTAGGATTATTAATCCTTTTATTAGTTTTGCCACAAAGAGCAAAAAAGAAACGAGTGCAAGAACAAGAAAAAAAGATAAAAAATGCTCAAAAAAAAGAGCTTGATGAGACAAGCTTTGAAAAGCTTTACCGTGTGATAAAAAATAGAGCAAGCACAACACAAGAGTTACAATCTGCCCTTGAGTTACTGATAAAATATCATCCTACAATGCATAAGAAGTTAGGCATACGCGCACACCCCGAATCGGATGTTTATATGGACATTATTTTTAAGCTCTGTAGGCATAAAAATACAAATAAAAATATTATCCTTGCTTTTATGAAGCAGCTGGAAAAAAGTAATCCAGAGTATAAAAAAGAGATTAACGATGCAATGATGCGAGGATTAAACTCCCGAGGAATTTAATTGCTCTATCACTTTTCCTTGTACGGTGAAAACATCTTTTTGACCTAGTTCTTCGAGGGTATGTATATCCATTACCCCATTGGCGATGAGTTGAATGTTCATACTCTCTGTGAGGAGCTTGAGTGGTGTAAAGGTTTGATTGTTTTTTGAAAGAAAGTATTCAAAATGTGCTTTTATGTAGAGTGGTCTGAGTGTTTGAAGATAATGATAATCTTTACTCTCTCCAATAAATTCAAAAATCCCCAATTCTATAGAGTATTTTTCTAAAAGTGTTTTGTATTGTTGTGCAAGCTCAGTATTTTGATTCATCAGTTTATCAGGCATTTCAATAATGAGCTTAAGTGGTAGTTTTTTAGCATAGGATTGAAGTAAAACTTGCATTTGTTTGAAAGTCTCTTCTTGTGTTAAAAATTCATAGGGTAAACGCAAAGAACACGTAGTATGGTAAAGATTTTTGTTTGGCTTTTTAAAGAGCATATTGAGGGCAGAAGTATAGATAGCATGACTAAGTCCTATTTGATTAGCAGGAGCCATAAACTGTCCATAAGAGTAGTTTTTTTCGCCTTTAAGTGTGAGACTGAGTGCATAATGTACAATTTCTTTACTTTGAACATCCATAGTCGGCCAAGAGATAAATGTAAAGGCTTCTTTTTCAATGGCTTTTGTAATGATTTTTCGCCAAGCCTCTTTCCCCATGACCTCAGTAATATTGGCAGGTGTGGCAAGAAAAACTTTCTCGGCTTGCAATTTTGCTTGTGCGAGGGCATTATCTGCTTGTGAGAGGAGGGTTGCTATGCTCTCTTGATAGTTGTACTGGTAAATACCAATAGAGAGAAAAGTTGTTTCAGAGTCTAACTCATTTCGTTCAATGGTATCGTGTGTAAAGTGAACAATATCATGAGCATGGGTTAAAGCATGAAACATTTTATAATCAGGAATAAAGAGTGCAAATTCTGTCCCATTCATCCGCAAGACAATGGCATCTTCAAATGCGGATACCGTTTCAAGAAGCATATTTGCAAACTTTTTAAAGAGTGTATCGACTTGTCTATGTCCAAGTTTTGCATTTGCTTCAATGATGCCATTAAATGCAAGCATCATAAAAACACCCCCTTTAGAAGTCGCGTCTATTTTTAAAAATTCAGGGAGTTTATCTATGAGGTATTGGCGATTTTTGAGTTGTGTGACTGGGTCTGTGTATTCGCGTTCTTTTTGTTCTTTGAGTGCTTGATTTCCTTTGTCAAACATGGCTTTGACTTTTGTAACCATGGTATTCATCCCAAGGACAACATCTCGAAACTCTGTAGTGTATGGAATCTCTTCTTGGAGGATAAATCTATTTTGTGCAATGGCTTCGGCTTGTTTTTGAACACGCTTGAGGGGTCTGAGAAGGATTTTAAGTAAAATACTTAACATGATTAAGGAGACAAAGACAGCAATGGTAAATATCGTGAAAAGTTGTAAAAACATTTTATAGAGTGCTTTATAGACAATGCTGGTATCTCCCGTTACACTGACTACCCCGAGCATTTCCCAGCCTGAAGTTACATCTGCTTGCACACTTTGGAGTGAAATATCTGTAAAATTTACAAACCATTGGGGTAAACCCTCTAAAGCATCGTGGTCTTCTTGTGTATAGACAAAAGAGCCGTCATTAGAGGTAAATGTGATTTTTTTAAAATAGCCACTATCAAACTCAGCATCAATGACACTGCCAATCAATGCCTTGTCATTACCTGCTTCTGCAAGTTGGCTTGCAAGCGAAGAGATATTGTTTGCTGTTGTTTGGTAGAGGTTTTCTAGCATATCTTTTTTTGAAGATTGGTAGTTGAGTGTCATGATTGACCCAAGTAGGATGATAATCATTAAGGATATGGCAAGTGCCATTTGTTTAAATAAACTCATAATAATTTCCTTTTCATATTCGCTTCTAATTTTTTCCATTTTTTTGATTTTGCACCTGTATCACCATTTATCATTTTGATTACTTTGACAATATCGGCTCTTTGAGAAGCAGGCAAAACACGTCGGTTGTTGTTCCCTAAGATAAGAATATCTTTTCGACTTTTTGGTTTGGCAACTTTAAAGTAGACAAGTACCATGTGTGAAATCTTTTTTCCTCGACGATTTTTGTAAATAACATACGCAAATTTCATACGGTGAATATCGACACCAAGGTTTTTCAGTATATAATACTTTGTGATGGTGTAGTCTTCACAATCGCCTTTACCTTTACCGACAAATTGATACAAAGTTGCCCAATAATCTCGTTTTTTATACACTTTTTTATCACTCGCATAGCGAATTTGATTGACCCATGTGTTGACAACATTGAGTTTTTTCATCACTTGTGCATTTTTTAAATCTTTCAAAAGTGAGGTCTTGATGTCTAAGAAGCGATTTTTAGCAAAAACATTGTACTTTTTTTCTGCATGTGTAACAAGAGTAGCATCAATAAGTTCTGCACTTGCCTGAGAGAAGATGAGAAAAAAAGAGAGGAAGATTCTGCAAAAGTTCATTCTTCATTATACAAAGTGCTAACTTTGTCTTTTGTTAAAGCCAGATGTTCCCAGTTTTGCCTTCGCTTGAAATGCTTTGGCATAGGGCTTGAGATAGCTAGGGACAGCTCTCCCTTTGAGTTTCATCATATCTTCTAACATAGGGCTTGCAACAGCCTCTTTTTCAAGTTTCTTCACCTCTGTAAGGTAGCTAAAAAGGAGTTCTCCAAGTCTTTGGAGTGAGATTTTCCAAGTAGAAGCTGTTTGCTCATAACACCATAAAGAAAAAGCATAAAAATTTTTGTAAACACTTTCATTTTCCCAAAGAAGAGTGACACTGCGTTTGAAGTTTCCACTATTATAAGTCAAATCCCAAAAACGGGCAAATCGTTTCATCGTTTGTATATCTAAAAAAGAGAGTTCAGAGTTTTTTAAAATGTCATACGGAGGAATATCGCTATAAACCATCTCAAAATCAATATCATGGCGTTTGATGTAGGTTCCTGAGAGTTTTTTGAGTATTCCAATTTGAATCTCACAATCCGCTAAAGCAACAAGGGCATCAAGATTTTTGCCAAAACTCTCTAAACTTTCCCCTGGAAGTCCCACGATAAGGTCTAAGTGGATGTGTGCGTGTGTTTGCTCTTGTAAAAAGCGGACATTTTCATGGATTTTATCAAGCTTTAAAATCCGAGAAACATTTTTTGCTACCTGTGGGTTGAGGGTTTGTATACCTATCTCAAGCTGTAAAGCACCGTGAGCAAAAAGCTTCATCTTTTCTTTGATAGAGTCAGGAAAATGGTCTGGAATAACCTCAAAATGGGCAAAATAAGGTTCATCTTTAGCTAAAAAGAAATCAAGTATCTTGTTTGCTGTACGGATGTTGAGGTTAAATGTACGGTCAACAAACTTAAAGTTTCTCGCACCTCGTATCCAAAGCTTTTTAAACTCTTCTAAAACTTCATCGAGGTGAAAGGCTCGCACTTTTTCATCCATAGAGGAGAGACAAAACTCGCACTCAAAGGGGCAACCTCGCGAGACTTCTACATAAATATAGCGATTTTTTATATCATCATCGCTATAAAATTCATAGGGAAGTTTGAGTTCTTTGAGCTTTGGTAGTGTCATAGGGATGATTTTTTGACTCGGTGCATTATCCGCTAAAATCTGTTTACATAGTGTATAAAATGCAGTGTCCCCTTCACCTTTGATGATAAAATCAGCGGCATCAAGATTGACACGGAAAGGGGTGTAGCTTACCTCTGGACCCCCTAAAACAAGTGTTGTTTGTGGAGATACTTTTTTGATGATATGGATGAGTTCTGCCACCTCACTCACATTCCAAATGTAAACACCGATACCAACGATAGAGGGCTGATGGACTAAAATATCTTCTGCAATAGTTTGAATAGCATCATTAATGCTAAACTCTAAAATCTGTGTATTTTTTTGCAATGCTTGCATATTGGCATAAAGGTAACGGAGACCGATGGCACTATGGGTAAATCGAGAATTTAGAGTAGTTAAAATGATTTTCATAAAGGAAGTGTAACATACCTAAGTTTAATCATTATAACTTAGGTGTGTTTGAAAATTAAAAGGAGGTATTTACTCTTTTATGAAAGGAGGAAAACATAATTGAGATGAAGAATTATAGTAACTTTAAGTAAACATTTTGATAATGCAGTATAATTTCAGTATGTCAATTTTACTTGCTTCATTTTATTTTTTTTACTTCGCCATTGTGGGTGTTTATGTGATTTTTTTGCCAAAAGTTTTGGCAATGGCTTTCTATACACCAAGTGAGATAGGACTTATCTTAGGGGCTGCTCCTTTAGTTCGCTTCCTTTTACCCTTTGCCTTTACAAAGTACTTGCATCTGGATAAAAAGAGTTTTAACCTTTCTATTTTTACTATGTTTTTGAGTGCTATTGCCTTTTATTTTTCAATCCATAATTTTTATGCACTTTTTCTCTCAAACATTGGCTTAGGTATAGGGATGAGTCTTATCTTACCCTATATTGAGATGTTAGCCTTAGAACATTTAGGGAAAGCAAAGTATGGAAAAGTACGGCTATTTGGCTCTATCGGTTTTATCTTAGTCGCTTTAGTTTTGGTAAAGTATCTCAACTCTATTCATATTGCATTACTCTATCTGCTTATCTTGACGGCGATAACAGCAGTTTTTGCTTTTATTTTGGTTTTAAAAAATCATCAAACAAGTGAGAAAAAAGAAGAAACAAAAAACGATATAAAACTATTTACTCATTGGAAATTATGGTTGAGTTTGATGCTTATGCAGATGAGTTTTGGGGCATTTTACAACTTTTTTACCCTCTACGAAACAGCACATGGGATTAGTTTGGAGATGACCATCAATCTTTGGGTTTTTGGTGTGATTGTTGAGATTGTTATGCTTTATATGCAAGGAAGATTACTTCACTTTAATCTTTTGAGCATTTTAGAAGTGACAATTTTCTCAGCAGTTGTGCGTTGGTTTCTACTTTTTTTATACCCGCAAAACTTAGCAGTTCTCTTTTTCGCACAATCCCTTCATGCTCTCTCTTTTGCCCTTTTTTACTCAGCATCCATCAGTTATTTACATCAGTTTTACAGGAGTAAAGTCCTTGCACAGCAGTTTTACTCAGGCATCACTTTTGGTTTAGGAGGTTTTGCTGGAGCTATTGTTTTTGGGTATGTGTATGAGTATTTTCCTGCATACACTTTTCTGCTTGCTTCTTTTCTTGCACTATGCGCATTGTATCTCATGAAAATGTGGCATTTTAAAAATTTGACTTAAAGATGACTTTTATGTAATTATTGTAAAATACATATAATTTTAAGGAGGATATTGATGAAAATATCAAAAATTATTACGGCAGGTGTGATAAGCACTACTTTAGCAATCGCAATTTCTGGTTGTACAGCAGCAAATGTAAGTTCCCAAATGAGAACTTTAGATAATAACTTAAATATGGAAACAAAATGTGTTGCAGTAGATATGAGAGACCAAGGAGATATGGACTCTGTGCTTAAAAAATATGATGGTTGGAGAGTTTTCTATATTTCAGAGTTTACTACAGAGCATAAATTTGGAACTTCAGGTAGTATATGTCTTGAAAGAAAAAAATAATCAAAATAAATTATGTTTAAAGAGTTATATGCAAAAAATGTAGCTACTGTTAATAAATCTGATTATGATGCTCTTTATGAGGAGCATCAAAAGACATTAAAATCTTCAGCGAAATTAGAGCGGCGTTTACATAAAATCATGAAAATGAGTGATAAGATTTTGTTTGAAAAGTTGGGTGCTAATGAAACCTATGCAAAACAAGTCAAAAGATATAGCTACATCATCAAACAAGGTGATGCTCAAGGGAAGGCACTTCTTAAAAATACCTATGGATTAGAAGAACTTTTAAAGATAGAACTTGAAAATGAACGACTTTTGATGCAAGAGATAGAAGAGACACAAAAAGAGGTTGTCTTCACTATGGGTGCCATTGGTGAAAGTCGTTCAAAAGAGACGGCAAACCATGTAAAACGTGTAGCAGAGTACTCAAAACTTTTTGCTTTGTATTATGGCTTAGATGAAAAAGAAGCCGAACTTCTTAAGCAAGCAAGCCCTATGCACGATATTGGAAAAATTGGTATTGCTGATGCTATTTTAAACAAACCTGCAGCGTTAACAGCCGATGAGTTTGAGATAATGAAGGGGCATGTGGAGATAGGTTATGAGATGCTCAAACACTCTACAAGACCTTTGATGAAGACCGCAGCAATCGTTGCTTACGAACATCATGAACGTTTTGATGGCAGAGGATACCCTCGTGGATTGAAAGGGTATAATATACATATATATGGGCGAATTACGGCGATTGCAGATGTTTTTGATGCACTCGGAAGTAAACGAATTTATAAAGATGCTTGGAAGGATGAAGATATCTTTGCTTATATCAAAGAGCGAGCAGAAACACAATTTGACCCCAAACTTGTAGAGATATTTTTTGAGCATTTAGATGAGTTTTTAGCTATTCGTGATGCCTTGAAAGATTCGTTTTATTGATAAAATAAACAGCTAACATACTCAATACCCCACCCACAATGATATGTAACTGGAGTGCTTCATCTAAAAAAATCCAAGCACTCAAAAGTGCAAAGATAGGCACTAAAAACATAAAAGAACTTGTTTTTTCACTTCCAAGTTTACCACTTGCCATAAAAAAGATAGTTGTTGCTAGTGTTTGCCCTAAAATAGCAAGATAGAGTAGGGCTATCCAAAAATGTACATTTTGTGTAAATACCGCCCCTAAATCTGCGTCAAACGCATAAAAAAATGCCACCACTGTTGCTAGGACTGAGATGTAGAAACTATAATGAATCGGGTGCAGATGTTGGTGGGCGTGTTGTGCGAGTATGGTAACTCCTGCCCAAAGAATAGCACAGAGTAAAAAGTAGCTATTGGAACCATTCAAAAAGAGTGAGAGGTCGTTGAGCTGTAATATAATACTTCCTCCGAGTATGCCAAGAAAAAGACCAATATACTGCATTTTTGAGACTTTTTTTCTAAAGAGTAGTACCATTAACAAAAAGGTCATGAGAGGTGAAAGCGAAGTGATGATAACACTCCCTGCACCCGCTAAACCATACTTAATCCCAAGAAAAGAACTTACCATAAATGCAATGTTTAAAATAGTACTGCTGAGGATATACTTTAGTGAATGAAAATCAATTTTAAGGGGCTTTTTGAGTAAGTACAATACAGGTAAAAATGCAAGTGCCATGATAAAAAAACGCCAAAAGATGATGGTATCCATGGGTAAATTGTAGGTTAGAATTTTGAGTGCAGTCCAACCACCACCCCAGAGGAGCATGGCAAGTGTGAGAAGATAAGCGTAGTTAATGTTATGCTCTTTTTTTCTCAAATTCATCAATGATTTTTGTAACAATCAAATCAGAAGTGACATTTAAAGAAGTGCGACACATATCAAGGATTCTATCCACTGCGACAATGAGTGCCATATACTCTACAGGGAGTCCGATTTGGTTGAGGATGACGACCATCATAACTAGTGAAGCACTCGGGAGGGCTGCAACACCGACACTAAGTGCAACAACGGTAACCCCTAAAAGCACCTGATCGCCAAAACTGAGTGTGACCCCTGCAAGGTTAGCGATGTAGAGAACAGCCACACTAAGATAAGCTGCCGTTCCATCCATGGAAACAGTAGCTCCAAGAGGGAGTACAAAAGAGGCATTTTTCTTGTCGACCCCGCCTATCTCCTCAACCACTCGCATACTTACAGGGAGTGTTGCAGCTGAAGAAGCGGTGGAAAATGCCATGATAGGGGCTTCTCTTACGGCTAAGAGGTACTTGTAAGGATTTACCTTTGTAAAGAGTCTTAAAACTGCAGGGAGTGTGATGAGTGCATGAAAAAGGATGACTCCAATAACGACTAAAATGTACTTATAGAGTCCAAAAACAACTTCTATACCTTGCTCTGCGATAACATAAGAGATGAGTGAAAAAACACCTAGAGGTGTCATCAAGATAACCCACTCTGCCATTTTTAGCATAGCCTCACTCACAGCAGTAAAGAGATTTACAAGAGGTGCTTGTTGTGTTTTTGAGAGGTATAAAGAGGCAATCCCAAAAAGTATAGCAAAGACTATAATTTGCATCATAGAGCCACTACTGAGGGCATGGAAGATATTTGTAGGGATAAAACTTAAAATCATACTCTCAAATGAAAAAGGGGCAATAGTAGAGGCTTTTGCAAACTCTAAACCCACTTTACTTACATGCTCCCCAATGGAGAAGATGTTCATTGCAGCAATGGCAGTTAAAACAGCAAGAGCAGTAGTGAGGATGTAAAGTCCTATGGTTTTTGCCCCCATGCGTTTGAGATGTTCGATAGAACCTAAGCCTAAAATAGCGACAAAAATACTTGAAAAAACCAAAGGCACAACAAGCATTTTTAAAAAGTAGACAAAGGCAGTTCCTATGACTTTTTGTTCTAAGGCAAGCTCGGGAAAATAAATCCCAAACAAAGCCCCTAAGAGAATGCCAAAGATGACGAGAGTGTTGGTTGTGGAGTATTTTTGTATTGTTTTAATCATAAGAGAAGTATAGCTTATTAAAGTAAGTTTTTCTTTATCCAGACACTCAGCACATAGAGTCCCCACACATGCTGTTTGAAACTCCCCGATGCCGCTTTTTGAATGTACTCATCGAGGGCTTTTCTTTTAAAGAGTCCTGTTTGCTCGTTTACCTCATGAATAAGGTCGATTTTTTTGGAGTGGATGAGGTACTCCATGTAAGGATTGGCAAAACCTTTTTTCTTGCGTTTGAGGATTTGAGGGGCAAGTTTGTTGTGCATTATCTCTTTTAAAAGTGACTTTGTAATCTTCTCTTGATAGCGCAGTTTTGGGTCTAAAGAGAAGATGGTTTCAACGAGTTTATGGTCTAAAAATGGAGTCCGAGACTCGATGGAGTGTGCCATAGAAACACGGTCAAGTTTTGTTAAAAAATGCTCTGCTTGAAATATGTTGAGGTCGATGTAGCTATACCAAAAACTCTCATCATGAAAGTGTGAAGCTTCAAAGTTTTCTCGATAGGTTTGGAGATATTTGAGACTCTCGTTATCGCGGATATTTCTTTTTAAAAGATTGTTTTTTTGCAGGTCAGTAAATTTTTCACCCGAAGTACGAAAGAGCAGAGTGTCATCAAAGATACGTTTGTACCACTCCCACTCTCTGTTCATGGAAAAATTGGCACGGAAGTATTTTTTGAGCCAGTTTTTATGCGAGAGAGAAGCAGCCCCTTCAATGTCGAGATACTCAAAATATTGTCGGTACCCTAAAAAAAGTTCATCGCTTCCCTCCCCACTCATAACGACTTTATAGCCATCTTTTTTTATCTGTTCAAAAAGAGTGTAAAGAGGAATGGCAGCAGGGTCATTGAGTGGCTCATCGAGGGTGTCAAAAACTTTTTGACTTGTTTGCATAAAGAGTGTTTCATCTATCTCGACTTGAGTGTTTTTTAAGCCTAAAAGTGCAGCACTCTCTTTAGCATTGGCTCTCTCATCATACTTTGCAAACTCTTTGTAGCCTAAAGTATATGTAGGGAGTTGTCTACCTTGTTCTTTAGCAAAATAATTGATAGTCGCACTATCAATCCCACCCGAGAGTAGGGCAGCGATAGGCACATCCGCCTCTAAACGTAGAGAAATTGACTCCTCTAAAGTGCTTTGGAGTGTATGGAGGGCTTCTTTTTTATCTGTAATTATATTTGGTTTTTGAGCTAAAATATCATAATATCTTTGAACATGCACAGAATTGTCTTTAAAGCGAAGATACTCTCCTGCCGCGAGTTTCTGAATGCCTTCAAAAAATGTAAAAGGTGGGGTAGGTGCTAAAAAGGAGAGATAGCTTAAAAGGGCATCTTCATTCATCTGTGTTCTATGTAAAAAGGGGGTCAGTGCTTTTATCTCGGAGGCGAAGCGAAACGCTGAGTCATGCATAAAAAAAAGTGGTTTTTTCCCGAGTCTGTCACGAAAGAGATAGAGTGTATCTCCATCGAGTAAAGCAATGGCAAACATCCCTCGAAGATGTTGCACAAAATCAACTCCCCAGTGTAGATACGCAGCGATAATCACTTCACTATCGCTCTGTGTTTTGTAGGAAAATGGAAGCTCTTTTTTCAGGGCTTGAAAGTTGTAAATCTCTCCATTAAAAGAGAGAAGAATTTTCTGGTGTTTGAGGGGTTGGTGGCTGCGTTTGTCTGTGTCAAGTATGCTTAATCTTTGATGTGCAAAAAAGAGTCTTTTCTTTTGAAAAATACCACAAAAGTCAGGTCCACGATGGGAGAGTTTTGCGAGGGCTTTTTTGGCTTGTGTATCATTGTATTCACCGATGATTCCAAAAACGGCACACATTACTTAAAAAATCCTACACTGATGTCATTTTCTAAGTAATCTTCTTTATAAGCTATCTTTTTGACATGCAAATTTGTAGCAATATCTTGGATTTGTTTTTTGTTCATGTAGTTGTATGTTGCACTTTTTTTCTCTCCAAATAAGGCATTGAAGACAAAGCCTTTTTTAGAAGCTTTGTAGCAGTTGGCAATAAACTGATAGGTTTCAAAGGGTGTAAGGATGTTTAAAGCACCACTGCACAGGTAATAATCCATAGTAGGAAGGGTACTTTTTGTGATGTCAGCTAAGAGTATCTGTGTGCCTGTTCTTTTGATGGCAACTTTTTGCATCATTTCTAACGAGTCAATGCCGAGATACTTTTTTGGTTTTGTTTGTAAAAATGTATAAAAGTCTCCAAATCCACAGCCTGCATCACCGAGAGTAAATCGTGATATGTCCTTTGGTAAAAGTTGTAAAATCGCTTTAAAACGCATACTTTGATGCTCTTGAGAGTGCCAATTTACACCGCGAGGTGTTTGCCCATATGTTTTAAAAGCAGAGAGATAAAACTTTTCATTGTTAATCCGAGGCATCTGTTTACTGGATGATAAGGGATTCTGTTTTGTTTTCTTTCCCTTCTACTTTTCCTCCTCCAATAGCGGTGAGTCGTGTAGAATTGATTTTGAAGGATTCAAGGAGTTGTACTATGTTGTTGGCTCTTTTTTGAGAAAGCTCAAAGTTTTTTTTGTTCGTTTCAAAGTGATTGCAGTAGACATAAATGACGGCTTGATAGGATGGGTTTGCACGGAGGTAATCAGCAAATTTTTGGAGTACTTCTTTTGCTTTTTTTGTAAGTTTTTCACCTTCAGGAGGAAAGTTAATGGCTAACTCTTGCGTGTTTGTTGTGGCTGCTGCTTTGATTTTTTTGATTTGCTTTTTTTTGGGTGGTGCAAGCTCTTTGTTCACAGTAGGTGTAGTTTCTTGCGATGCTCTTTCAACAGCGAATGGTTGCACAAGAGGAAATTCATTGGCTTGGAGTGTAATGTATAATAAGATATAAATAAGTAGCTTCATCTTTTTATTATATGTGATAATACTTAATCTTTCAAGATAAGCAAAAATTTGACCCATAAACCAAGGAAAATGTGTAATAATTGGACAAAAAATGAGGATGGAAGATGAAAAAAGAGCGTTTAGTTTTGGGTGGAGGATGTTTTTGGTGTGTGGAAGCTGTCTTTAGTGATGTTAAAGGAGTGCTGAGTGCTGTGAGTGGCTATAGTGGTGGTTTACGACCCAATCCAAGTTACCAAAATGTTTGCACAGGGGCAACAGGACACGCGGAGATTGTCGATATACATTATGATAGTGAAGTCATTTCACTCGGGGAGTTACTAGATATATTTTTTGTGATTCACGACCCGACAACACTCAATGCCCAAGGTGCTGATAAAGGAACACAGTATCGTTCTGTGATTTATTATGAGAATGAAGCAGAAAAAGAGATAATCTTAGAAAACATCAACAAGCAAGCAAAAAACTTTCGTGACAAAATTGTGACGGAAGTTAGCAAACTTGGAGATGTCTTTGCTGGAGAAGATTATCATCAAAACTACTATAAAAATAATATGTCACAGGGATATTGTCAAGTGGTCATTACACCAAAAGTACAAAAATTTATGACACAGTTTCCTGATAAGTTAAACTCTTCAATATAAATATAGTATAATTATATTATATGTAAAAGGGTATAAATGTATAGATGGAATGAAGAGAAAAATGCACTCTTATTATCTCATATTGAGAAATATCCGAATCAATATATTTATGTTATTGCTTTGAAAGGTTATATTCACTATGTACCATATCTGAAAGATGTTGATTATATATTTCTAAAAAATATAATACCAAGTAGAAAATTAAACAAACAATATAAAGGGGTTTAATATGGATTATTCAAACAAAGAGCAGATGATATTGGAATATCGTATCAAAATATTATACAAGCATTAATACATAATTACACGACTAATAAAATAAGTATAAATATCTAAAGAATTTATTGTGTTACTATAATCGCTTCGTCTCTTTGACTGATTGTTCCATCTGGAGTTTCTAGGATGAGTTCTATTTCAGAGTCGAGATACTCTGATGTTGTAAGAATATCGCCATTTTCAAATGCCGCTTTTTTGGCACCGATGATGATGTTGTTTATAAGGGAATTACTCTTTTGCTTGATACTGTACGATGATTTGAGTTCTTCTTGTATAAATATATTGAGTGTGATTGGTATGTTTTCACCTAAGAGAGGGTGTTCTTGAAGGAGGGTATTGATGTTGATAGTTCTTTGTGCTTCAAAGACCTCTTGAATGGAGTCACGAGCAAGTTGTAGTAGTATAGAACGACTCATAAAGACTCCCTTTTTTTCTTATAATTGTTGATAAGTTTGATAACAATCATAACACTAATTACCTGAAATAATGCCGCTAAGATAAAAGCATAGTAGTGAAGTTCATCGATGGACTTTGCACTCAATGCAAGGGTTGCCATTGCGATGAGAAGGGTTAATGGCATAGAGTGGGAAAGTCCCATCAGTACAGTATCGAGTATTTGTAGTTCTTTTATAAAAACAAGTGCTGCAAAAACTCGCATAGCTATCATAAAAAGTGCAATCTCTAAAGCCTTCATGATGAGACCTTGTGTGAAAAGTTGCTCAAGGTGAAACGCAGTTCCAATATGTATAAAAAAGAGTGGGATTAAAAATCCAAAGCCAAAGGAAGCGAGTTTCTCAGGGAGTTCATGTTTGTGGTCAAAAAATGTAGGGATAAAAATACCTGCTAAAAACGCACCAAAAGCAAGCTCGAGTTTTAAAAAAAGCATGGCAGCGATAAGTAAGGTAAAAATCCCCATGGAGAGGCGTATATCTTGTTCTTTGTTGTCTTCATGTGGCATGAGGGCAGTGGAAATTTTAGGAAACCACCAAAAAAGTAAGCCTGCTATCTTAAAGATTATAAACATAAAAAGAATGAAAGCGATGAGTGCCATCATCGTTTGAAAAAGATGTAAACCAAAGCCATCTCTAAGGGCTGCTGATGTTAAGGTTAAGATAACGATACTGATGACTTCACCAATGCCACCTGCTGTCATAGAGAGTTCTAGCCATGGAGTTTTACCATACTCCTTGATGAGTGAAGCGACTAAGCCTATGGAAATAAGTGGTAGAAGTACCATGAAAATATTGCCTAAGTTGATATACAGAGAAAAGAGAATGGAGAGTGTGTATAAAATCAGCAGATAGAGTAGGACTTTTTTGATGAGGTGTATAGGGGTTTTGAGAACATTTTTGAGGTTAATCTCTGTTCCTGCAATGAACATAAGATACAAAAATCCAAACTCAGCCACAATGTCAAAAAGGTGTTCTTCATGTAAAAAACCAACATACCCAAAGAGAGAACCTAAGATAATTTCTATGGGAGTTGTAGGGAGTTTTAAGTATTTGGCAAGAAAGGGTGAAAAGATAATAATGACTGAAAGGGTTAAGATGAGTGTAATGTTATCAGTCATATAATTTTGCTTTTAGACTTTTTTTGCCACTTGGAGATTGAGGGATTTGAGCATCTCTAAATCTTTATGCATTTCTCTTCCTGCAGTTGTAAGGTAGTTTCCTATAACAATAGAGTTTGCACCCGCATCAAAAATCTCATTTTGACGCTCTCCAAACATAAGTTCTCGACCACCTGCTACCATAATGCGTTGTGTATTGGGAATACTCTCTCGTGTGAGTTTGATAAGTGCTAAGGCTTCATCGACTGTTAAAGAGTTTGGTTCTAATTCAAGCGCGACATTATGATGGTAAAAGTTGATAGGCACAGATGTGGGATTTAAAGAGGCTAAAGACTCCAGCATACTGACTCGATCGGCTTGTGTTTCACCTAAACCAAAGATACCGCCTGTAATAAGTGTGAGTCCTGCTTTGTTGACATTTTGGCAGGTTTCATAGCGTTCACTCCATGGGTGTGTTGTACAAATTTCTTTGTAAAACTGCTCACTTGTCTCAAGGTTATGGTTATATGCCTTGATGCCAGCACTTTTGAGTGTGAGGAGTTGAGCAAGTGTGGCAGTACCATTGCAAGCGATTAAACGCAGCTCGGGAGCTACTTTAGTTACAGCCTCGGCAACATCACAAACAAATTTGAGTGTTTTATCATTTAAACCTTTATCAGCTGTGACTAAACAAAAACCTAAAGCCCCATTATCACGAGCATTGATAGCCTCTTGCTCAATGAGTGCTATCTCTTTTTGTTTGTAGCGCTCAATGTCTGCCTTGTAGCGAACACTTTGGGAACAAAACTTACAATCTTCTAAGCAGGTTCCACTGTTGATGTTACAAATGGAGCATAAAAATATTTCTTGATTCACTATTTTTTCCTTGTGTATGCAAAGTGTTTTTCTGAAAAAACATCTTCATTCTTATTTTTGCTAAAATGGGTTACAAAAAGTGATGCTTGCGTAACTTCTAGTAAAGCACACTCTGAGATTGGTTTGTTTCTTGCACAACTTTCACCAGGATTGAGAAAGAGTGTTCCATTTAAAAAGCGAGATTCAAAGGCATGAGTATGTCCAGAAATCACGATTTCTGTATCGGGTGCCATGTAAAAAGGGAGGTGCATTAACTTGAAACTTGTGTGAGCAAGCTTGAAGTAGTAAGGCTCTTTAACGAGATTATAATCATTGTGGTACTGTACGAGATGAGCATCATTGTTTCCATAAACGCAGACATACCGTACTCCACAGTTTTTTAAAAGCTCGAGGGTCTCTACTTCACAAACATCCCCCGCATGGACAATAAACTCTGCCCCTTTGTCAAGAAGTACAGCTAAACTCTCTTTTGCAAGTTTTACTTTTGTGTGGGTGTCAGAGAGTATGCCTATTTTCATTTATCTATTCCTAATCAGCTCTTGAAGCTCTAAATCTAAAATATTTTCTTTGTCAGATTTTGAGTAGATAGTGATGAAATAAAGTTCATTATCTTCATTGACACAGTAAGTTATTATTCGATAACCTGCACTCTTTCCTCTGTTGTTATTGCTATTTTTAAGTCGAATTTTGTAGGTATTATTCCCTAGTTCTATCCCCATTTTTGGATTTTTTTCAAGATGGTTTGCAAGTTTTAAAACATCATTTTTTATATTTGGATACTTTTTTTTGAGTGTTTTAAGATTTTTAACAAACTCAGGCGTTGGGATAACCTTATAGTTCATTTATCATTTGCTTAAATTCTCGTTTTTCTAGTACACCCTCTTGTATTAGATTAACTTCATTTAAACCCTTGGTAAAACTTTTCTTGATATTGTAAGTTTCGATATAGTGTAAAAGATTACTCACAAAAGTCTCATTATCGCCATGACACTCTTGTTTATAAAAGTTCTCAACAGTAGGATTATTGATATTGAGTGATAGCATCATAAACTCCTTTCATTATTGTTTGTCAATCTCTTCACGAGGTGTGCGTGCTTTACATTTGACACACTCATAAACTTCTTTGTTTCTATAGGTTCTAGGGGCTAAAACACCTTTACAGCCTTTTTCTTTACATTTAATTGTTGTTGGTTCAAATTTGGAGATGAATTTACAATCAGGGTAGTTGTTACAACCCCAAAAAGGACCACGGCGAGAGTTTTTCAGACTTATTGTGCCTCCACAGTCAGGACAAGGTGTTTCAGAAGTTTTTTCTTCCACATTGATGCTTTTTGTGTTTTTACAATCAGGATAATCACTACACGCTAAGAACTGTCCATTGCGACCATTTTTGACTACCATGTCTTTGCCACATTTATCACATTTTTCTTCACTTAACTCTTTCTTCTCTTCTACCTTGTTACCTTCGGCATCACACTGCTCTGTGTACTTACATGTAGGAAAACCGCTACACGCGATAAAGTTTCCAAAACGTCCACTTCTTAAAAGGAGTTCATGTTCCCCACATTTTGGACAAGTTCTTCCGAGTGGTTTAGCGAGTTTGAGACTCACAATTTTCTCTTTTCCTTCTTCAATTTGTTGCATAAATGGAGTGTAAAAATCCGCTAAAAGCTTTTGCCAATCCACTTTTCCTTCACTAACTTCATCGAGTTTTTCTTCCATATTTGCTGTAAAAGATATATCGACGATGTTTGCAAAGTGTTCTTCAAGGATTTTAGTCACAGTAAATGCCATCTCTGTTGGAACTATTTGTTTTTTTTCTATGTTTACATAGGTTCGCTGGCTAAGTGTGGCAACTGTTGGTGCATAGGTGGAAGGACGACCAACACCTTCAGACTCGAGTTTTTTTATAAGACTGGCTTCAGAGTAACGCGCAGGTGGTTCGGTAAAGTGTTGTTCAGGTTTAACACTTTGGAGTTGTGCTTTGTCGCCTTTTGTGAGTGTTGGGAGGAGTTTATCTTTGTCTTCTGCTCCCGTGACTGCATAAAAACCATCAAAAATGAGTTTACGCCCACTTGCACGGTACTCATTTTCATTTCCAGTAAAGATAATGCTTTGTTGTTCAAACTTCGCATCTTCCATTTGACATGCCATAAATCGCTCATAGATAAGACGATAGAGTTTAATTTCATCGGCTTTTAAAAAGCTTTGTGCGACCTCAGGAGTAAATGCAAGCATAGTAGGGCGAATCGCCTCGTGCGCTTCTTGGGCACCTTTAGATTTTTTAGTGTAAACTTTTACTTCTTTTGGAAGATATTTTTCTCCAAAACGGCTCTCAATGATACTACGGACACCTTCAACTGCTTCTTGTGCAAGGTTGAGTGAATCGGTTCTCATGTAAGTAATAACACCAGAGGTGCCATCAGGAGTTTTTACCCCTTCGTAGAGAGATTGGGCGACCATCATTGTTTTTTTAGGTGTAAACCCTAGTTTAGATGAAGCAGTTTGTTGGAGTGTAGAAGTCATAAAAGGTGGTGGTGTTTTACTTCTTCTCTCTTTTGTCTCGATTTTTGTGATGGTAAAACTATCTGCTTTGACACTTGCTGTAATCGCTTGTGCCTGTGTTTCATTTTCTATGGACATCTTCTCTATTTTCTCGCCCTTGTGAGCGATGAGATTTGCATCGATGTTAGTTTTAAATGCTGTGTCTATGCTCCAGTACTCTACAGGAACAAAGGCTTGAATCTCGCGTTCACGGTCGACCACGAGTTTAAGTGTAGAACTTTGTACCCGTCCACCTGAGAGTCCTTTTTGGATTTTAGAAGCTAAAAGAGGAGAGAGTTTATAGCCTACGACGCGGTCGAGTATTCGGCGTGCTTGTTGTGCATTTACCATATCCATATCGAGTGTTCTAGCAGAATCAAGGGCATGTTTGATGGCTGTTTTTGTTATCTCATGAAAAACGATGCGTGGTAATTCGGCGGGGTCTTTTTTCATTGCTTGTGCAATATGCCACCCGATAGCTTCACCCTCGCGGTCCTCATCGGTCGCGATATAGATAGTATCTGCTTTTTTTGCAAGCGCCTTTATCTCTTTGACAGTAGGGGCATTTTCTTTTGCGACAGAGTAGGTTGGGACAAGATGGTGTGTTTCTTCATCAAGTTTAATCCCAAAACGAGATTTTGGTAAATCACGGATATGCCCTTTTGAAGCGATAACCTCATACCCTTTACCTAAAAAGTTTTTAATTGTTTTTGCTTTTGCTGGTGACTCAACGATAATTAAATTCAAATAGTATTCCTATATATAGTATAGTAAAATGTTTCAGTTTTGGAAGTGTAGCAAAAAAAATTAAAAACAGAGAATTTACGAGAGAAAATAAATTGTTTTTTAAAAAATAGTGAGTATATAAGTTTATTTTCAGTAGTAACAAGGTAAAATTTCACTCTTTCAAAATATGGCCAATTAGCTCAGTCGGTAGAGCAACTGACTGAAAATCAGTGTGTCCTTGGTTCGATTCCGAGATTGGCCACCACCTCCTTTTATAAAATCAAAATTTCTTTTTTAATTTTTCTAAACATTTTTTTCGTAGTGACGATATTGTTATTATATCGAGGCAAGGAAGCTAAGATACAAACTTTATTTAGAGCGAAAGGCTCTAACCCTAAAAGGATTTATTATGGGATTTAGAATTAACACAAATGTTGGTGCATTAAATGCACATAGGAATGCTGTAGACAATAATGTCGGATTAGACAAATCTTTAGAGAGATTGAGTTCTGGACTTCGTATCAATACTGCTGCAGATGATGCTTCTGGTCTTGCAATTGCAAATCAGTTAAAATCACAATCGACAGGACTTGGTCAGGCTATTAAAAATGCAAATGATGGTATTGGGGTTGCTCAAACTGCTGATGCTGCACTTGATGAGTATGAAAATATTCTTAACACTGTAAGAACCAAATCAATTCAATCAGCTTCTGATGGTCAAAATGCTGATACTCGTCAAGCGATTCAAAATGACATCAGTAAACTTTTAGACGAAGCAAACAACATCGCTAAAACAACTTCGTTTAATGGGCAACAACTTCTTGATGGCTCTTTTCAAAACAAATCATTTCACATTGGTGCATACACAAATGAGACAGTAGGTATTAACATCGCCAATACACAAACAAATACTATTGGTCGTCATGTGGATACTACAGGTAGTGTGGCTGTTGATAGTAAAGCTCTTGCTGCAGGAGATTTAAAAATCAATACAGATGCTCTTACTGCTGCTGTAAATGTTGGTGCTACTTCTGCTGATTTAGGTGGAGCTAATGATACAGTCAGTATTGCACATAGTGCTGATTCTGCTTGGGCAAAAGCAGGGGCTATCAATGCTATATCTACTCAAACGAATGTAACAGCTGTTGCTTCTACTACAGTAAATGGTGCTGCTGTTGTTTCAGGTACGATTAATGCAGGTGATTTAACAATTAATGGTATAGATGTTGGTAAAGTGGATGTAAAATCAAGCGATGCTGATTCTGCATTGATGAATGCTATTAATGCGCAAACAGATAAAACGGGTGTTGTAGCTACAAATAGTGGAGGTAAACTTACTTTAACCTCACAAGATGGTAGTGATGTATTAATTAGTGGTGCTAGTGATACATCTGGAACATCTGGTCTTTCAAGGGCGATAAATAGAGGTGATATCACACTTATTTCTGATCATACTATTCAAATGAATGGTTCTTCTCATGTTGGTTTTGCTGTGAGTGCAAAACTTTCAAAAGAGGCAAGTAGTACACTCGGTCAAATAGATGTAACAACAAAAGAGGGTGCTGAAAAAGCGATTCGTACTGCTGATTCTGCACTAAAACAACTTGATGCTATCCGTTCTGGTATAGGTTCTACACAAAACCAACTTGAATCAACTGTAAGAAATATCTCTGTAACACAAGTAAATGTTACAGCTGCCGAATCACAGATTCGTGATGTTGACTTTGCTGCTGAGTCTGCTAACTTTTCAAAACGTAATATTTTAGCGCAGTCTGGTACATATGCTATGAGTCAAGCAAACTCTGTACAACAAAATGTAATGCGTTTACTCCAATAGTTAAAAAGATGGAATAAAACTTGCTTCTTTTCTATGAAAAGGCGAAAGCCTCTTTCATAGAAAAGGATTTATTATGGGTTTTAGAATTAACACAAACATTGGTGCGTTAAATGCACACAGGAATGCTGTAGACAATAATGTCGGATTAGACAAATCTTTAGAGAGATTGAGTTCTGGACTTCGTATCAATACTGCTGCAGATGATGCTTCTGGTCTTTCAATCGCAAATCAGTTAAAATCACAAGCAACAGGACTTGGACAAGCTATTAAAAATGCAAATGATGGGATTGGTGTTGCGCAAACTGCTGATGCTGCACTTGATGAGTATGAAAACATTCTTAACACTGTAAGAACTAAATCAATTCAATCAGCTTCTGATGGTCAAAATGCTGATACTCGTCAAGCTATTCAAAATGATATCAGTAAACTTTTAGACGAAGCAAACAACATCGCAAATACTACTTCGTTTAATGGACAAAAACTTCTTGATGGCTCTTTTCAAAACAAATCATTTCACATTGGTGCATACACAAATGAAACAGTAGGTATTAACATCGCCAATACACAAACAAATACTATTGGTCGTCATGTAGATACTACAGGTAGTGTGGCTGTTGATACTAAAGCTCTTGCTGCAGGAGATTTAAAAATCAATACAGATGCATTGAGTGCAGCTGTAAATGTTGGTGCTACTTCTGCTGATTTAGGTGGAGCTAATGATACAGTCAGTATTGCACATAGTGCTGATTCTGCTTGGGCAAAAGCTGTGGCTATCAATGCTATATCTACTCAGACGGATGTAACGGCTGTTGCTTCTACTCAATATAATGGTGCTGCTGTTGTTTCAGGTACGATTAGTGCAGGTACATTGACTATCAATGGTATAGATATTGGTAAAGTGGATGTAAAATCAAGTGATGCTGATTCTGCATTGATGAATGCTATTAATGCTCAAACAGATAAAACAGGTGTTATTGCTACAAATAATGGTGGTAAACTTACTTTAACCTCACAAGATGGTAGTGATATGCTTGTAAGTGCTGCTTCTGGTGTAAGTGCTGTAGCTGGTCTAGCAAGTCAATTAAATAGCGGTAAAATTACTCTGATTTCTGATCATACTATTCAAATGAATGGTTCTTCTCATGTTGGTTTTGCTGTGAGTGCAAAACTTTCAAAAGAGGCAAGTAGTACACTCGGTCAAATAGATGTAACAACAAAAGAGGGTGCTGAAAAAGCGATTCGTACTGCTGATTCTGCACTAAAACAACTTGATGCTATCCGTTCTGGTATAGGTTCTACACAAAATCAGCTTGAATCAACTGTAAGAAATATCTCTGTAACAGAAGTAAATGTTACAGCTGCCGAATCACAGATTCGTGATGTTGACTTTGCTGCTGAGTCTGCTAACTTTTCAAAACGTAATATTTTAGCTCAGTCTGGTACATATGCTATGAGTCAAGCAAACTCTGTGCAACAAAATGTAATGAAACTACTCCAATAATTATAGTTTATGGAATGAAATTTGCTTTTTATCTTTAAAAAGCAGGTTCATTCATGAGTATATATGAAAAAAATATGGCAGCTCTCAAGAGTGTCAATGAAGATTTAGCTACAAAAATTTCCCAAATAACTACCAATGAAAAATACGAAGTTTTCGCAAGTGGGCATTATGCTGATGCAAATATCCTTGATAGAGAGACTAATGCTTTTATGTATGAGAAGCGACCTATTGATGATATAGAAGAGACCTACATAGAGTTGATGAAAGAGTATAAACTCTATAAAATCATGTATATTTATGGTATTGCAAATGGTCATCTCATCAATATGCTCACTCAAAATCAATTTCATGAGTTTATCTATGTTTTTGAACCAGAGTTAGAACTTCTGTACATCGCACTCAATCTCACAGATATTTCAGAAGATATAGCTTCTAAAAGAGTTGTTCTTGTGCATACTCAAGGTTTTGATTCTGTTATCTTTCGACGGATTGTTGAGGGCTTGGCAGTTGTGCATCTCAAAGCTTATGATTTACGCCTCAATACAGAATTTTATAATCGCTATATAGCAGATATAACAGAAGTCAATCAAAATATTTTGAAGGTTTTTAGATACTATCTTGTCTCTACAGGAAATGATGCCAAAGATGAACTTTTAGGCTTAGAGCATTTCGTGCAAAACCTCCCTTTGATGCTTAAAAATCCACAACTGAACAATCTTGTCCACAAGGGAAGAAATAGCGATACAGCTATCATAGTCGCAACTGGACCTTCTCTCACCAAACAGTTACCGCTTTTAAAAGAGATACAAAACCATGTCACAATTTTTGCAGTAGATGCTTGTTTACCTGTACTTGAAAAAGAGAATATTAAGCCTGACATTGTGACTTCGATTGAGAGAGTTACCGCGACAGGTAAATTTTATGAACATACGAGTTCATCATTTCAAAAAGATATTGTCTTTGCAGTGACTGCCATTGTTGCACAAGAGTTACTCGACAACATCAAAGAGGGACAACTCCAACTCAGTATGCGACCAACAGGTTGGCATTATTCTTTTATGGAGTTTGAGAAGTATGGTTACCTAGGACTCGGAATGAGTGCTGCCAATATGGCTTATGAACTTGCAAGTAGTATGAAGTTTAACCAAGTGATGATTATTGGGCAAGATTTGGCGTATGCTAAGGATGGGAAAAGTCATGCTTTAAATCATATCTTTGGTGATGATGAAATTAAGCAAAAAGCTCACGATGAATATACAGAAGCCTATGGTGGAGATGGAGAAGTCCGTACGACAAAAATTTGGAAAATGTTTTTAAATGGCTATGAAAATACTGTTGAACAGAACAAAGAGAAAGACTTTTTGACGATTAATGCTACCGAGGGGGGTGCTAGAATCAAAGGAACAACAGAGATGCCTTTTGCTCAAGCAGTGAAAACTTATGTGGATAAGGAGCATAAAAAAGAGAAAATAGTGTTAGACTTACCTTCTAAAGAACTGTATGAAAAAAATATGCTACAAGCTGTAGAAAAACTTAATGAAGCGATAGCACTTGCTAAAGTAATGAAAAAAAGTGTGAGAAAACTTTTAAAAGTTCTCACAAAAGTTATCCGAAAATATAAAAAATATCCTATAGAAGATATTCACTTATATGCCAAAGAAAAAGAACTCGTGAAGATAGTGGATAAAATAGCAGTGAGTAGAGACCTTTACTATAATGGAGAATTTAAAACATTTTATGAATCACTTATCTCGCCATTACTTACGCATTTAGAGTATGACATCGCTTACTGGAGTCTGCAAAAAGAGACAACAAATAAAGATAAAGTACATAAAGAGTGGAAAATGATACTTTTTCATCATGAGTGGGCATATAGGATTTTAGTAAATATTGATGCTATTTTGAAAATTATAGAACCAAAGAAAGCAGATTTAGAAGCAGAAATTTTCACTTTAGATAACCCCCAAAAAATGTAAGAACAAAGGAAAGTATACTAAACAATAAAAATATATTTATAAATAATTAATATGATAAACATAACTTAAAACTATTTCGCTATGATTTCAGAAACTTTTTAGGATATGTTGCATGCTTTTTTACTTTACTCTTTTTTTACTTTTCCTCTACCAAAAGATAGCACGAGTTCGTTATAAAGAAGAGAAGAGAACACTTTTTATTACTTTGGAAAACTTGCTTGTTACTCTTTTCGCTATAAGTGTCGCTTTTTTTGGTGTTTTACATACACCTTGGTATCTTTTTCTTTTATTCTCTTTTCTCTTTTTCATAGTGTCTGCACTCATGGTTACAGCGGTTCAGTTGGGTATATTTATAGATGGAAAACCTTTGTTTGGTATGCGTATCGTTTATAAATTACTCCCTATACTTATAACCATAATTGTAGCTTTATCTGCTATATTATGGTTATAAAGTATACCTTTATTTAAGTCTTTTTATAAAAAAGCAAATATGTTGCGGGGAGTATCAACAGTGTTAAAAATGTTGAACTGATAATACCTCCTGTGATGACAACGGCCAAAGGGTACTGTATCTCGCTTCCTACACCTGTGGCATACAGCAGTGGTAAGATTCCAAAAAGTGTTGTAAATGCCGTCATGAGTACGGGACGTAAACGTAGAAGCGTTGCATCTTTTAACACTGTTTTTAAATTTACATCAGGAAACTTTGCTCGGAGTTCATCGATGAAACTCACAAGTACAATCCCATTGAGAATGGCAATGGCAAAAATCGCTAAAAAC
>JALUWV010000094.1 GCA_027019335.1 Sulfurimonas sp. | reverse complement strand
TCACTTCTAAATTCTGCATCTAACATTAAAATCCTTCATCATTTGTCTCTGTAATTCTACAATAATTAAGATAAATTTAATACCATTCTAAAAGTTTTGTGACTTCATCCACGACAAATGTTTTTAAGTTTGTTTTTTCTAAAGGTTTTTTTGCCAACATTGCTTTGGATATATTTTGTAGTTGTGCCTCTTTGAGTCGGCTATCAAGTGCATAGACTTCTCGCACATCTCCTACTAAAGAGACTTCTCCGATGAAAATGGTCTCTTTTGAAATCACTCTATCTCGAAAACTACTTAAAATTGCGGCTAAGACAGCAAGATCTGCTGCTGTTTCGGTAATTTTGATACCACCTGTGATATTAATAAAAACATCATACCCTGAAAGCGGGATTTCTAATTTTCTCTCTAAAAGGGCGAGAAGCATATTTAATCGGTTGTTATCAAAACCTGTTGCTTGTCTTTTTGAGTTTGGAGTATGGGACTCAGAGACTAAAGCTTGTACTTCAAGAATGATAGGTCGAGACCCTTCCATAACGACTGTGAGAGCAGAACCTGCTTGCTGAGAATCACGGTTGAAAAAGCGTGAAGAGATATCAGTTGCTGAAACTAAACCTTCTGCTCGCATCTCAAACACTCCAATCTCACTTGTTGGTCCAAAACGGTTTTTAAAACCACGCAGGATTCTCAACTCTTGAGAACTATCGCCTTCAAAATATAAAACAGTATCTACCATATGTTCAAGTACACGCGGTCCAGCGATAGAGCCTTCTTTTGTAATATGCCCAATAATGAATATAGCAATATCTCTCTCTTTTGCAATGCGCATCAGTTCAAAAGTGATTTGTCTTACTTGTGTGACAGACCCTGGTGCGGAAGATATATTTTCTGAGTAAATAGTTTGGATGGAATCTATAATGAGAAAATCATATTTGCGATGCTCTAGTTCTACTAAGATTTGTTCTAATCGTATTTCACTTAAAAGATAGAGTGCATCATGGTTCGCTTTGAGACGATTGGCACGGAGTTTGATTTGTGAAGTTGATTCTTCACCAGTTACATAAAGTACATCTTTATTCAGGGATGCAATGTTGGCACCCACTTTGAGTAGGAGTGTTGATTTTCCAACACCTGGACTTCCTCCAATAAGTGTCAAAGAACCCGGCACTATGCCGCCTCCTAAAACAGTGTCAAGTTCACTGTCAAGTGAACTAAAACGGAAGATTTCTTCTTCGATAACATCATTGATACTCATGGCTTTAGCAGAAGTAGAAGTCGTTGATTTTGTTTGCTTTACGACTTCTTGTTGTTGCTCATTTAACTCAACAAAAGAGTCCCAAGCACCACAATTTGTACATTTTCCCATCCATTTTGGTGTTGTAAGTCCACAATGCTGACACTCAAATAAAATCTTTTTCTTTGCCATGTTACGCCTTCTTGCATAAATTTTAAAAATTATAGTACTTTTTTTATAAACTTTGTTGTTTTATGACAAATTGACATATTATTTATTATTTATTTTATGCTATTATTTTAAAAAAAAATAAAGGTTTGGACTCAATGGAAATGAAAATGGCAAAATCAGAAGAAGCGGTCAAGGCATATACTCTGGTAAGAAATTTACAAAAAAGATTTGCAGATAAGTTAAGTGCTTTAAGTACTGAAATAGGTGAAAATCAAGCTTTTGAAGAAGTTATTTGGTTTCGAGATGCTGGATTACATGGGGGAGGAAGCCGTTTTGAAGCTCGAGACGAAACACTTTTTAATACGGGAAGTGTCAATGTCTCACAGGTGCATTACAATGAACAAGAACAGCGAAACTTACAGTCGGCAACAGCAATCTCTACAATCATTCACCCAAATAATCCACATGTCCCTTCTTTACACTTGCATATAAGTTTTACAGAGGTCAAAGACAAGCCTTCTTACTGGCGTATAATGGCTGATTTGAATCCAAGTATCAACAATGAAGAAGATAGAAAAGTGTTTGAAGCAGCTTTAGAATCGTTTGCAGGAGATACTTATAACGAAGGTTCACAACAAGGTGATAAATACTTTAATGTTCCCGCCTTAAAAAGGACACGCGGGGTTTCACACTTTTATCTTGAAAACTATCAAACAGACGATACACAAAAAGATTATGATTTTGCAAACTCTTTTGGAGAAGGCATGATTGATACCTATATAAATATCATTTCTCAAGCTTTTAAAACAAGAAATAGCATTTCTGAAGATGATAGAAAACAACAACTCGCATACCATACACTTTATCTTTTTCAAGTACTCACACTTGATAGAGGAACAACTTCAGGACTCATGATACACAATCAAAATGATGTTGGCATTATGGGGTCACTGCCAACTTTTGTAAATCGAGAACTTTTGCGTTCATGGTCAAAGATAGTAGATGTACCACAAGATAAACTTGTCAATGCTTTGGCTGATGCTATAAAAGAAGATGGTGCTATAGATGTGCTTACTAAAATGAAACTAGCCCAAGCTGTTCGTGAGCATTATGAGGTATATCCCAAAGCATTAAGTATGCAAGCAAGTGGAAATATAACTCCTTCTACTGTAGCTAATCACAAATTTTAAATACTAGAAGGCAGGAGTGCCTTTTAGCCTCCACCAACAAAGTCAAGAAGTTCGAGTTTATCTCCATCGTGTAGTGTATAGTGTGTCCAATTATCTTGTTTAACAATTTCCATATTGACAGCTGCTGCCATTACTTTTCCCACAAGGGATAAGTTTTCTAAGACTTTGTGTATTGTCATTTCTTGTGTATATTCTTTTGCTTGGCCATTGACTATTATGTGCATTTTTTTCTCTTTTATTTAGTTTTTTTGAAAATATTTTGATATACTAACAAAAAATAATGAATACATAAGAAGATACGATGAAAAAGAAAAATTTTGAATCTCTTTTGCAATACTCTAAAAATCTCACTGTTTTATATGCTGAAGATCATGCAGAGTTAAGAGATAGTACAGCAGACATGATGTGTGCTTTTTTTGCAGATATTTCAGTGGCAGAAGATGGTGCAGAAGCTCTCAAGGCATATAAAAATTACTTTTTAAAAGAAAATAAGTATTACGATATTGTATTGACAGATATAAAAATGCCAAATATGGATGGAGTCACACTGATAGAAAAAATTTATAAGATACATCCACAACAAAAAACAATTGTTATATCTGCTCATGATGAATCAGAGTATTTACTGCCCCTTATCAACTTAGGTATCAGTCAATTTATTCAAAAACCTATTGAATTTACTAAACTATTTGATATTTTAGAAAAGGTTTCTAAAGAGATTATGAGTAATGATGTGATTGTAAAATGGACGAAAACATCTTTTTATAATAGAAGTAATAAAATATTGACCGTAGAGGGTAAAAATATCTCTCTTACAAAATATGAAATGATTTTTTTAGATTATCTCAGTCAAGAAAGAGGGCATATTTACAAAAGTGAAGAGATAGTAGAACATTATCACTCCATAGGGGAAAAGATAGACCCTGATAATGTGAGAAAAATGGTATCTAAATTGAGAAAAAAACTTCCAAAAAAAGCTATTGAAAGTGTTTATTCTATAGGGTATCGATTAAGTTAATTTTCTTCTTCTATAAATATTGCATCGAGGAGATTATCAACAAATTGATATTTGTCAAATTTGATGAGGTTTTCTGGTTGTTCACCTGTTCCTATGTAAAGGATAGGAATCTCCAATGCATAAGCAATACTAAAAATACTGCCTCCTTTAGCGGTACCATCAAGCTTCGTTATGATGATGCCATCAATGCCTATCATCTTATGAAAAGCTTCTGCTTGTACAATAGCCGAGTTTCCCTGTGTACCATCAAGCACTAAGAGGGTTCTTTGTGGCGCTCCATCATGTGCTTTTGTGCAGATTTGTTTAATTTTCTTCAATTCATTGGAGAGATTTGTTTGTGTATGTAATCGCCCAGCCGTGTCGATGATAACATGCTCAATACCTTTGGCTTTTGCTGAATCAATGGTATCAAAGGCGACTGCAGAAGAGTCATGCCCTTGTTTAGAAGCAATGATAGGAATATCTAATCTTTGTGACCATAAAGTAAGTTGTTCAATAGCCGCTGCACGAAATGTATCTCCAGCACCGAGTATGACAGATTTGCCTTCTTGTTGGTACATTTTAGCTAGTTTTGCGATACTTGTGGTTTTCCCTGCACCATTGACTCCAACAATAAGCTCTACAAAAGGTGCTTTATACTCTGGCTCTTTGTATTTTGTCCAAGCAAGTGTGGATAAAAGTTTAGAACGTAAAATCTCTCTATCGATTTCTTCTTGATATGTTTGTTCTAAAATTGCTTCAACCAGTGCATATTCAACATCTGCTTCAAGCAAAATATCTTCAAGTTCATCTTTGGTAAAAAATATCTTTTTTTTAGGAGCAACTGCTTTCATTGCCTCGACAGTTTTGTCGAGAGAGAGTTTAAGCCAATCTTTCATCTATTTACCTAAAGCGCGTTTGATATCACTTGCAACAAACTCTTCTTCAACAAGTCCAATGTAGTGTTTTACAAGTTTGCCATCTTTATAGATTGCCATAATTGGAATCGGAAAATTATTACCCAGTTTTAAAAAAGTTGCCATAGAATTGACAAGACGACGATTTTGTGAAGAGTTTACTAAAGTATATTGGGCATTGTATTTTTGGCGAAAATCAAGTAACTTTTGATTTGGAAGGTCATTTTGAATATTGACACCTATAACAACTAAATCTTTACCAAATTCTTTTTGAAGGGCGGTTAAGTGTGCAGCTGTAGCACGACATGGTGGACACCAAGTTGCAAAAATATCAAAAATAAGTACTTTACCCTTTGCTCCTTCAAGTGAGTAACCATTCGTTTCCTTATGAACGATATATTGTTTATTGTCAAGCGCGGTTAAAACAAACTCATTTGTATTTACTAGCACGGCATTTGCTTGGGAATTATCTTTTTTCTCTTTAGAACAAGCGCTGAAGAGTAAAGAAAGGAAAAGAAGTGAAAGAATTGTCATTTTTTTCATGATGAAGTTTACCTTTTTTATATTATTTGTGTAAAATATGTGAAATTATAACCACAAAGATTTAATATGACTCTTACAAAGACCTTATTTAGAGAAAAATGTTTAAAACAGCAAAAAAAACAGTACAAATATAACAAAGTATATAAAAATGCCTTGATAAATAGAGCATTGAAAAAGTTACTTTTACAGTATAAAAATAAAAAAATCCTCTTTTATTATCCTTTGCCAATAGAAGCAAATATTGTGAAGACACTCCAATATATGCGAAAAAAGAGCGAGGTCTATATTCCATTTATGGAAGGTAAAAGTTTTAAAATGGTACCATTTAGATTACCACTTGAAAAGAAAAAATTTGGTATTTTAGAAGCTAGAAATTCCAATAGAGTAATTAATAACATAGATATAGCTATCGTGCCAGTCGTTGGTGTAGATGGAAATTTTCAAAGAGTAGGCTTTGGAAAAGGGATGTATGACCGTTTTTTTGAAAAACTCAAAAAGAAGCCATATACTGTTTTTATTCAAAATGAATATTGTCATACAAGTGAGTATATTTGTGATGACTATGATGTAAAAGGGGATATGCTTTTAACAGCTTATCTTCAAATGAAAGTGTCAAAAAAAAGGAAAAGATGATGTTAAATGAACTTTTATCAGGAGGTTCTATTGCTATAGTGAGTGGTGTGGTTGGATTTTTAATTTCCAAAAAAATCACTGCTGCAAATTTTGAAATATATGTGGAACAAGCAAAAGCAAAAGCTATCGCTATCGATAGTGAAGCACATAATTTACTCGAACATGCCCATTTAAAATCTCGTGAAATTGAGATGGAAGCAAAGAAGCAGTACGAAAGTGTAAAAGAGAGAGTGAAAGAAGATTTACGACAACGCGAAGATGCTTTAGCACATGATGAAGAAAGTTTTAAAAAGTATAAGCAAGAAGAAGAGAAAAAATTACTTGCAGATACAAATATCATGAAAGCACAGCAAATTAATTTGGAAAGAAATGAAAAATCTTTAGTTGCTTTAAAAGAAAAATATGCAAAAAAACTTGATGAAGCAGTTCATGCAGTTGAGCATAGTGCAGGAATGACAAAAGAAGAAGCAAAAAAATTATTGCTTCAAAATATAGAAGAAAAATCTCGTGGTGAAGTTGCCCATATCGTGAGACGTTATGAAAATGAGGCAAAAGAAGAGGGAGAGAAAAAGGCAAACTTTATTTTAGCACAAGCTACAAGTCGTTTTGCTGGTGAATTTGCAAGTGAACGTTTGACGAACCTCGTCCATCTTGAAAATGATGAACTCAAAGGGAGAATCATAGGAAAAGAAGGGCGAAATATCAAATCTTTAGAGACACTTCTTGGGGTTGATATTATCATAGATGACACACCAAATGCCATTCTTGTGAGTAGTTTTAACTTGTATCGTCGTGCTATAGCAACGAAAACTTTACAACTCCTTATCGAAGATGGTCGCATACAGCCAAGTCGTATTGAAGAGATTTTCAAAAAAGTTTCAGATGAGTTTGAAGCAAGTATTTTGGCTGAGGGTGAAGAGCTGATAGCAGATATGGACATAGGTGTAATGCATCCTGAGCTAATGAAGCTTATCGGGAGACTCCGTTATCGTGCAAGTTATGGGCAAAATGCTTTAGCACACACTTTGGAAGTGGCGCATTTAGCAGGGATTATGGCAGCAGAAATGGGAGGAGACCCGATTTTAGCAAAAAGAGCAGGTTTACTTCATGACATTGGAAAAGCACTGACACATGACCATGATGGAAATCATGTGGATTTAGGAGCAGAAGTCTGTAATCGTTACAATGAGGACAGTGTTGTCATCAATGCTATTTATGCACATCATGGACAGCAAGAAATCCATACCATAGAGTGTGGGGCTGTATGTGCCGCTGATGCACTTTCTGCTGCGAGACCAGGGGCTAGACGAGAAGTACTCGAGAGCTTTTTAAAAAGAGTAACTGAGATAGAAGAAATTGCCTCGGCACAAACAGGTGTAAGACAAGCTTATGCCATCAATGCTGGACGTGAAGTAAGAGTTATCGTCAATGCAACTTTAGTCAATGATGATGAGTCTGTCCTCATTGCAAAAGAGATAGCAAAAGAGATAGAAGAAAAAGTACAATATCCAGGGGATATTAAAGTAAATGTTATACGGGAGAGTAGGGCTGTTGAATTTGCAAAGTAAAGTACTTTTTAGCATAATTTAATAGAGTTTTAATGGAGTTTTTTGTAGAATTTCGTAATTTTAAATACAAGGGAGCACATCAATGGGTGAAATGTTTACTTTTTTTGGACTGATTTCTGAAAATCA
>JALUWV010000093.1 GCA_027019335.1 Sulfurimonas sp. | reverse complement strand
CGCGGGTGTAGTTTTTAGATGAAAAATGCAGTTTGTATTATCCCCGCACGAGGTGGCAGTAAACGCATACCAAGAAAAAATATTAAAATTTTTCACGGTAAACCGCTCATTGCTTATAGCATAGAGGTAGCATTAGCATCTAAACTATTTGACAAAATCATAGTGAGTACTGATGATAAAGAAATAGCAAATATTGCAAAAGAATATGGTGCAGAAGTACCATTTCTTAGACCAATAAAACTGAGTGATGACTTTACGGGTACGACAGATGTTACAAACCATGCTATAGAATACTTGGAAGAACAAGGAGAGAATTATAAATATATTTGTACACTCTATGCGACTGCTCCACTTTTGCAAAAACAATATCTAATAAAAGCTTATGAAGCATTACAAAAAAGTAATGCCATAAATGCTTTTAGTGCAACAACAATGCCTTTTCCTATTCAGAGAACTTTTAAGCTAACTAGTGATGGACGATGTGAAATGTTTACTCCCCAACACTATATGAGTAGAAGTCAAGACTTAGAAGAAGCCTACCAAGATGCAGGGCAATTTTACTGGACAAACAGAGAGTTAGAAAAAATTTCTACAAATAAGATGATGTTTAGTGATATAAGCATCCCCATCATTTTACCAAGACATTTAGTGCAAGATATTGATACTTTAGAAGATTGGCAACGGGCTGAATACCTGTATGAAATTTTAAATAGAAATGGTAATTTATCATGAATATTTTATTTCGTGCAGACTCCTCATCTAGTATAGGGACAGGGCATATTATGAGAGATTTAGTTTTGGCTTCTCAATATTTTCAGAAAGGTCATAATAGTATATTTGCAATACAAAATCTACAAGGTAATATAAACTATAAAATCGAGGAATCTGGTTATAAAACTATCATTTTAAAATCAAATAATATACAAGAATTAAATGAAATTATACTAAAACTAAAGATAGATTTGTTGATAATTGACCATTATGGAATTGACTATAAATTTGAAAAGAAACTAAAAAAAAAGAATCTAACCTTGCAAATGATGGTTTTAGATGATACTTATGAAAAACATTATTGTGATATACTTCTCAACCATAATATTAGTTGTGATAAAAAAAAGTATAAAAGTTTAGTTCCAAGTGAATGCAAACTTAAATGTGGGTCTAAATATACTCTTATTAGAGATGAATTTATCAAAGAAAAATTTATAAAAAGAAAAATTTATAAACATGATAAAAAAACTATTTTTGTAGCTATGGGTGGCAGTGATCACTCTAATATAACTATGAAAATATTAAAATGTATTCCAAAGATATATAATGTCAATATTGTTACAACAACATCAAATAAAAATTTAAACCAATTAAAATATTTTGTTTCAATAAATAATAATATGACCTTATATATTAATACAAATAATATTGCTAAATTGATGCATATTAGTGATATGGCAATTATTTCTCCAAGTGTAATTTCACATGAAGTTTTATATATGCAATTACCATTTATCTCTATTTTAACAGGAAATGATCAAAAAGATATTTATAAATATTTTAAGAAAAAGAAACTCATTACTATGAAAAAATTTAATTGTAAAAAACTTTATAAAAATATACTATACTTAGATGACAATTTAAGTAAGTATAGAAGAAAAATTAAAAGGATATCTGAAAAATGTTAAATTTTAATGCTTTAGAAAAAACATATATAATCGCAGAAATTGGCTCAAATCATAATCAAAGCTTAAATTTAGCAAAAGAGATGATAATCGCTGCAAAAGAGTCTGGTGCGGATGCAGTAAAGTTTCAATCTATTAATGTCAATGAGTTATATCATAATCCTTCTCAAAAAATGAAAAAATTACATTCAAAAATTGATCTTTTAGAACGGTGGCATTATGATTTAAAAAGTTATTGTGATACAAATGATATTACATTTTTTTCATCTCCTACATATTTAAAAGCTATCGATATTTTAGAAGATATAGATGTAAAACTCTATAAACTAGCATCTGCTCAAATAGGTACCTTCCCACAACTTGTAGATGCAGTTATCAAACTAAAAAAACCAACTTTAATATCAACAGGGATAGTCTCTTATAGTGAACTAGAAGAAGTAGTAAAAAAATTTGCAAAATATAATCATGATAATTTTGCAATTTTTCATTGTAATAGCCTATATCCCACACCTTATGATAAAGCAAATTTACACCTTATAGAAGTATATAAAAGTATGTTTAACAAAACTATAGGCTATTCAGACCATACAGATGGAATATACACTTCATTATCTGCTGTAACATTGGGAGCTCAAATAATAGAAAGGCATTTCACAACTGATAAAAATTTACCAATTCCAGATGCTGCTATATCAATACTTCCAGATGAATTTAAAAATATGGTTACTGGTATAAGAGCGATAGAACAAGCACTTAAAAGTAAAAGCAGAATAGAACTGGAAATAGAAGAACAACATTTTAAAGATAGTATTTTATATAGATTAGTATTAAAAAAGGCTAAAAAAGATAATGAAAGCTTCAATGAAAATGATTTTGAATTTAAAAGAGATTATAACGGTATAGATTGTAAGCAGATGGAATTTATTATAAAAAATATGAAAAGTAATTCAAATATATCTAAAGGTGAATTGTTAAAATGGGATATGCTAAGAGGGAAATGTTAAAATGAAAAAGGTATTAGTGATTAACTTAGGATGGGAACAAGAACCATTACTAGATAAACTTGAAGAATATAATGTTGAAATTTATGGAATACATTATAATTTAGATTATTACAAAAAACCAAAATATAAAGATGTATTGATTACAGATATAAGAAATTTAGAAAAAATTCTTAATTATGCAAAAAAGATAAATATAGATGCTGTAATATCTGATGAATGTGATTATAGCTACTTTGCACAAGCTCTTGTATCTGAAAGTTTAAATTTACCCGGACCAAGAATCAAAGAAGCTCAAATAGCTACAAATAAATATCTTCAAAGATTAAAGGCAAAAGAAGCAAATCTTCTAGTACCCGAATTTGCATTAGTAACTTCAATAAATGATATATATGAATTTTGTAAAAATGTTGATTTTCCAATTATTGTAAAGCCTGTAGATAATAGAGGTAGTTTTGGAGTAAATAAAATTTCATCAAAAGATGAAATTGAAGATGCTTATATAGATGCACTTATAAATTCACACTCAAGATTGGTAATTGTTGAGAAGTTTATAGATGGAGAACATATTACTGTTGATGGTTATGCATTTAAAAAATATGGAGTAAAATCTTTAGCAATAGCCAATAAAATTCTTGCTTCTAAAGATACACAAGTTGCTATTGAAATACAATATCCTGCCAAATTTGATAAAGATATTTATGATAAGATTAGTAAAACTAACGAAAATATCAATAGTGCATTGGGCTATACTTTTGGAATGATTCATAGTGAATATATGGTTACAAAAGATAATGAAATTTATTTAATTGAAAGTGCTAATAGAGGAGGTGGAGTATATACTTCTGCTATTATTGTACCTCATGTATCTAGAATCAACTTAGTTGAACAATACATCTGTGATGTATTAGAAATAAATAAAAGTTTTTTTAAAAACAATATTGCTAAAAATAAAACTATTTTAAAATTTTTCAATCTAAACAAAGGAAAAATAAAAAGGATTGATGGTGTTGAAGATTTTTCAAAAAAAGAAGAAGTATTAAAATTACGACTATTGATTAATAATGGTGACACCATATCAAACATAACAACAGATGCAGATAGACATGGTTTTGTGATTGCAAGTAATGAATTTATTGACATAAATAAAGTAATAGAAAAAAATATAAAGGTGATTTATGAAAAATAAAATTTTGCACTACATAGATAAAAATAAGATATCAAGTGTTGAGATTTCAGATGCACTTGCAAAAAATGGTGTGCTTGATGGATTAAAACCATTAAATAACGGGCATTTTGTTGTGGGAGAAGTTGAATATATTTTTGCATATAATAATTCAAATTGGGAGTTGCATAAACAAATTGAAAATATAAAAGAAGATAAAATTATATTTGTAGATACTTTTAACTGTAAAGACAGAGCAGTGTTAGGGGATATCGTATCAAAATATATTATGTTGTATAAAAATGCAAAAGCAATTATTATAAATGGTTTAGTAAGGGATGTTCATAGATTAAAAAAAGAAGATTATGCTATATGGTCTTTAGGATATACACCATTAGGATGCTATAATGAAAAAGTTTTTTTGGAGGAAAGTATAGAAAAAGTAATTAAAGAAAGAAAGAAAATGTTTCAAAATTCAATTATTGTTGCTGATGATTCTGGCTGTACTTTGATTAAAAACAAAGCAATAAATAAAAATTTTCTTAAAAGACTTGAGTTTATTGAACTTCAAGAAGATATATGGTATTTTTGTATAGATACATTAAAAATGAGTACCTATGAAACGATATGTTTAAAGCAGTATTTAGACAATGAAAAAGAAATTTTACCTAAAACTTTAAGAGATAAATTACAAAATTTTGAAAGTGATTTTCAAGATTTAAGGAAATAAAATGCATAACTTAAAAGATATATCAACGCAAACAATAGATAGATACTCTTCAAGATATAAGCAAATGGGTCATGATATAAAAACATTAGGATGGGGTACAAAAGAACAGCAAAAGTATAGATTTGAGCAGACTTTAGATAGTAATATAGAGTTTAATGGTAAATCAATTTTAGATATTGGTTGTGGTTTTGGGGATTATTTAGATTTTATTGTTAAAAATAAAATAACTTTCGATAGCTATATAGGTTATGATATAAATTCAGATTTGATAAATGAAGCAAAGAAAAATCATTTAACTGATGTTTCAACATTTCAAGTTGAAAATATAATAGATACAGAAAAAACAGATATTGCAGATATTGGAGTAATGTTTGGAGTTTTAAATTTTAATTTAAAAAATAAAATGGATAATTTAGAATACTCAAAACTATTTATTAAAAAAGCTTTTGCAATGGTAAATGATGTTCTTATAGTTGATTTTTTATCAACAAATCTTACTCAGGATTATGAAAAAGAAGATTTTGTTTTTTATCATAATCCTATAGAAATGCTTAAATTTGCATTTACATTATCTAATAATGTTGTTCTAAAACATAATTATGCACCCATTCCTCAAAAAGAATTTATGCTATTTATATATAGGGATTAAGTAGTTGAAAGTTTTTGATTTTAATATACATTTACCATGTAATCTTACCAATAATATTAATGATAACATCTCAAATGAAAATCTAATGTCACTAAAAAATCTTGAATATTGTTATTCTAATTACTATGATAATTTTAAAAGCACTATAAAAGCAGGTAATTTCATGCTTTTTAATCAAGATATTTTTTTTGAAGATGATTTAACTCATTTTATTAAACAAGTTAAAAATGACTTTAAAGGTTCTCTGTTTAGTGCGTTGATTGATTTTAGAAAAAAAAATGTATTGGACTATTTAGATAAAGCAATACAGAATGGTATAAACTGCATAAAATTCCACTCTTATAATCAAAGAATTTCTAAAACCGATTTTATAGATATCGTAAAAATCTGCCAATATGCTGAGAAAAGAGAAATTATTATCTGTATAGATACAAGTTATGGAACATCTAAAATGTATACTTATGATAATTTGAAACTAGCTTCTATTATTTCTGACTTTATCACTAAAGTACCTATTATCTTGCTACATTCTGGTGGTGCAAGAGTTATAGAGGCTATGCTTCTTGCAGATGAGAAAAAAAATATATTTTTAGAGACATCTTTTTCTATCTCATACTATTTAAACTCTTCAATTGAAAAAGATTTTGCATATGCTTATAAGAAGCTTGGAAGCAGTAGAGTTTTGTATGGGTCGGATAGCCCTTATGTTGATATTTCTAAAAGTACTTTTAAAACTATATCTTTTTTAGAAAACTATAACTTTTCTACTCATGAAATAGAAAATATATTATTTAATAATGCAAAAAATATTCAGAGTTTTGTATGAGTAAAAAAATACTTATAGTAGCTTCACATCCAGATGATGAAGTCCTAGGTTGTTTTGGGACAGTTGCTAAACTAATAAAAGAAGGGTATGAAGCTTATACATTAATCCTTGGCGAGGGTAAAACAAGTAGAGATGAACAAAGAGTAGTTGAATCTAAAAAGCAAGAGATAGAAGTTTTAAATACTGAGATACAAAAAGCAAATGATACTATTGGCATCAAAAAGGTTTTTGTAGAATCTTTTGCTGACAATCGATTTGATAGTGTTGATTTACTTGATATTGTAAAAGTTATATCAAAAGTTAAAAAAGAAGTACAACCAGATATTATTTTTACCCATTTTGAAAATGATTTGAACATAGACCATCGCATTACATATCAAGCAGTTTTAACAGCTACAAGACCTATGGAAGATGAATGTGTAAAAGAGATATATAGCTTTGAGATACTTTCATCTACTGAGTGGAACTATCCTCTCTCTTTTTCTCCTGATACTTTTTTTGATATAAGTGATACCATTAACTTAAAAATAGAAGCAATGAAAAAATACACTTCTGAACTTTGTCGTTATCCACACCCTAGAAGTTTAGAAGGGATTGAGTTAAATGCCAAATATCAAGGTATGAGAGTTGGAAAAAAATATGTCGAAGCATTTAAAAGTGTAAGAATAGTAAGATGAAAAACTTTATAAACTTAACTTATAAAGAAAAATTAATGGTTTTAGATTGGCGCAATAATATCAGGACAAGAATAAATATGTATTCTTTAGATAAAATTTCAATTGAAAATCATTTAAAATTTATAGATAGTCTAATCAATGACAAAGAAAATAAATACTTTCTTGTAGAGAATGTAGGTGTGATTTATTTTAATAATATAAAAAATAATAAAGCTGAAATAGGATTATATTCAAATCCAAAAAAATATGCTCAGGGTAACTTCTTGATGGAGAAGATACTAACTTTTAAATATAAATATCTTTATTTGAAAGTTTTTAAAGATAATGAAAAAGCTATAAAATTATACTTAAAGTATAATTTTATACTCGTCAAAGAAGAGTTAATAAACAATAAAAAAATACTTTACATGGAGCTGATTACAGAATCGGCTGCTACATCTTTAACAGTTTAAAAATCATAATAAAATTATACCTAAAATCGATTTTTTATATAAGGTTTTACTATAAAGTAAAGCACGAAAGCCCATAAAACAAGGCTTGAACCCATAGCGATAAAACTTGCATTTTCATCTAAGTGAACCATCTCTTTGACATCAACATCTTGTAAAATCATATCAAGTCCAAGTCCAAAAATAATAGAACCTACGATGATAGTACCTAAATAAATATAGAGTGTACGCGTCCCTAACATTTTTTTAACAACCCCCATCGTCACAGTATTTGTCGCAGGACCTGCTGTTAAAAAAACAAATGCCGCACCAGGAGCAACACCAGCAAGGATAAGTCCTGCTGCTATTGGCAAAGAAGCGGTGGCACAGACATACATCGGAATGGCAATAGCAATAACGATGATGTAAGAGAGCCAACTATGTGCGATGAGAATTTCGCTTAAATTATCAGGCATTGCTACGGTAATAAAAGCTCCCAAAAGTAAACCAATAAATAGTGGTGAAGCTATATCTTTGAGGAGTGTCCCAAATGCATAAGAGAGGGCATTTGTAAGGAGTGAACAACTTCCTGTTTGTGTGTCACAACTCCCAGATGAAGAGCAGCAACTCCCACTCTCACACGCTTCTGCTGTCTTTGGAGTAGCAACTGCGGAAAAGCTCATCGTGCCTACTGCTTGTTTAGGTGCTGTCATACTAAATACAGGTTTTGGTTTTTCTGCTACCTCTTCATCTCCATAAAAGTTTGCAATTACCCCAGCAATGATAGAGATAATCATAGAACTTATCACTCTATAGATGGTGAAAGCCCAGCCAAACATCCCATAGGTTGCTAAAATCGAATCTGCCCCAGTGATGGGAGTTGAAATAAGAAAAGAGAGTGTTGAACCATTGCTCGCACCGCTTTTTTTGATACTTGTTGCAAGAGGGATAACCCCACAAGAACAGACAGGTAAAGGAATCCCAAAGAGTGTGGCTTTGATGACGGAGAGAACAGAGCTACTTCCTAAATGCTTTGAAACAATGGTATCAGGTACAAGTTCATGTAAAATCCCTGCAAAAATCAGCCCAAACAAAATGTAAGGTGCCATAGCGTTACTTAAATCAATCAATGCTTGAAAATAGAGTGTTATAAATTCCATGATTTTCCTTTATACATTATAATATGTTGCGTTTGGATGGTAAACGACCAATGCTGATGTAGACTGTTCAGGATGAATCTGAAAGGTCTCACTCAGCTCAATCCCAAAGTCCTCAGGTTTAAGTAAATCAAAAAGTGGACGATTTAACTCTAGGTCAGGACAAGCAGCGTAGCCAAATGAGTAACGGCTTCCTTGATATTTATTCATCTGAACATCTGCCAATGTGGGTTTTTCCCCTTGTGCAATGTTTAAATCGAGTCTGATTTGCTTATGCGCAATCTCAGCTAGGGCTTCTGCGAGTTCTACCCCTAAACCATGAAACTGATAATACTCCGTATAGTTCCCTTGCTCATAAATCTCATGTTCCACTTCACTCAGTTTTGCACCCGCACTCACACAAGTCAAGGCGATAATGTCATCATGCTCACTCTGAAAAAAGTCACTCAAAGCACGGTGCGGTTTTTTGCGCTGTCTTGGAAATGAGAACTCTTTATAACTTGCATTTCTTCTTACTTCAAGCGGTTCTTTATTGATTTCACCGATGGCATTAAAGCCCTCTTCTTCTTTAAAGATAAGTAGCTTATTATCATCACTACGACATGGCCAATAGCCATAAATGATAGTCGGTTCAAAGAGTTTCTCTTCTAAAAACTGCTTTTTGAGTTTTTCATAGGCAGGCCACACGACCTCATCGAGTTGCTTTTGGTAAGCCTCTTTTTTCATACCTTTAGAGCTATAACCCCAACGCGATTTAAACAAAATCTTATGATTTATCCACTCAAATGCCATCTCTATTTGCTGTGTAGTCAGTTTGATTTCTCGTCTTCCCCAAAAAGGTGGAATAGGAATTGGGATGTCTCGGTTTGGCATAGTAAGTTCTTCAAAAGGAGGAATGATGACCTCTTTTTTCTCCACTCTCTCTACCACAGGGGCATCAGGATGGAGGTTCGTGTCAAAGTTCCCAGCTTCAATCCGACTCATAGCCGTGACCCCATCAAACGCATCTTTACAGTAGAAGATAGGTCCATCATACGCAGGACGACAAAAATCATCAATAAATGCACGTGTAAGTGCGGCACCACCTAAAAGGATAGGGATTTTTATATCTTTCTCTTTTAAGGTATTGAGATTTTCAAGCATCACTTGTGTTGATTTTACAAGTAATCCACTCATGCCAAGTGCAGAGATATGCCCTTCTTTCATAGTTTCTAAAAAACGATCGAGTTCAACTTTAATCCCAAGGTTTTTGACTTTATAGCCATTGTTTGAGAGGATGATATCCACAAGATTTTTCCCTACATCATGGACATCGCCTTTGACTGTTCCTAAAGCTAAAGTTGTATCGACCTCTTTTTCTACTTTTGGTAAGTAGGGGTTGAGATGGTCAACTGTTTTTTTCATAGTCTCGGCAGATTGGAGGACAAAAGGGAGTTGCATTTGTCCAGAACCAAAGAGTTCTCCAACGACTTTCATCGCATCAATCAAAATCTCATTGACAATGATTTCAGGAGCAATTGTGTGGCGTGCCTCTTCGACAAGAGGAATCATGCGATCTTTATCGCCATCCATTAAAAGTTTTGCAATCTTTTCTTCATCACTCATTGCTAAGTATGCTTCATCGACGGCATCATTATCGACCGCTTCTTTAGAGGAAAAATGCTCTATAAACGCAAAGAGTGCTTCCCCATTTGGCAATCGGTTAAAAATGAGGTCATCACAGATTTTTTGGTCTTCTTCTGGAATTTTATTGAGTGGAATGATATGTTTTACATTGATGATAACAGAAGTGAGTCCTGCTTGCACACAGTGGTGTAAAAACATAGAGTTTAAGTATGGTCGTGCATCTTTATCCAGACCAAAAGAGATGTTTGAAAGCCCTAAAATTGCCCCAACTTCTGGGTGTTTTATACGAAGTTGTCGGATGGCTTCGATGGTGTTTATCCCTGCTTCAAAGTACTCTTCATCTCCTGAACCTAAGGTAAAGGTTAAAACATCAAAAACTAAGTTCTCCTTACGAATACCATGTCGATTTGTAGCAAGGTCGATGATACGGTCGGCTACTTTGAGTTTGTCCTCTACACTTTTTGCCATGCCTACTTCATCAATAGTCAGACAGACTAAACTTGCCCCAAATTTTTTCGCCAGACGACAGACATCATCAAACTTTCCCTCTCCATCTTCAAGATTGACAGAGTTTAAGATAGCTTTTCCTCCGATGTATTTGAGAGCTGTTTCGAGTCCTTTTGTTTGTGTAGAATCGGGCATGAGAGGGAGGGCGATTTTTTGTGCATACATTGCCATGACTTCAGTCATATCTTTTGTTTCATCACGACCTGCAAAACCAACATTGACATCAACCACATGCGCCCCTGCTCGAACTTGTTGTTGCGCGACACTGAGTGTCCCTTCGTAGTTCTCTGCTAAAAGAAGTTCTCGAAATGCTTTTGAGCCTGTTGCGTTTGAACGCTCCCCTACTAAAAGAGGTGCGGGTTCTTGCATGAGTGGTACGGTGTTAAAAAGCGAAGCGATGGCGTTTGGATGGGAGCCTGAGGGTGCTTTTGGTTGTACGGAGCTTACTTTGTTTACAAGGGCGCGGATGTGTTGTGGGGTTGTACCACAGCATCCGCCAAGAAAACTTACACCATCGTAGTCCAAAAATTTCTCTTGTTGTGCTACAAACTCATCGGGTCCCATTGGGTAGTAGGTGTAGCCCCCTCTGTTTTGTGGGAGTCCTGCGTTTGAGTGTACAGAGATTGGTTTTCCCCAAAGTTCACTTAAAGTTTTCACATGTTTTAAGACTTGCTGTGGTCCTGTTCCACAGTTAAATCCTAAACTCAAAATGTTATCAAAAGGCTCCAAAATAGTCGCTATCGTCTCCGCATCTGTTCCGATAAGCATTGTTCCACTGAGTTCAATAGTTACAGAAATCATGATGGGAATATCTACTCCTCTTTGCTCATTTGCAGCTTCCATAGCATGCAGCGCTGCTTTAATTTGGAGGGGGTCTTGTGCTGTTTCAATCAAGAAAATATCCACACCTCCATCTATGAGGGCAAGACAAGCCTCGGTGTAGCCTTCAAACATTTTGTCATACGTAATATGTCCTAAAGAGGGAAGTTTTGTCCCTGGACCAATAGAACCTAAACAAAAACGCGGATGTTCTGGAGTTGAGTACTTTTGACACGCTTTTTTGACAATCTCGGCACCTGCTTTTGTAAGCTCATACGCACGATGTCCGATGTCATACTCATCTAAAACCCAAGAAAAAGAGCCAAAGGTATTGGTTGTGATAAAGTCTGCGCCTGCAGTTAAGTAAGCATTAAATATCTCTTCCATAATGTCAGGAGCTGTGACGTTGAGGAGTTCATTACACCCTTCATTGCCTTCCCAAGCTTCAAGAGGAATTTGATCATCACGTTGTTGGAGTTGTGTACCCATTGCTCCATCAATAATGAGCGGACGTTTTTGAATGGTTTGAAGTATATACTGTTTTGTTGTCATGGATTCAGACTTTTTGTTGAAATTATATGGAAGTTATTTTATCTAAAGAGAACATAAAAAGAGCTGTTAAATGAAGCACACTACTAAAATATGACGAATATATTACAAATAGTATTGACTTTAATCATCAAATAAAGATATAATAGCGATGAAAATCAAAAAAAGAGAGGTTTATCCGTCATGACAATTGCCTATATACGTCCAGATAAACAGTTTGATACAGCAGGTGAACAGTTAAAAAACATAAATGCTTATACTCTTGCCAACGGTATTACAGTGGATGATGAGTTCATTGATTATACTTCACAAAATAAGCCCTTATCTCAAAGACCCGATGTAACAAACTATTTTCATTCACACGAAGGTGCAACACTTCTTGTCTATGATATCTGGGTACTAAGCACAAATATACAAGATTTAGTACAAATGTTTCGTTGTTTACTCAAACATGAAATAAAGGTACATTTTATAAAAAAATCTGTTATAATAACACGAGAAAGTAGCGGAATGCTCGCTTTAGGTTTGATAGACAAACTTCGACAAGAGTTAGAAGAAGAGTCGCAAAAGTTTATTGGCCGACCAAAAGGGAGTCAATCAAACTCAAAATTTGACCAGTATGTAGGTGAAATATTACAGTATCTACATGAAAAGAAAAATGTGAGTGAAATCGCACGTTTACTAGGTGTGAGTAGAAGCTCTATAAAAGATTATATTGATTCAAGAGAGTTAAAGCAAGTTGCTTTTAAATCTTTAGTCCAAAAAACATCCAAAGATGCAGAAGATGATGTGATAAACAGTATTGCCTGCCCAAAACCAACAACGGAGAAAAAATAATGAGTACAGAGAAAAAATCTATAAAGATACCGATGCCGTGGAGATATAAGCGTTATTATATGTTTACATTTGCAACCATCTTTACCCTTGTCCTTCCATGGATTACATACAATGGAAATCACTTCTTCCTTTTAAGTTTTGATAAACTCAAACTACACTTAGCTTTTGTTCAATTTGATATGCAACAATTATATTTGATGCCTTTTTTACTCATGCTCATGTTCTTAACCATTTTTGGAATGACTGTTGTTGGAGGGCGTGTGTTTTGTGGTTGGGTCTGTCCGCAAACACTGTTTCGTGTTATCTATCGTGATTTAATCGAAACAAAGATTCTTAAAATGCGCAAACGCATTAAAAACAAACAAAAAGAACCAGATATGACAAAAGCAGAGAACAAAGTAAAACGTGTCATCGCTTTAATGATGGTAACAGTCATCTCTCTTATTGCAGCATCTGACTTTTTATGGTTTTTTGTCCCTCCTGAAGATTTTTTCCCTTACCTTGCAGATTATGCAAATCACTGGACACTGATAGGAACTGTGCTTGCTGTCGCTCTTTTCCTCATCTATGATATTGCATTTTTAAAAGAAAACTTTTGTGCATATGTTTGTCCTTACTCTCGTGTCCAATCAGTACTCTATGATGAACATACAGTTATGGCACTTTATGATACACATAGAGGGGGCGATATCTATGATGAAAACCATAATAAAAAATTCACAAAACAAAAAGACTTACAAGCTTTTGAGCCTGCTGCAGAGTGTACGACTTGTGAATCATGTGTAACAGTTTGTCCAACACATATTGATATTCGTAAAGGTTTACAACTTGAGTGTATTAACTGTTTAGAGTGTGTGGATGCTTGTACAACTGTTATGGGTAAACTTGGAAAACCTTCTCTTGTGACTTGGTCAAGTGATTATGAAATCATCGATCAGAAAGGAAAAACAAAATATTTCCGTCCAAAAGTTTTAGCATATGTGGCACTCCTCGTCGGAATCTCTATTGTTCTTGGGTTTATGGGTGGTACAAAAGAGCATATGCTTCTAAACATTAACAAAGAAACTCGTATGTACTCAGTGAAACATATTGCTGAAGGCAAAGTGAGAGTTGATAACTCGTATGTATTTTTACTCCAAAATACTGAGAACAAAAAAATGAAGTTTTATTTTGAAGTTATCCCACCAAAAGGAATCAACGGAAAAATAATAATTGTGAAACCATCTAAACCATTTAATGCAAATCCAGGGGTGAAAAAGAAAAAAATTGTTACACTTAGAACAACGGATGTACTTGTGAGTAATGATAGAAAAGATACTATTATCCCTATCGTCATTCATGCTTATGCACTCGATGCAGATGGAAAAAGAAGTGAAAAAATTTCTGTTATTCGTAAGGCGACATTTGTTTATCCAAAAAAGAGTGTTATAGATAAACTGAAATAATAATGCTTTAACCTACAATAAGATAAACTTCATTAGATACATATAATGGAGTTTTATCTTGTTCAAAAAAATACTATTTCTCCTGCTACTGCTCTATGCAGTCGTTGGGTTTTTTGTTCTTCCATGGCTTGCAAAATCACAAATTATAAAACTTGTCGCACAAGAAACAAATGCAAAAGTGCATATAGAAAGTATCTATTTTAACCCCTTTCTTTTTAAACTCAAATTCCATAATCTTCAACTCACAGATAAGGCAAATACCCCTCTTATACAGTTCAAAACATTTTCTTTAAACCTTGAGTTATACTCTTTGTTTGCCAAAACGGTTCATATAAAAAATATTTTACTTGACAAGCCAGAACTCTTTCTCGCACTCTCTCAAGAGAAAAAGCTCAATCTTTTAGGAATTTTAAAAGAGACTCAAGCACAGAAGAATCCAAGTAAACCCCTACATCTTCCACGAATCATTATAGATAAGATAAAACTACTTGATGGAAATGTAGCTTATCAGGATAATACAAAAAAAGAAAAATTTGCTTTTGATTTTCATAATATTTATTTTGTATTAGAAAATCTCGATACAAATAACATGGATTCTAATGCAACACACTTGAATTTTTATACAGGTTTAGGCGATGGCGGAAACTTCCAAATGCAAACTGAGCTCAAAAGCATTACGCCCTTAGTCATTGATGGTCATCTCTCACTCCAAGCAAACAAACTCTATACCCCTTGGAAATATATCAAGGATATGCTCAATTTTGAAGTGGCTGATGGAAAAGTCTCTTTCAATGCTCATTTTCATTTCAATGCAGATGATATAAATGCAACACTCGCGGATAAAATTGGATTAAAGATTGACAAATTACGAATCATCCCAAAAAATGGACATCAAGACATTGTAACTCTTCATAATTTTACACTACAAAATGCAAGTGTAAAACCATTTGCACAAGATGTACAAATAGACAAAATCACTTTAGATACTTTGCATTTAGATGCAAAACGTAATGCAAAAGAGCAGATAGATTTACTCCACTACCTCAAACTCAACAAAAAAGAAACGAAAAAAACGAGCATTGCACAAACGGCTCCACGACAAAAACCTTGGAGTGTTCTGCTCAAAGATTTAGAGTTAAAAAACATCTCAGCTAATTTCGAGGACAATGGTATCTCGCCAAATGTCACAACAAAACTCGACACTTTAAATATCTCTGCAAAAGATATTACGTTAGCGGGAGAAAAACCTTTTGATTATACAGTTTTTCTCCGTTTAAATGACTCCTTAGAGTGTCAAGCACAAGGTCTCATTCAACAAAAAGTTTTAGATGTTCATACACACTTGCAATGTAAAAATTTTAATCTTGTGCATTACCGCCCTTACCTCGATAGTATGGCTAAAGATGCACTCAAAGTTTACAATGTCAAATTACGAAGTGCTACACTCTCTCTCGACACAACACTCGACCTCACAAAAGAAAAGAAAAAAATACTCCTGCAAGTAAGTGATACAAATGTAAGTGTACAGAAACTACGCATAAGCAAACGTTGGAGTCGAAAAACTTTGCTCTCTCTGCATGCACTCAATGTTTCCAAATTATCTTTTGACCTCTCCCACAAAAAGCTCACTATTGGTAAAGTTGCTTTCGTTAGCCCACAAATAAATGCCCTTTTAAACAAAAAAGGAGTGCTTAATCTTGAAAATCTTATTGTGCCAAAAAAATCAAAACCACAGCTCAAAACAAAGAAAAAAGAGAAAGCTTTTGAAGCTTCTATCAAACATTTTGCTATCTACAATGCAAAAGTAAGATTTCGAGATAGAACCCTTTCACCGAGTACTCTCAATACTGTAGATAAGATAAACCTTCATCTGTATCACATTGATAGCAAACGCCGTACATGGTTATCTTACAAGCTCTCTTCGCGTATCAATTTCAAAGGGAAACTCAGAGCAAAGGGAAAACTCAGACATACTCCCCTCAAAGAAAAAGGAAGCCTACAGCTCTCACATCTCGGACTCACAAACCTGACACCCTATGTACAAAAAAAAGCATTTATAAAAGTAGCTGATGGCAAACTCTTTGTCAATGCAAGCACTGAGTATGATGCTTCTAAAACAAAAGCAGACTTACAAGTGCAAGGGAGTATTGGCTTAGAAGATTTTTTCTTGAACGATAGTAGAACAGATGCTTCTGTTTTTTCTATTAACGATGTGAATGTCAGTAAATTTACTTTTGAGTATAACCCCAATCGACTCTATGTTGACCAAGTCACTTTAAAATCTTTTTATATTGATGCCCTTGTGGACAAGCAAAAAAAGATGAATTTTGCAAAACTTCTTAAAAAAAGTGATGTCAATACAAGTCAAGACACAAATACAACACAATTTCCTATCAAAATTGCAAAAGTGAACATTGTTGAAGGCAATGCAAAATTTGCAGATTTATCAATCCCTATACAATTTAAAACAGATATACATGGTTTAGTCGGCACCATTTATGCTATCTCAAATGATGCCAATGAAACAACATTTGTAGACATTGATGGTGAAGTCGATGCGTATGGTTCTACAAAGCTCAAAGGAAGTATAAAAAGTGCAAATCCAAAAGAGTTTACAGACTTGCATTTCAATTTTAAAAATCTTGCCTTACACTCTTTAAGTGGCTATAGTGCAAAATTTGCTGGCTATCAGATAGAGAAAGGGAAACTCTTTTTGGACTTAGGTTATAAGATTCAAAACTCGCAACTGCTTGGCAAAAATAACATTATGATTAAACATATTCAATTAGGTAAAGAAAATAGTGATGAGAATGTTACTAAACTTCCTTTAGGTTTTGTGATTGGACTACTTGAAAATAGTGATGGCATCATCGACATTGATATGCCAGTACAAGGAGACCTCGATAACCCTGATTTTAAATATGGTGCCTTAGTTTGGAAAACATTTTCAAACTTAATTGTACGTGCTGTTAGCTCTCCATTTCGATTTTTAGGTTCACTTATGGGGCTAGATAGTGATGCCCTTGAATATGTCGAGTTTGAAGGTGGAAGTGCTAAAATCAGCCCAACTCAACGCGAAAAACTTGATAATATCGTGAAAATGATGCGAAAAAAACCGAAGTTAGTCTTAGATATTACACCACTTTATGATGAACAAATAGATAAAAAAGCACTCAAAAAACAGAAACTTATTCATCTTGTCATGAAAAAAAGTGGTATAAGCAATGAAAAAGAGCATCAAAATGCGATGAATGTAGATATGCTTGAGTCTATTTATAGTGAGGCAAAAAAAGATGTTGATTTGAGTGCATTGCATGAGCAGTACAAAGAGAAGTATTTCAATGAACTTCTCAAACGCTGTATCAAGATACAAACTGTTTCGGACAAAGAACTCAAAGCATTAGCCCAAACAAGAGCAAGTACCATACAAAAATACCTTATCGAAGAAAAATCCATTAAAAAATCAAGAGTTGTGATACAAAAGATGAAAAAAGAAGCCAATTCTTCCAATAATTTTGTGAGAATTGGGCTTCATGTAGATGTGAAGTAGCGAAGACTTATCTTCGCCCTCTTCCTCTAGGTTTATTTCTAGCACCACGGTTTCCACCCATGTTGATAGGTTCCGCTTTGATACTTGGGTCTGGTTTAAACCCTTTGAGCCACACTTTTGGTATATCTTTTTTAATCAGTTTCTCAATATTTCTCAAAAACTCATCCTCATCAACACATACTAAACTAATCGCTTCACCTACATTCCCTGCTCTTCCCGTTCGCCCAATGCGATGCACATAATCTTCACTTACATTTGGAAGTTCATAGTTTACCACATGAGGGAGTTGGTCTATATCTATCCCACGTGCAGCAATATCAGTCGCGACAAGAACTCGTACTCCACCTTTTTTAAAGTCAGCTAAAGCTTTTGTTCTTGCATTTTGACTTTTGTTTCCATGGATTGCAGCTGATGATATACCATCTTTTTCAAGCTGTCCACTCAAGCGATTTGCACCATGTTTCGTGCGAGTAAACACTAAAACTTGTTGCCATTTTCCCTCCGTAATAAGATGTCTTAAAAGTTCATGTTTACGTGTTTTATCAACATGATAGACCGCTTGTTTGACGATTTCACTTGAAGTATTTGCACGGGCAACTTCTATGAGTGTTGGAGATTTTAAAAATTGGTTTGATAACTTCTTAATTGCATCTGAGTAAGTTGCAGAGAAGAGTAAAGTTTGTCGCTCTTTTGGTAAAATAGCGACAACTTTTTTAATGTCATTGACAAAACCCATATCGAGCATTCTATCTGCTTCATCTAAGATGAGAAAATCTACAGATGCTAAATTGATAGTTTTTTGTGAGATGTGGTCAAGTAAACGCCCTGGAGTCGCCACTACGATGTCCACACCTTTTCGTAAAGCAACTATTTGAGGGTTTATTTTAACCCCTCCAAAAATAACAGCTGATTTATATGGCAAATGTTTTCCATAAAGTCTTACGCTCTCTTCTACTTGCGATGCAAGCTCACGTGTAGGAGTCAGCACAAGTGCTTTTACCTTATGTTGTTGTGTTTTATGTTTTGCACGGCTTAAAAGTTCTAACAATGGAAGAGTAAAACCTGCTGTTTTTCCTGTTCCTGTTTGCGCACCTGCTAAAACATCTTTTTTTTGTAAGATCACAGGTATCGCTTTTTCTTGAATGGGTGTCGGAGTTTCATACCCTTGTTCACCAATAGCTTTGAGTAATGGACTAGAGAGTCCTAATTCTTTAAATGTCATATCATTCCTTATATTCTCTATAATAGCATAATTTAGGGCGAATCACGGTATAATTGCAAAAATAATTTTCAAGGCTTCTCAATGTCCAACAAGCAAGTAACTATCAAACCCAACAATCACCGTGTCTACCAATGTCCAAGTGAAAAAAAACTGGAACTTTTAAACAAAATTATCGCTGAACATAAAGGGCTTAATATTTTGGTCGCCTGTTCAAAAGAGCCACAAACTATCCTAGATGCCTTAGAAAACAAAACGATACAAGTCATCGAAGATAGAGAACTCATCAAACAAAAAGAGTTGACTTGTGAACTCCTCATTAGCTTTGATTTGCCTATCAAAAACATTGTCTACATGGCAAGGATTGCCAAAACAACACAAAAAGCACTTATCCTTTTAAGCCAATCAGAACAAAAAGAACTCCATCAAGTAGAGATGTTACTCGGTCGCGCACTCAAACAAGAAGTCATAGAAGGTTTTGCTTACCCGCAAGCACCTAAAAAAGAGGAAACTTACGGAAGAAAACCACTTACAAAAGAGCAGATTAAAGAAGTGGCAAAACAGCGTTATGAAGCCAAAACACAAGAGCCAAAAGAGCAAGATTTTGACAAAAAACCAAAACGCGACTATGGCGATGAAGAGAAAAAATCATACGATAAATATGGCAAAAAAAATAGCTTTAAAAAATCTGATTCAGATGACAAATGGGCAAAAAAGAAAAAAGCACCTAACAAATTTTTAGGCAAAGATGAAAATGGAAAAGCAATCTTTTCAGGCAAAAGTGGAGATAGAAACCACCACTACAATGGCACACCAAAAGTAGGTAAAACTATCAACATTAAAGCGAGAAAGCCTAAAGAAGATTAAATCCAGTTTTCAAGCTTTAACTCAGGGACTCTTTGAAACTCTTTCATGTTGTTTGTTACTAAAACAGCATGCAAAGATTTTGCATGTGCAGCTATAAATAGGTCATTTGAGCCTATTATATTTCCCTCTTTTTGTAAAATATCTCTCACTATAGCATATTCACTTGCAGCTAACTTATCAAAATCATATATGGTGAAATTACTGATAAAACTATTGACTATTTTTGAGAGTTTAATGCTCCCTTTTTTTTGAGTACCATATAATAATTCTGCAATAACTATACTAGAAAGTGCAATTTCATGGTCTTTTTCTATAGTTTTAAACTTTTCTTTAATGGTCTCTGGCTTATTTCTGATAATATAGCCACAAATATTTGCATCAAGCATATAGAGCATTAGAATAACTCTCTTTCTTGTACTGGTAAATCTTCTCGTTGTGCTAAAAAATCATCAGTATCTATTTTTTCTAGTTCTTGAAAAAAAGATTCCCATTTATCTTTTAGTTTCGGCTTTATAATAAGCATATTATTGATACTCTCTATATAAACTTCATCGCTATTGACTCGAAATTCTTTTGGGATTCGGATTGCTTGACTTTGTCCATTTTTAAAAACTTTGGCTACCATTGTCATCATTCACTCCTCATATAGTATATATTAAAAAGTATATACTATATTTATTTTTTTGTCAAATATATTATTACCATAAAAGTTCATCTTCTGAACTTACCTCTTCTGTGACTCTTGGAGGTTTTGATATATCACTAAAATACTCTTTTCCCTTCTCAATCTTCACTTCTATGATACCTTCGGGTTGCTCGAACTTACGTTTGACTTGTGGGTAGAGTTGGAGGAGTTGTTCATAGTATTTACTAAATGCAGGGGCTGCTACTCGTCCTCCTGTTTCACCACGGTACATTGGGGAATTATCATCATTTCCAAACCAGACTATAGTCTCTATGCTTGGAGAGTAGCCTGCAAACCAGCCATCAACATTGTTGTTGGTTGTTCCTGTCTTTCCTGCAAGTTCTATCCCTTTTACTCTTGCTCTACGTCCTGTTCCTCGTCTCACAACATCTTGTAAAATTGTCGTCATTATATATGCCTGTGTAGCAGGTGAAACATCGTAAGAAACATCTTTTTTTTCATAGATAGTTTTTGAACCTTGCTCTATGCTACTGATAAGATGTGGCACTTTTTGCACTCCCTGATTTGAAAAAGAGGTATAGTACCCTGCGAGTTGTAGAGGTGAAAGCGAGATTGTTCCCAAAGATAAGGAGAGGTCATGTGGTAGGTTTTTGATATGAAACTTTTTCAACTCTTTTAAAAGTGCATTTAAACCGAGTTCATTGACAAGGTTAATGGTTGCAAGGTTACGAGAGTGAACAAGGGCTTCACGTAAAGGAATCAGCCCTTTATAATCTTTTTCATAGTTCTTTGGTTGCCATTTCTTCTCTTTACCATTTTTTTCATACGAGTAAGTTTTAGCAATATCTACAAGCTTTGTTGCTCCTGAGTAGCCGAGATTGAGTGCTACTTGATAGATAAAAGGTTTAAACGCAGACCCTGGCTGTCTTCGTCCTTGTGTGGCACGGTTATACGAACTTTTTTTATAATCAGCACTTCCCACTAAAGCAAGGATATCTCCTGTTTTAGAATCGAGTGAAACTAAAGCACCATTGAGTTTGGACATATTGACATCACGAAATTCATACTCTTCATTGTGTGTTCTTTTCGCATACTTTTGTCTCTTTAGTTCTTGTTCTTTCTTTTTGACACTGCGTTTGAGCGCTAGGTCATATGCATATTTTACCGCTTCTCTCCCTGCATTTTGGAGTCTTAAATCAATCGTAGTATAGATTTTATACCCTCCTGTTCTAAAATCCTTAATCCCCTGCGCTCGCATTCTTCGGGCTACTTCATCCACAATGAAAGGTGCTTTATTTTTTGTCAAGGTATCATTATAAACTTTTGGAGATTCTGCAAGTGCCTTTGCATAAGCACTATCATCTACCCATCCGAGTACATGCATACGTGTCACAACACGGTTGGCTCGCCCCATGGACATTTCATAGTTTCTTGTTGGTGCATAGGTACTCGGTGCTTTTGGTAGACCAACTAAGATAGCAATCTCTTTGAGGCTTAAATCTTCCAATCTTTTATGAAAGTAGCCATCGGCTGCTGTTCTTATCCCATAATACCCATGCCCATAATAAATCTCATTTAAGTAGCGTTCGAGGATTTGTGTCTTGCTTAAATAGTGTTCAATTTTAACAGCATATATCGCTTCTTTTATCTTTCGAGAGAGTTTTTTCTCTCGTGTCAAAAGGACATTTTTTACAAGTTGTTGGGTTATGGTACTTGCCCCTTGCACTGCTTTACCTGCTTGAACGACCTTGACAACAGCTCGCAAAATCGCTTCAACATTAATCCCAGGATGTTCAAAGAAAGTCGTGTCTTCGATGGCAACAAGTGCTTCAATTACCCGTGGGGGAATCTCATTGAAAGGGACATAAAAACGGTTTTTCTTGTAAAAAACATTGGCAATTCTATCGCCATTTTTATCATAAATAACAGAAGTCTTTGAAGGGTTGTAATCTACAAGCTTAGAAATATCATAATCATACGCATAAAGATAGTAGCCAATCAGTGCAAAAGGAGATAAAAACCCCAAGATAACAATAGTTATAAGCAATCGTTTTATATATTTCATTCTCTAAACTTCCTATTTGCAAAATTCGCTTCTATGAGTGTTTTTGTATACAACTCTTTGGGATTTTTTAATATGTCCGTTATTATACCATCCTCTATAACTTTTCCTTCTTTTATCACACAAATATCTTCACAAATTTGTGCAGCCGAGGCAATGTCATGGGTCACAAAAAGCATGAGAAAATTTTCTTTTTTTTGGAGTTTTTTTAAAAGTGCTAAAACCATGCTTTTTGTTTTTGGGTCAAGTGCTGTTGTTGGTTCATCGAGTAAAAGGAGTTTTGGCTTTGATTCGAGTGCCATAGCGATGACAACACGCTGGAGTTGTCCCCCTGAGAGTTCGGGAGGAAATCGCTCTAAAAGTGCCGCATCTAAACCCACAGCCTCAAAAAGTTCAAGTACTCGCTCTTTTTTTGCAAAAAATTGTTTTTTGATTTTTGTGAGTGGTGAAAGTGCTGTAAAAGGGTTCTGAGGAACTAAAGAGAGTGTCTTTCCCGCTTTGAGAGTAAAATCAGCATCAATCTCAAGTCTTCTTTTCATAGAAGAAGGTAGCATATCTAAGAGTGCTTTAAGAGTCAAACTTTTGCCACTTCCACTCTCTCCAACAAGTGCTAAAGAGGAAGTAATATGAAAAGAAATATCTACTAAAATTTTATCTTCGAGATTAATTCTCAGGGCTTGAATCTTCATACTCGGAGTAGATCCAGTTTTTGACATAATGCTCGTAAATCCTCGGCACTTTCACCGACTCTTGCGATAAGACGAATAATGGCTTGAGGGACTGTAGGTTGTCGGATAGCTCCTACACTCACACCAAAATGCTCAAGCTGATTTTTTATCTCGAGTACTTTTTTGTTGTCATTAATGACAAGAGGAACAATCAAACCTGCAACCTTTATGCCTAACTCTTCTTCGATGATTTTTTGTCTTATTTGTATCGCTTGTTTGAGTGTTTCACTATTTTCTTGAATATATTTTAAAGACTCATGGGCTAAGAGTGTATCATATAAAGAGAGTGAAGTCGCATAAATGATGGGTTTTGCACGGTTAAGTAGATACTCTACGATATGTTCACTTGCTAAGATAAACGCACCAAAACTTCCATATGCTTTCCCAAGGGTTCCCATCTTAATGTAGTTTTCTTTGATACAGATGTCATAATAATCAAACACACCCATCAACTCTTTACCTATCACTCCACTACTGTGCGCTTCATCTACGATAAGCAAGGCATTGTGAGTGTCACAAATCTCAAAGACCTCTTTTTTCACCAAATCGCCATCCATAGAGTAAATCCCTTCCACCGCGACAATCTTGCGCTTTGCATTGGAATTTTCAAGGAGTAAACGCAAATCTTGCATATCATTATGTTTAAAAAATACTACATTTATATGCCGTAATTGTGAAGCTAAAACTCCTGAAGCATGATAAAGTTCATCCATAAAGAGTGTGTCACCTTTGCGCACAAGAGACTCTATGAGTGCAATGTTTGCATTGAAACCACTCCCCATGACAATCCCTGCACTAAAGCCATTCGCCTCACATAAAGCATCTTCAAAATCTTTATGCACTTGATGGTAGCCATTGACTAAGAGGGAAGCTTTGGAGCTATGTACTTCTAGTCTCTCGAGCTGACGACAAGCGAGTTCGTGTAACTCTTTTGTATGTGCCAATCCTAAGTAATCATTTGAGGCAAAATCTTTTAAATTATGGCTCACAACTGTTCGAGTTCTGTAACGACCTGCACGTTTAAGTGCTTTGAGTTCTTGACTATAAAACATCGATTTGTAACTGGTTGCGTCCCTCATGTTTTGCTTTATAGAGGAGTTTATCTGCGGCAAGATATATAGAATCAATGTTCGCTGTTTTTGTTGCTTCGACATATACAGCCCCGACAGATATGGTTACATACTCGGAAACTTCACTCATCGCATGATGAATATGTAGGTTTTCAATAGATGCTATCAAAGATTCTAAATAGATCTTGAGTTCATCCATAGGTTCAGCACTAAAAAGAAGTCCAAACTCCTCTCCTCCGAGTCTAAAAGCATAATCATGAGGGCGTTTAAGATGTTTTTTGAGCATATATGCTACAGCTTGAAGTGTTGCATCCCCTTCTGGATGCCCATAATGGTCATTATAAAGTTTAAAATAATCAATATCAATCATCACAAAAACAGCATTCTCTTTTTTACGTGCCATCTGTTTTAGTTCTTTTGGCGCGATTGCATCAAAAAAACGCCTGTTATACAAGCTTGTGAGTGGGTCAATGTTTGAAAGGAGTTCTATCCTTTTTTTATCGCTGATGTCATCTATAATCATACTATAAAGAAGTCTTCCATCTTCCTCTGTTGTAGGTGCAACTCTGAGATAGAGATAAATATCATCCTCAAAATGCAATTCATTTTCCCACTTGAAACCATCTTCAACTGAAAGTAGCAATAAAGCAAGTTGCTCTTCGTCTTTAACTAAACTCTTAATATGGCGTTTTTTTAACTCTTTTTTTGTGGTACCGAGAAAAAATGCTAAAGCATTACTTGCTTCTATTATATTCCCTTTAGAATCAAAAATAAGTGAGAAGATATTTGCATCAATCATATCAAAATAGCGTTGTATCTTTAACTCTTTTTTTTGCGAATCTCGTAAGATATAAAGATAAATAAGCATAACAATGAAAAAAGCACCGACAAATAAAAGAAGTGTTGATTGTATAGTATTTTGCTTTTCTGTGACAATATGCGCTATATACTCTTCACCTTTTTTATCAGCAAAATTTGTCAAATTTTTTAAATCACCGATAACAACTTTTAGATACTTGGCTTCTTTCTCTCGTACAAGTAGGGTCACTTCTTTCTGTTTTTTTTCTTGTGCAAGTAAAATCACTTCTTGCCGAATAAGTTTCCAATGACGAAAATCTTTTTCAAAACGAGTAATATCTGCTTTCTTTCCTAAATATTTTTCATATAAAAGAGGCAAGAGTACAAAGATATTGTTCTCGTTTGTCTGAACTCCATCTGTTGCCACAAGTAACTCTTTAGTCGTCCTCGCTAAAGCGACATCTTTCATATATCCATGGATAGATACGAGGTAGATGTTTATATCTCTTACAACACTATTGACCACATAAGGATGTTCATAAAGTCCTGTAACCTCTTGGGAAATAATATTAATCGTCTTGATGTTATAAGCGACGCCAACTACCATTACAATGACAATAGTCATAAAACTAATCAATAAGTTTTTTACATAACGTGTCTTCATCTACTGCCCTTTTATCTGTGAAAGCAAGTTAAAACTTCTGTAGTCAGCCCCATCGCTGTACTTTCAAAACCTTTGACTTCTTGAATATACTTTTTACAAAATCCCTCAACCATGCAAGCCCCTGCTTTTCCTCGCCACTCTCCACTCTCTAAGTAATTATCCAAATCTTGCCTATCAAATTTTTTAAAAATATAATCTGTTTGCGAGATGTCGATAATCTTTTTCTCTTTTGAGTGATAGACCATACAAGTGACAATAGACGTGATGTTACCACTTTGTGTCATCAAGATATTTTCTGCATCATCTTTACAACGAGCCTTACGAAGAATCTGCCCTTGTGAAGTTACCACTGTATCGGCAACTAAAAGTGGATAATCCTCATAGCCAAAAGCTTTCAGATTTGCCTCGTACTTTCCGAGTGTTGCTTGATATACAAAGTTTTTTGGAGTTGAGGCAATGATTTGTTCTTCATCAAAATCAACACTCTCTTGCACAAAGGCAATACCTGCTTTTTGTAAAAGCAGCGCGCGTGTTTGCGAAGAAGAAGCTAAACGTAACATCTGTTTAATAAGAGTTTCTCAAAAAAGCACCAAGGTAAATTGCGATTACCCCAAGCACGATATTTAAAGGAACGAGATACTTTGCTATCAGCCCTAGTTTGGCTCTTGCACCGAGTGCATCACCGAGATTTAAGTGTTTTTCAGCTTTGTTTCTTAAAAACATCATCAGTGCTAAGTTCGCTCCCATAACCATCCAAATAGCTTCTTTTGTGTGAACGATATTGTAAAGAAACATTGCTCCAGCATCAATAACATTATGGTTTGCATCTACTGCCGCCTCACGAAAGCCAAGTCCCACCGCCATAATAACCGCTGTTATGATAAGTATAATCACAAAAGGTGTCACTATCCAAAAGAGACGTTTAAGAGCATGAGCTGCTCGCTCAATGCGATGCATTGGCGATTCTATCTCTTGAATCGATTGGTGTGCTGCAAAACGCATTGCTATCATACCACCCACCCAAACAACCGCTGAGATGACATGTAAAAATATAATTTGTGTTCTGTAATCTGCAAAGATTTCGTAAATAAGTGCTTTCATTTATGCAAGTACCTCTTTGATAAAGTCTATTGCTTCTGCTTTAGCTTCAGGCAATTTTGAAGCATCTTTCCCTCCAGCTTGGGCAAAGTCTGGACGACCGCCACCGCCACCACCTAAGATTGGTGCTACTTTCTTAATCCAATCTCCCGCTTTTGCACTTGCATTTTTTACACCAGCGGCAATGAGAACTTTGTCTCCCTTCACCTGAAAGAGCATTGCACAGAGTTTTTCATTTTCATTTTTAAGGGCATCTATCTTCTCTTTGATGTCGCCTGCTGGAAACTCCTCTACAACAACGTTTACACCATTTATCTCTTGCATTTGTATCTCAACTTGAGAAGCTTCTTGTGCCTCTTTGAGTTCTTGTTTGAGTTGTTCTGCATTGCTTTTCAAACGATGAATCCCCGCAAGAACATCTAAGTTTTTCACTTCTGTTTGTGCTGATTGCAACAAGGCTCTTTGCTCACTAAAGTACTTATATGCCGCATTTGCACACACCGCTTCGATGCGTCGTACTCCTGCACTCACCCCTGACTCTTTTGTAATGATGAAAGAGCCTATATTTGCCGTGTTTTGTACATGAACACCACCACAAAACTCTATACTTGCATCAGCAAAACTTACCACACGTACTTCATCGCCATATTTTTCACCAAACTGACTTTTTGCCCCTGATTTTTTTGCTTCATCTATAGCTAAAACTTCTGTTTTTGCCTCAATCCCTCGCATAATCTCATAGTTCACTTTTCTTTCAATCTCTGTGAGTTCTTCTTGACTTATCGCCTTTGGATGTGAAAAGTCAAAACGCAATCTATCGGCTTCGACTAAAGAGCCAGCTTGAGCGATGTGTTCGCCTAAAACATTCCCTAAAACTGCATGGAGTAAGTGTGTTGCAGAGTGGTGTTTGGTGATTTCACCACGGCTAATATCGACAATGCTATCAACAACATTACCTACTTTCAGTGTTTTACTCAGAGCTACTTGAGAAAGATTGAGACCAAAGAATTTTTTTGTATCAAGCACTTTTGCAAAACCTTCTAGCTCACCACTATCTCCTGTTTGCCCTCCACTCTCTGCATAAAAAGGAGTGATATCAAGATAAACCCAACCCTCTTCACCTGCATTTAAAACATCTACTCTTTGAAAATTACTATCTAAAAGTGCTAAGACTTCACCGCTATGGGCTGTAAACTCATAACCGACAAAGGTGTTCTCTCCAAACTGCTCTAAAAGGGCTTTAAAATCGCCAGCAACGGCTTCATCTCCGCTCCCTTTCCAAGCTGCTTTTGCAGAACTTCTTTGGGCTTGCATCAACTCTTCAAACTTTTGGGTATCAAGTTTTAAGTCATGGCTTTTAAGCATATCCTCTGTTAAATCAAGTGGGAAACCAAAGGTATCGTAGAGTTTAAACGCAACCTCTCCACTAAAAACCTCTTTTGTATTTTGTAGCTCTGCATCAAAAAGAGCAATCCCGCGTTCAATGGTTTTGAAAAAGCGTGCTTCTTCAAGCTCTATCTGCTCTTTGACTGCGTTTGCTTTTGAAGAGAGGTACTCATACTCACTACCCATAATTTCTACTAAAGTATCTACAAGTTTATACATAAATGGTTCACGAAAACCTAAAAGATACCCATGACGCACAGCACGACGAAGGATACGACGTAGCACATAACCACGTCCTTCATTAGAGAAATTTGTTCCTTGGGAAAGCAAGAAAACTGCTGTTCGGATATGGTCTGCAATCACTCTATAAGAAGCCCCTGTTGCATACACATACTCTTTAAAGATAAGTGTTTCGACTTTGTTAATAAGTGGCATAAAAAGTGAAGAACCATAGTTACTCAAAGCTCCTTCTTTAATGGCAACAACACGCTCAAGCCCCATCCCTGTATCAATAGAAGGCTTTGGAAGAGGGATTAACTCCCCCCCTTTTACTTTTCGCTCATACTGCATAAATACAAGGTTCCAAATCTCTAAAAATCGGTCGCCCTCGCCACCCATATAATCTTCTTTACCTTGAAAATGCTCCGCACCTTGGTCATAAAAAATCTCACTACAAGGTCCACATGGTCCTGTGTCGCCCATCTGCCAAAAGTTATCGGCATCGCCTAAACGCATAATACGGTCTTTGGAGATATGTTTCATCCAGATTTCTTCTGCTTCATCATCGCTATCATGAACAGTTACCCAAAGTTTACTCACATCAAGTTTAAGAACTTCAGTGATAAACTCCCAAGCATAAGCAATAGCCTCTTCTTTGAAGTAATCGCCAAAACTAAAGTTCCCCATCATTTCAAAAAAAGTATGATGGCGTGCGGTATGCCCTACATTTTCAAGGTCATTATGTTTTCCACCAGCACGAATACAGGTCTGACATGAAGTAGCACGAGGATTTTGTGGAGCAGGAATTTCCCCTGTAAAGATGGACTTAAAAGGCACCATCCCTGCGTTGTTAAAAAGGAGTGTCGCATCATCAGGCACTAAAGCTGAAGATGCAACACGAGTGTGTTGTTTTGATTCAAAAAATTTTAAATACTCTTCTCTAATATTCATAAGTTACATCACTTGTATAAAATTACGCGATTATAACCTAAATGAGATAAAGAATTGATTATAATTATTTTTTACAAGAACCAACTTTTATATTTGTCCTATTTTTTTCAACTGTTTTCAGTGCGATTCCCTTTACCGCTGTCAAACCCTCAACACTTTTAAAACAGTGAGTTTTACGATACATCATAATAGCATCCGCCTTTTTAGCCCCAATCCCTTTCAATGTTGTAAGCACTGCTTTACCCGCATTGTTAATATCTACAGCAGAGAAAAGAAGTGTAGCTGTTAAAAATAATAGTATAAATAGTTTCATGTGAATCCTTTTTTTTGCTAAAAATTATATATAAAACAACAATAAAAAGCAAGTCTTTTTAAAAAATGCAAGAATTAATTAAGTGTAAAGTTTGAATAAAGTATACTTTAGATTATGAAATGAGGTAAAAATATGAAAATAGCAGTAGCAGGGACAGGATATGTAGGTATTTCAAATGGAATACTTCTATCGCAACATAATGAAGTTGTAGCATTAGATATTATTCCAGAGAAGGTAGAGATGCTAAACAATAAAGTATCTCCTATAGAAGACAAAGAAATATCTGAGTACCTTCTGAATAAAGTGTTAAACTTTAAGGCTACACTTAATAAAGAAGAAGCTTATAAAGATGCAGATTTTATTATTATTTCTACTCCCACTGACTATGACCCCGAAACTAATTACTTCAATACAAAGCTTGTAGAAATAGTTATAAAAGATGTACTAGAGATAAATCCCAATGCTACAATGGTTATAAAATCAACAGTGCCTGTAGGCTATACAAAATCTATAAACGAGAAGTTCAACACTACCAACATCATCTTTTCTCCAGAGTTTTTAAGAGAGGGAAAAGCACTTTATGACAATCTTTACCCAAGTAGAATTATAGTTGGAGAGAAAAGTGAACGAGCCAAAAAGTTTGCTCACTTACTAGCAGAGGGTGCTATCAAAGAAAAGATAGACATTTTACTCACAGATTCTACAGAAGCAGAAGCTGTAAAACTCTTTTCAAATACTTACCTTGCTATGAGAGTATCGTACTTTAATGAGCTAGATTCCTATGCACAAGCTCATGGACTCAACTCAAAAGATATTATAAATGGTGTTGGACTTGACCCTCGTATAGGAACTCACTATAATAATCCAAGTTTTGGATATGGTGGTTACTGTCTACCAAAAGACACCAAACAACTCAGAGCGAACTATAAAGATGTACCAAGTAATATTATAGGTGCCATAGTAGATTCCAACTCTACAAGAAAAGACTTTATAGCAGATAGTGTTATAGCTAAAAACCCAAAAATAGTTGGTATATATAGACTTGTTATGAAATCAGGTTCAGATAACTTCAGAGCATCTGCAATTCAAGGCATCATGAAACGCATAAAAGCAAAAGGTATAGAAATAGTTATCTATGAACCTGTAATGAAAGAAGATGAGTTTTTTCATTCTAAGGTCATTAAAGATTTAGAAGAGTTTAAAAAAATGAGTGATGTTATAATCGCCAATAGATTTGAGACTGTGCTTGAAGATGTGAAAGAGAAGGTCTATACTAGGGATATATTCAATAGTGATAATTAGATGACAAATATAATTTTATGTGGAGGAAGTGGTACTAGACTTTGGCCCATCAGCCGAACACTTATGCCAAAACAATTCGTAAAACTTTTTGACTCAAAATCTCTTTTTCAGCTTACAGTCGAAAGAAACTCTAAAGTATGCGATAATCAACTTATAGTCTCCAACACTGAACAATACTTCTTAGCCTTAGACCAACTAGAAGAACTTCACCAAACCAATAGCAAATACTTACTCGAACCTATAGGAAGAAATACAGCTCCAGCGATAGCATTAGCCTGTATGGCACTGAGTAAAGAGGAAATAGTCCTAGTAACTCCATCTGATCACTTGATAAAAGATGAAACTGAATATGCACAAGTCCTTCATCAAGCCAAAGAGTTAGCACAACAAGATAACTTGGTAACCTTTGGAATAACACCAACCTTCGCTGAAACAGGATTTGGCTATATCGAATCTAGTGATAACAACTCAGTACGAGCATTTCATGAAAAACCAAATTTTAAAACTGCTACAGAGTATCTTAAAGCAGGAAACTACTACTGGAATAGTGGGATGTTTATGTTTAAAGCAGGGGTATTTTTAGAAGAATTACAAAAATACTCTCCTGAAGTTTTTGAAATGTCCCATAAAGCCTTAAAGAAGGCTAAACATGAGAATAATTCTACAAGAATAAAACATGAAGACATGCTAAGTATTCCTGAAGATTCTATAGACTATGCAGTCATGGAAAAATCTCAAAAAGTAAAAGTCATCCCTTCAAATATAAACTGGTCAGATGTAGGAAGCTTTGATGCACTGTATGAAGAACTCCCTAAAGATGAAAATGGCAATACTAAACATGACAAATATATAGCGATAGACTCTAAAAATAATCTCATTTATAGTATAGATAAACACATAGCTACCATAGATGTAGAAGACCTCATCATAGTAGATACGGGTGATGCACTACTCGTAAGTAAAAAAGGAAGTAGCCAAAAAGTAAAACAGGTTGTCGCAGAGATTAAAAAAACAACGGAGCTACATAATATTCACCTTACCGGTCATAGACCATGGGGAACGTACACAGTACTAGAAGACACCCCTGGTTACAAGATAAAACGCATAGAAGTAAAACCAGGTAAACGCCTAAGTCTGCAAAAACATTATCATAGAAATGAACACTGGATAGTTGTAAGCGGTACAGCTACCGTTAGAGTAGGAAAAGAGACGAAACTCATACGACCAAATGAATCAACATATATCAAAATGGGTGAAGTACATCGTTTAGCCAATAATGGTAAAATACCTGTCGTTCTCATAGAAGCACAGGTTGGCGAGTATACGGGTGAAGATGATATTATCAGAATTGATGATGATTTTAGTAGAGATTAGATAAAATACACTTACAAAAGGAATAATAAAATGGCAGAAAAAAAAGTAGCACTTATAACAGGAATAACAGGGCAAGATGGTTCATACTTAGCAGAGTTCTTACTCAAAAAAGGCTATGAAGTACATGGAATAAAACGCCGTACTTCACTTTTTAACACTGACCGTATAGATCATTTGTATCAAGATGTTCATGAAACTAATGTAGATTTTCATCTTCATTTTGGAGAGATGACTGATAGTATGAATCTTACTCGTATTATCCAAGAAGTACAACCTCATGAGATATATAACCTTGCTGCCATGAGTCATGTTGCTGTAAGTTTTGAGACACCTGAGTATGTCGCAAATGCAGATGGAACGGGAACTCTTAGAATCTTAGAAGCCGTAAAACTCCTTGGACTTACAGAAAAAACAAGAATATACCAAGCAAGTACATCAGAACTCTTTGGAAAAGTACAAGAAACCCCACAAAGTGAAACGACACCTTTTTACCCTCGTTCCCCTTATGCCGTCGCTAAAATGTATGCATACTGGATCACAGTCAACTACCGTGAAGCGTATGGAATGTATGCATGTAATGGTATCCTTTTTAATCATGAGTCACCAGTAAGAGGCGAAACATTCGTAACAAGAAAAATCACTCGTGCAGCTTCTAAAATAGCACTTGGACTACAAGATAAACTTTACCTTGGGAACCTTGATGCTAAACGCGACTGGGGGCATGCAAAAGATTATGTAAGAATGATGTGGATGATACTTCAAGCTGACGAACCAGAAGACTGGGTAATCGCGACAGGACAAACTACAACAGTAAGAGACTTTGTCAAAATGGCATTTGACTATGCTGGCATAGAGTTAGAGTTTAAAGGCGAAGGTGTAGAGGAAAAAGCATATGTAGTGAGTTGTTCAAACCCTGAGTATAACTTAGAGATAGGAAAAGAAGTCGTAGCCGTAGACCCAAGATACTTTAGACCAACAGAGGTAGATTTACTTTTAGGTAACCCAACAAAAGCAGAAACTAAGCTCGGATGGAACAGAGAATATGATTTAAAAGAGTTAGTGTATGACATGATGAAATCAGATTTAAAACTCATGACAAAAGATGTTTACCTTCAAGATGGTGGGTATAAAACTATGAGTTATTTTGAGTAAATGAAAAAAGTTTTAGAAAAGGATAGAAAATGAGTGAATTGGAAATAGTATTAGTAAGCATAAGTACCGTTGCATTAGTTGCTGCATATTTTTTAAACAAGGTTGATGTTACTAAATGGAATAACAAGCATTCACATGAATAAAACAAGTAAAATATACATAGCAGGACATCGCGGTCTTGTTGGTTCAGCAATAGTTAAAAACCTTAAATATAAAGGTTATACCAACTTAGTTTACAGAACGCATAAAGAGTTAGACTTGTTAAATTTTAATGCAGTAGCAGAGTTTTTTGAGTCTGAAAAACCTGAGTATGTCATACTTGCTGCTGCAAAAGTTGGTGGTATAGTTGCGAACAACACTTATAGAGCAGACTTTATCTATGAAAATCTTCAGATTCAGAACAATGTAATTCATCAATCTTATTTAAATGGTGTTACTAAGTTGCTTTTTTTAGGAAGTACTTGTATTTATCCGAAAAATGCTCCTCAGCCTATGAAAGAAGATAGTTTACTTACAAGTGAGCTAGAGTACACAAACGAGCCTTATGCCATCGCTAAGATAGCAGGTATAAAGATGTGTGAGTCGTATAACTTACAGTATGGAACTAACTTTATATCTGTGATGCCTACAAACCTCTACGGACCAAATGACAACTTTGACCTTGAGACTTCTCATGTACTTCCTGCACTTTTAAGAAAAATGCACGAAGCAAAAATCAATAATGAATCTAAAGTAGAAATATGGGGGAGTGGTAAACCGAGAAGAGAGTTTTTATACAGTGAAGATATGGCTGATGCTTGTGTTTTTTTACTTGAAAACAGAGATTTTAAAGATACTTACACAACTGAAGATGGAACAAATGATAGTTGTACACCAAATAGTGTAAACACTAAAGAGATACGAAATACTCATATAAATATAGGAACAGGTATAGATATAAGTATAAAAGAACTTGCAGAAACTATAAAAAGAATAGTAGACTATAATGGAAAGCTTTACTTTAACGATACTAAACCAGATGGCACAATGGTAAAACTTACTGACCCTAGTAAACTACATAGTTTAGGGTGGAAACATACTGTCGAACTTGAAGAGGGTATTCAACTAGTTTATGCATGGTATTTGGAGCATAACAATTAGATGATATTATCTAAACAAGAGATAAAAAGAATTTTATTACTACAGAACAAACAGGTAGATTTAATCTTAATGAAGAATAACTTATAATGATTGAAAACTAACAGATGTATAGTAAAATGATGGTTAAACTAAGAATCCTAAAAAGACATCAAGGCTTCATGAAATACTTTAAAAACACCTCATGGCTTTTTGCAGAAAAAATACTGCGTATGGTGGTAGGTCTTTTTGTAGGTGTTTGGATGGCAAGATACTTAGGACCTGATAAATTTGGTCTTTTAAATTATGCTCAATCTTTTGTAGGACTATTTACTGCTATTGCTACACTTGGACTTGATGGAATAGTAGTACGTGAACTTGTAAAACATCCACAAAAAGAAAATGAGCTTTTAGGAACTACATTTTACTTAAAGCTTATGGGGGCTGTTTTAACACTTTTAATTTTATATATAGCAATTCATTTTACTTCAAATGACCATTATACAAATGTTATGATTTTTATCATAGCAAGTGCTACTATATTCCAAAGTTTCAATGTGATAGATATGTATTTCCAAAGTAAAGTGATGAGTAAATTTGTAGTGTATGCGAACATCATATCTCTTTTTATAAGTAGTTTGGTTAAAATCACACTTATACTAACAGATGCACCACTTATCGCTTTTGTATGGGTTATACTTTTTGATAGTTTTATACTAACATGTGGATTTATTTATTTCTTTTTGAAACATTCAACACTTAAAATTCAACATTTAAGATTCAATAAATTAACAGCAGTTAGTTTACTAAAAGATAGTTGGCTGATGGCTCTAGCAGGTGCTGCAATATTGATATATATGAAAATCGACCAAGTAATGATAAAAGAAATGATAAATAGTGAAGCAGTAGGACAATATGCAGCAGCGGTACGTATAAGTGAAGCATGGTATTTTATACCTATGGTCATGGCTTCTTCACTTTTTCCTGCGATTGTCAATGCTAAAGAACAAAGTGAAGAATTGTACTACACAAGACTTCAAAAACTCTATGACCTTATGGTATGGATGGCAGTAGCAATTGCATTTCCTATGACTTTCTTGAGTGACTGGATGGTAAATCTATTGTATGGAAGTCAATATAATCAAGCTGGCAGTGTATTGATAATACATATTTGGTCTGGTTTGTTTGTATTTTTAAGTGTGGCAAATGATAAATGGTTTTATATAGAAAACAAATCAATTCTTTTAACAAAAAAAGTTATAATTGGAGCAATATTAAATATAATATTAAATATAATATTAATTCCTTTGTATGGGATTAAAGGCGCAGCAATTGCAACAATTATAAGTTATGCAATTTCAGTATTATTGAGTGATTTATTCTTTAAAAGTATGAATCGACTTTTTTGGATGAAAATAAAGGCTTTGCTTTTTCTAAGCTCATTTCAATACTTTTTAAAGGAAAAGAATGAACTGTAAAATTTGTGGTCAAGATAGTAAAAAAAAATTTAGTGCAAAAATATTAAACAAATATGATATTGAATATTTTCACTGTGATAACTGTGGCTTTTTACAAACTGAAGAGCCTTATTGGCTTGAAG
>JALUWV010000092.1 GCA_027019335.1 Sulfurimonas sp. | reverse complement strand
ATATGATAGGATTGGCATAGACTGAAATAGTGATAGCTCCGACACCAGCACCTGTAATCCCACCTAAAAATGCACCAAAATAGTTAATCGGCTTGAGCTCTTCACCCATAAACTCTTCTACCATATCTTTAATTTGTGAAGGGGGGAGTTTACTCAACTCATTTTTAACTGCTTCACTCACATTTCCCTCTAAAATATCTTCGAGGTTCTCTACAATGACTTTAATGAGCAGACCCTCAACAGCTTTATAAACTTCTTGACTTTGGAGTTGAACAATTATATCTTTGATAGATTTCGTAGCGATAAAATCGTTGATATATTTTTCATAATCGAGGTCAATATCTTCTATATCAATCGTATCATGGATAGGTTTTTGCAGAATTTTATCTGCATTTGTAAGAATAATATCTAAGAGTCTTGCTTCATCTAATAAGTGAAGTATCTGTTCACTCATGATATTAAGTCGTGTGCCTAAAATATCATGAACTGTTTTTGCTTTAAAGTCAGTGAGAAGCTTGTGTGTTTCGTCTGCAATAAGTTTTTGAAGATTGTGCGAGTAGAGATAATTGTTTTTCAGTTTTTGTATGCCATAGGGAAGAAGCTTCTCTTTTATGAGATTACTATCGACTTGTGTGTACTCTTTTATCTGTTTTTGGAGAGCAATATCGATAAGTTTGAAGTTCTTATCTGTTTGAAGTTTAGTGAGATTGTGTATGACTAAATCCGTGATTTTTTCAGCTGTGATAATTTTTTTGTCTGAGACAAAGGTATAGAGTTCTCCTATAGATTTGTTTTGTAAAATATCAAGTAATTGTTTAATGATTTCTTCTTGTGCTTTTTCTTGGTGTTCGTGCATAAAAGATTTTACTTGCTGTAAAATTCCAAAATCTTGTACAATATTTGTATAAAAAATAGAAACAAATTTCTTTTTTAGTCCTGCAAAAGCCCCATCACTTAAAGCATTATCAATAGATATGTTGATAAGGGTTTCCAGTTCTGCCTCATTTTTATCAATAAATGCAATGATTTGTTCGATAATCTGGGGTAACTCTGTTTGAATAAATGCTTTTAATGAGAGTGTAATCTCTTCATCAAGTAGGTTTAGTAAGGAAGAGTCTACTTTTTTTATATTTTCTAAAATAGCATTGACACTCTCTTTAATAGCATTTTGTCCTTCATCTGTGAGTGCAATATGTATCAAAGTATCAAGAATTTTTTTAATACTCTGTTCTGGGTTACTAAAGAGTTG
>JALUWV010000091.1 GCA_027019335.1 Sulfurimonas sp. | reverse complement strand
ACTTATTGTTTCAAAAAGAAGAATAGGGAATATTATGAAATCACTGAATCTCGTTCCAAAAATGAGGAAAAAGTTCAAAATAAATACAACAGATTCAAATCATAATCTTCCAATCGCTCCAAATGTCTTAGATAGAGATTTTAAGAGCAAACTTGCTGATACAAAATATGTCGGAGACATCACATATATACATACAGCAGAAGGTTGGTTATATCTTGCTACTGTGATAGATTTGTTCTCACGAAAAGTTGTTGGTTGGTCTATGGATGACAACATGAGAGTTTCATTAGTTAATGATGCCTTAGAAATGGCAATACAACGGAGAAAACCTCCCGTTGGTCTTATTTGGCACACGGACAGAGGTTCTCAGTATGCTTCATATGCACATAAGGATTTACTACAAAAACAGGGGATTATACAAAGTATGAGCCGAAAAGGAAACTGTTGGGATAATGCAGTTGCAGAGAGTTTTTTTCACTCTTTAAAAACAGAATGCACTAATCATGAAATGTTTGAAACTAGAGCACAAGCTAATCAAAAAATCTTTGAGTATATTGAAGTTTTTTACAATAAGCAGAGGATGCATTCAAGTAACAATTACTTGTCTCCGGTAGAGTATGAAGAAAAAATGTTACTAAAAGAAATAGGTGCTTAGAATGTTATATTCTTTGTGTGATATAGGGTTGACATATCATTTCTTGTTTTGCTTTATTTGGGTTAATACCATTTGTTAATAGCTTTTTATTTATTTCTCGTAGTTCTCTTGCTTCTGATAAACTTATTTTAGGGTATGCACCTAAAGATAAAAGTTTTTCTTTACCATCAAACTTATATTTTAATCTCCATAGTTTAGTGTTTCGTTTTGTGACTAAAAGAAATAATCCGCCACCATCAAAAAGTTTATAGTCTTTATCCTGTGCTTTTGCAGTTTTTATTTTTGTATCACTAAGAGGTGTAATAGTTCGAGCCATAGGTAAGCCTTAAAAGTTTAGGGGTACATTTTTTATGTGCTAAGGGGTACTTCTGAATTGTACCCCTAAATATACCCCTAAAAAGATTAGATTACTATAGCATACATTGAATTAAGTTAGACTATTAAAGTTATTGAAGTTCGTTGTTTAGGGAGTTTTTAGAGTTAATTGGATGGGTTTAAATTGATAGGTGGATGGGGTAGAGGGATTCGAACCCCCGAATACCAGTACCAAAAACTAGTGCCTTACCGCTTGGCGATACCCCAATGTGTGTATTTA
>JALUWV010000090.1 GCA_027019335.1 Sulfurimonas sp. | reverse complement strand
ATTTTATTAATCGCACTCGTAAACGATTCGGTAAGAGTATCAAACATAAATTATCCTTAGTTGTATAGGTGTAAAAAGTGGCGAATTATAGCTAAATTTTCTTTTACTCAAAATTAACAAAAAACTTCGGTTCAGGAGCTGTAAATTCCATCCCTAAAAGTCGTACTTTATAGGCATGTAGCATCACTCGTTTTGCACGTCTTCCACCATACTGTTCATCACCTATAATTGAGTGATTGACATAGCGAAGATGTGTACGAATTTGGTGTGTTCTTCCATTGTGAATGATACACTTCACTTTTGTTTTATTTGCACTTACAATATCTGGAAAAAATTCTGTTCTTGCAGGCTTGCCCTTTGCAGATACATTCGAGTAAGCTTTATTGTTTTTTTTCTGTGTCAAAATCGCTTTATCCACATCTATAGGTTCACTCATAATCCCTTCAACCCATGCGATATACTCTTTATAAACATTGTCTTTTTGAAACTCTTTGATGGCTTTTTGACGAAATTCTTCATTTTTAACAAGCATCAAAACACCACTTGTCTCTCTATCTAAACGGTGAAGGAGAACAGCAGGTTTGTACATTCGCTCTAACTCATCAGAATTTACATAGGCTGGTTTATCAAGGACTAATATATCTTCATTTTCAAAAATTGGCTTTGGTCTTTCTACTTTTATCACTCGAAATACTGTTTTCACATCAATATCTCCACGAGCTATCATTACTTTTTTATTGCCAACATAGACAAGCCCTCTGTCTATCATTGATTTTGCACTGTTATTTGAGATTCCCTCTTGTAGTGCTAATATTTTATATGCTTTTTCTGTTGCCATAATTGTTAATTTCCTAATATTTTTTTTATTACAGATTCTAAATCTATTTTTTCTTCCATTCTTGAAGAGGGTAAGTTTTTTGCATTTTCAAGTGCTTCTTCGATTGCCTCATGTTCTACGTACTGGACATGATGCACATACTTAAAAAGCTCTTTTTGATGAAAAAAGTGTTTCCCTGTAATGATTTTACATCTAAAATGTGCAGGTTCAAGTGGATTATGTCCACCAACATCTGCTTTAAATGCACCCCCCAAAATGGCAATGTCACTTATATTATAGACATTGTTTAATTCACCCATCACATCCATCAGTACAATATCTGCTTCAAAATTTTCACTATCACTCCACTTACTCACAGATAAAGCATTATGCAATCCTGCTTCTTTTACAAGGGTGTAAACACTTTCAAATCGTTCTGGGTGTC
>JALUWV010000089.1 GCA_027019335.1 Sulfurimonas sp. | reverse complement strand
TTTCAATGATCTCAAACATCTCTCTTAATCTTCAACTCGAAGATTCGTAACCCGTTTTAAACAAGGTCTCTCTGTTTGTGGATGGGAATTATAGGGAAGTGTTGCTTAAAGTTCGCTTAAGTGGTGGGGGATTGTTCGGAAAGTTTGCTTTTTCGCGTTTTTGGGCTGATTTATGGGAAGTTGCTTTCTATTAACTCTTTCTTTATATCATACCAAATACATTAATTATCTATATATAGATAGACAAAGGAAAAATAATGGGACTATATGACCGCGATTATGCAAGAGGAAACTCTGCTGCATACCAAACACAGAGTCGTGATGATTCACAGATTATCTCTTTTGTAAAAGAGACTTATAAATTATTTGCTGCTTCTATGATGGCTGGTGCCGTTGGAGCTTATGTAGGTGTTCCTTTAGCAGGAACTATTCAAACTATGATTTGGCCTCTTTTCTTTTTAGAGATAGGTCTTCTTATTGGTTTACAGTTTGTAAAAAATAAACCAGGTATCAACCTTTTAGTCATGTTTGCTTTTGTTTTCATGACGGGTATTACTTTAGCACCACTCCTTGCATCTACTCTTGGTATGAATGGTGGGGGTACTATTATAGGGAATGCATTTGCTATGACATCCGTAGTATTTGGGGCTATGAGTTTTTATGCTATTAAAACAACTAAAGATTTCACAAGTTATGGGAAACCACTTATGATTGCAATGTTTGTGATTATCGGTTTTTCAATTATTAACATCTTTCTTGGAAATCCAATGTTTCAAGTCATTATCTCTGGAGCTGTTGTTGTTCTCTTTAGTATTATGGTTATCTTTGATACACAAAATATTATCAGAGGGGCATATGAAACACCTATTGATGGTGCTATTGCACTCTATTTAGACTTTTTAAATATTTTCACTGCCTTACTACAACTTTTTGGTATCTTTGGAAATGATGACTAATTCACTCTCGCCCGAACTTTTTCGGGTGATTGATGCTAATCTCAATCGTCTTAAAGAAGGGATTCGTGTTGTAGAAGATATTCTTCGCTACAAAGACAACAACAAAGCACTCGCTTCTCAACTCAAAACTCTCAGACATAAAGCAACAATAGACGAGTATGAAGAACTCCTCGAGTATAGAGATAGTATCAATGATGTACTCAAATCTTCTACAAAGAGTGAGCAAACTCGTACAGACCTCAAGGCTATCATCGCAGCCAACTGTAAACGAGCGCAAGAGTCTTCACGTGTTTTAGAAGAGCTTTTTAAACTCTCCAACATACACTATAGTGAAAACTTCAAATCAATCCGTTACGAACTGTATAATATAGAAAAGAAAGTTATTCTACAATAAACGCCACTTCAAACTCTAAATAGTTTAAAGGGTATGTATACATGAGCTTTTTTGTTTCTTTAAAACTCAGTACTTGACGTGAACCACTTACTCCACTGCGTTTGATATAAGAAAACATATCCCGTACACTTTCAAACTCTAGCTTATAGTGTACTACTTCAAAATGTGCATCAAAATACTTTTTTTGCAATCGTTCTATCTGCTCTGCACTTTGAAGGAGAGACTGTAGTCCTGCTGTTTCATTGAGTGTTTTAAAAGTATTCGCAGTAAAGATAGCTAAAGCGACAGGTGTTTGAAGGGATTTAATATATGTAAATGTTCTTTCAAGATTTTCAGACCACTGCAAAGCAGAAGCAGAGAAAATGACATCGTAATGATTTGCCAATAGATGTTCAAACAAAGTTTTATCGTTGAAGTTTCCATAGATAGATTCTATATTGTCCGCTTTTGGATGTAACTCTAACATTCCTGGTGCAAAGTCAACACCAGTAAAATGTTCATAGTCCCACTCTATGTTTTTACACAAAGCACCACTACCACATCCTAAATCTAAAATATTTTTTCCTTCTTTTTTATAAAGAGAGAGTAGTTTTTGCACAACTTGATTCTGAATTTGATTTAATACTGCATACTCTTTCGCGTATTTAGAAAACTCTGTGCTTATCTTCATTTTTTATTCACAATTAAGGAGAGTGCAAAGATAAAAATGACACAAAGAACAATCGTTGCACCTGAAGGAAGTGAAAAGGAGTAAGAGAGGAGCATCCCTGCAATAACACTCACAAGTGCTATGAACCAAGAAAGTAGTACGGTTTTTAAGAATCCTACTCTATACTGAAGCGCGGAGATAGTAGGAATGACCATCAAAGCCCCTATCAGTAAAGAGCCTACAACACGAATTGAGAGGGCAATAATGATAGCTACAATACTCACAAGTAAGAAGTTTAAAAATTTTACTTTCACCCCACTTACCTTCGCAACCTCTTCATCATACGCTATAAAATAGAGTTCCTTTGAAAAAAGAAGGAGTAAAACAAGTGAAATTGTCCCAAAAATGAGTATAGTAGTAATGTCTTCACTACTCACAGAGAGGATTGACCCAAAGAGATAAGAGAAGAGTGAGTTGTTAAATGCCCCTCCAAGAGAGACAATAATAATAGCCATAGCAAGTGAGCCTGAGAGGATAATAGACAAAATGGCATCAGAGTAGAGAGAAAAGGCACTCCGTAAATACTCTATAATCCAAGCAGAGAGTACAGCGACAACAACTGCCATCCAAAGAGGATTATACCCTGCAACCAAACCAACAGCAACCCCAACAAGCGCAGAGTGAGCCAATGTTTCACTCATCATAGAGTAGCGCTTCAAAACAATAAATGTCCCGCTAATCGAAGCAAGTGTAGCAATAAGAATCCCTGCTAAAAATGCTCTTTGCATAAAATCATACTGAAAAATCTCAAACATCTGCTCTCCTAATGTTCATGCTGTTTATGCTGGTGAATAGAGTGTGTTTCTATACCATAAAGTGCGGACATTTCATCGCAACTTAGTGTCTCTTTAGGAGAGTTACAGATAGTGATTTTTTGGTTGATTGTAAAAAGTCTGCTAATGTCATCGGCAATCACACCAACATCATGAGTAATAAAAAGAATAGTAATATTTTCCTCTTGATTGAGTTTTTTTAAGAGTGCATAAAAACGTTTTTGGGACACCATATCTACCCCAGTATTTGGTTCATCCAAAATCAAAATCTCTGGATTTGAAGCCAATGCACGAGCAATCATAACACGCTGGCGCTGCCCTCCTGAGAGTTTTCCTACCATTTTATCTCTCAAATCAAGCACATCCATCTTCCGCATACTCTCTTCTATCGCTTCTTTGTCTGCTTGAGAAAAACGCGAAAAGAGACTTCGCTTAGATGTTCTTCCCATTTTAACAATATCTTGCACAGTTGCAGGGAAATTTTCATCAACATGAGAAGCACGTTGTGGCACATAGCCTATCTTATCCCATGACTTAAATGCTGTAATCTTTTTCCCATAAAGTTTTATTTCACCACTTGTAGGTTTATCGAGTCCTAGCAACATCCTCGCAAGAGTTGTTTTTCCACCACCATTTGGTCCTATGATAGCAATGTATTCACCATTGAAAATCTCCAATGAAATATTGGACAAAATATGCTGAGAATGTACACTAAAATTGATATTTTTAACATCAAAGATAGGTACTTTAAAACTTAATGGCAAGAAAGAGCCTTAGAGAGTTTTTGCAAATTTATCAACATCATTGCCTCATAACTTAGGTTTGCATTAGCTTCATCTGCTGTAATATTTCCAAGTGGCTTTAAAACATCTACTTGTACTTTTGCTGTATGTGCAATACTTTTAATCGCTTTATCACTTGCAAAATCTTCAAAAAAGAGTGTCGATACATTATGCTCTTTAATCATCTCAATCAGTTCAATAATCTTTTTTGCATTCGGCTCGGCATCTGGCGATAAACCACTGAGATAAGCTACATGAAAATTATATTTATTTGCCAAATAAGAAAAAGCATTATGATTGACAATAATCGTATCTTTTTGACAACTTCCTAAAGTATTTCTATACTTTTTATCTAAATTATCAAGCATTTGAAGATAAAGTTTTTCATTTTTTCTGTACAATTTTTCATGTTGAGGAAGGAGGGCAATCAATCTTTTTGTGATGACATCTGTTGCCTTTTTCATATTTGCAAAATCTAGCCAGTAATGCGGGTCTGTCAAGTTCTCTGTAGAGGCAACTTTTCTTAAAGTGACATACTGACTCATATTGACAACACTATTTTTAAAAGAAGCAGTATGAATCCAAGGTTCTAGTCCCGCACCATTGTAGATAACTAAAGCACTTTTTTCTATCTGCCCCATCAATTTTGGTGTAGGCTCAAAATCATGTGGTTCCACTCCAAAGGGTAAGATATGGACGATTTGTACACTCCCTTGTGCAATATGTTGTACAATATCACCTAAAGCAAAAGTTGTAACTCCGACAAGCGGTTTATCTGTTTCTTGCATTGTAACTTTTGTTTTAGAAGTATTCATACCAAAGAATACAAATCCTGCAACTACAAAAAGTATAATAATAAGGGCTGTTTTTTTCGTTCCTGTCATCATAAAACCTCAAAAAAATTTATTTGCCATTATACCTTAATTTAGTATATAAGCTTTTTTAGATATAATTTGCCCAATTAAACTTAGGGAAATATAATGACAACAAGTCTTCTTCTTATCATCCAAATCGTACTCGTTATTATCTTAGTAATCGCAGTACTTCTCCAAAAAAGCTCAAGCATTGGTCTTGGTGCATATAGTGGCTCAAACGAGTCTGTTTTTGGAGCAAAAGGTCCAGCAAGCTTTTTAGCAAAAACTACTTTTACTATCGGCTTTTTATTTGTTGCGAATACCATCGCTTTAGGGTATATGTATTCACAAAACAAACAAGCTTCTGTTGTTGATAAACTCGTGGAAAGAAATAATGTTACAGCACCTGCTGCTATGCCAGCTACAGCACCCGTAGCAACTCCAAGTAAAAAGGAAAAATAATGTTAAACGAAATCTATACGCACTGCGAAAAAAAAATGCAAGGAAGCATTGAACATATGCAAAGAGATTTTAAAACACTTCGCACGGGAAAAGTGACAACAAGTGTTTTAGACAATGTAAAAATTGACTATTATGGTACGGCAACTCCACTTGACCAAGTAGGTTCTGTACTTGCTGCAGATGCAACAACAATCGTTGTAAACCCATGGGAGAAAAATCTTCTTTCAGATATTGAAACTGCGATTCAAGCTGCCAATATTGGGGTAAATCCAAACAACGATGGAGACCAAATCAAACTCTTTTTCCCTCCAATGACAGTAGAACAACGTCAAGAATCTGCAAAACAGATGAAAGGTATGGGTGAAAATGCAAAAGTTTCTATCAGAAATGACAGACGTGATGCAAATGATAAAATCAAAAAAATTGAAAAAGAGAAAGAAATTACTGCAGATGAGTCTAAATCTGCACAAGACAATATCCAAAAGATAACAGATAAATTTATCTCAAACATTGACAGCATCTTAAAAGTAAAAGAAGCTGAAATCTTAAAGGTATAATTGTTATGGATGTAAAAAAAATCTATATGGATGCGGATGCTCTTTTAGAAGGGCATTTTAAACTGAGTAGTGGTAATCACTCACAGTTTTATCTCCAATCAGCAAAAGTTTTAGAAGACCCAAAAACTGCCAAAGTATTAGCTCAAGCACTCGCAAAACAGATCAAAGAGAGTGGTTTAGAGATAGACACTGTTTGTTCACCTGCACTTGGTGGGCTTATCGCTGGTTTTGCACTTGCAACTGCACTTGATGTGCGTTTTATCTTTGCAGAGAGAGTCAATGGAGCAATGAATATTCGCCGTGGTTTTGAAGTCAAAGAGGGTGAAAAAGTACTGATGTGTGAAGACATTATTACCACTGGTGGTTCTGCGATGGAAGCTGCTGCTGTAGTTAGAGAACTCGGTGGTGAAATCGTAGGTGTTGCTGCACTTGCAAATCGTGGTTTTTGTAAACGCGAAAATAGCGACATTCAAACGAAGCCTAACTGCAAGCTTCCACAAGATATACCATTTTTTGCACTTGCCGACTTTACATTTGAAATGTATGCACCTGAAGCTTGTCCCCTCTGTAAAGATGGAAGTGAAGCTATCAAACCAGGTTCACGCGGAAACTAGAAAATGAGACACTACTGAAAAAGTCGTGTCACATTCCCCGCAACTGCATTCGATTGTGCTTGTGCAAATGAACCAATCTGTGACATTACATTTGCTTGAGAAAAATTAGCACTCTCTTTTGCAAAATCAACATCTTGTATTTGTGATGCAGCCGATGCACTGTTTACCTGAGTAACAGAGAGATTACGTATATTTGACATTAGTTGATTTTGTGCCGCTCCAATATTAGAACGATTTTCACCAATACTCTTTAAAGCATTATCAATATTGTCTAAAGCACTATTTCTTCCATCGGCAGTCGTTACATCCACAGAACCTATCAATGATCCAACAGTTGCACTACTTATAGTCGCTGTTTGTGTCTCTCCACTGTTTGCACCTGCTTGTGTTGTAAAAGCACCAAGACTCCCATCAAGCAGTTTTTTACCATTGAAGCTTGTCTGATTTGCTATATCATTAGAAGAACCCAAAAGTCCATCTATCTCTTTTTGAATGTTTGCTCTATCGCCAGCATTTAATGTATCATTAGAAGCTTGAAGTGTAAGGACTCGAATTCTATCAAAATTATCGTTGATACCTTGCAATCCACCTTCTGCAACTTGCAGCATACCAATAGAATCATTTGAATTCATCATCGCTTGCCCAAGTCCTGAAACTTGTGCAGAGAGTTTATCGGCAATACTCAATCCTGCAGCATCCAAAGCAGCTTTTATGATTTTATCCCCTGAGGAGAGTGCATTTAAGCTTTTATCAAGTGCATTGTTCTGTTTGTTTGCATTAATACCTGCAAACTGAGATGATGTATTTGTATTTATTGAAAAAGACATAATATCTCCTTTATAAGTATTTACAATAATTATACTCTTATTTTATTGTTTTTGCAAAATATCTGGTTTTCCGAAGTAGTAGCCTTGCGAATAATCAACATCTAAAGAGCATAAAATATTGTAAATTTCCTCATTTTCAACATACTCGGCAATCACTTCCATTTGCTGTTCTTTTGCAAAAAGCACCATTGTTTTTACTGTTGAGAGGGAAAAACTACTTGTTGCAATATTTTTAACTAAAGTTGCATCAATTTTTAATATATCAGGTTGATAGTCAAGTAATCTCTCAAAATTTGAGTAGCCTGAACCAAAGTCATCGATGGCTATCTTCACACCGAGTGCTTTTACTTTTGTAATAAAAGCTTTAATAACTTCAAAATCTTTAAAGGCTTCATCTTCTAAAAGTTCTATTACAATACGTTTTGCAGAATCTTTATGGTTTTGTAATAAACTAAAAAATTTTTCTCGTATCATCTCTTTTTCAATGTCTAAAGCCGATAAGTTGATAGATATATCTTTATCTGTAATTTGGAGTGCTTTAAAAGCATTATCAAGTACCATTGAAGTAATTTGTGTGTAGTATTTTCCTTGTTTAGAAACATCTAAAAAGAAAAAAGGTGCTAAAACTTTGCCATTTTCATCAATCAAACGCACAAGTGATTCATACTTCACAACCTTTTGTGTTTTGTTATCTATGATAGGTTGAAAATAGGAGATGATGTTATCCCCTTCTATTGCCGTCTTTACCATTGTGAGCGTGCGTATATTTTCTGATGCTTTTAACTGCTCTTTATCTGCTAGGTTATTGGAAAAAACGATGTGTTTCTTGGAACTCTCAAGGAGTTTAATCCCATACTTCACATTTTCAAAAACATTTTTTCCATAGGCATAGCTCATGCCAATAGAGACATCATAGTCAAGTTCACCTATCGTTATCTTTGCCTCTTCTACTGTGGCTTGTAGTTCTTGTAGTAAGGAAAAAATTGCATCATCATCGAGTGAACAGTCACCCTTATCTAAAGCGATAGCATATTCTCCATCATTAAGAGTAAAAACATTTTTGAAATGGAGACTTTGGGGAATAAAATTACGAAGCTGTTTTGCAAAGTTATCTTCTATATCTTGTAAAATATCTTGTCCATAAAAATTTTCTATATTTTGAAAGTTTTCGATTTTAATCAAGACAATCATAGGAACTTTTACACTCTTGATAAAATCATTCAACTGTCGTAAAGGATTCATCACATCCGTAATATCATGGCGAATCGCTATATATTCTGTGATGGTGTTATTTTTATCTAAGATAGGTTTAATCGTACTATCTAAGTAGTAAATATTCCCCTGTTTAGAAACATTTTTTGTAATCCCTCTCCAAATCTCTTTTTCTTCTTTAATCTTTTTCCAAATACTAGTGTTGAGCGCTGTTTCTTGCTTGTTTTTTGTTACAGCGATATAATTATTGCCCACCAACTCTTCTCTTCTATACCCCGATATCTTACAAAAGGCATCATTGACAAATTTTACCTTTCCATCAGGAGTTAAGACAGAGACGATGGAGCTAAAATCTATAATCTCTTTATATTGTTGGAGTTTTTGATACCCTTTTAAAGCTTCTATCTTCTTTACAGTGTTGCCTAATACTTGTAAAAATTGGTCAATCTTAAGAGGTTTTGTTAGATATGCTTCTACTCCAAGTTGAATACCTTTGATAAAGTATCTCTCTTCATTATAAGCAGAAAATATGAGGGCTGTTACATCTTCATCTGTTTCTTGCATTTTTTCCAACATATCTAAGCCATTCATATTTGGCATCAATATGTCCGTCATAACGATATCAATCTTATGAGCATAAAACTTTTCTAAACCATCTGTACCATCTACTGCGACTATAATATCATCAAAAAAATCAGATAATATTTCTAAGGTAGCTTCTCTTACTTCTTGATTATCCTCTACATAAAGGAGTTTTAACATTTTTGTCGTAGAAGTTATTTGCTTTAAATCTTTCATGTCACAAGTATACAGAGAATAAGATTAAAGTTTATTTATAATGTAACTGGCAAGTTAGCATCCGCTCGACTAAAACCCGTGCCACTTCTACTTTTATATCTACGATTGTTGTGATTGGTAAATCACTCAATTTTTCTTTTTCCTCAAGAGAAGCTACTTTGACAATGACATTGGCATTTTTAGACTGTTTTAAAACAGCCTCACAAATGAGTCGTTTTTTCTCCACATTATCTAAAGTAACTATAATAGCTGCCGCATTTTCTACATGTAAAGCACTTAAAATAGAAAGTTTTGAAGCATCTCCCATATAGACTTCTTGCTCATCTTTCAAAGCTTCTCGCACATGTTTGTTGGAATTATCTACAACAATATAGGGAGCATCTAACTCTTCAAGATGTTTTGAAACATACTTTCCTACAAAGCTATACCCACACACTATCACATGGTCTCTACGAGTCGAAAGTTTTGACATATCTGTTGTAATATCTTTTTCTTTGATGAGCTTATCTACCCATTCACTAATATGTGGAATGACAAAAGGGGTCACAACCATAGAAAATATAACAATAAGTACTAAAAGCGAAGCCATCTCTTGTGTAAGTATCCCTCCAGATGCTGCCACAGCAAAGATTACAAATGAGAACTCTCCCACTTGCGATAAAGAAAGTGCCGTTTTAAGTGCGGTTGCACTTGTGGAAGTTAAACGCAAAGTTACAAACATTACAAAGGTTTTGAGCAAGACAATCAGCACAAAGATAGCACCAATGAGAAAAATATTATCAACAAAAAGAGCAACATCCACTTTCATCCCCACCACAACAAAAAAAGTACCGAGTAATATATCTTTAAAAGGAGCAATATCTGCTTCTACTTTATGATGATACTTTGTCTCTGCGATAACCATACCTGCAACAAAAGCGCCTAAAGAGTAAGTAAAGCCCATAGAAGAAGCAAACAAAGCCGCACCCATCACGATAAACAAAACAGAACCCATAAAAAGCTCTTCAAGTTGACTAGAAGCAGAAAAGTGTAAGAGCCAAGCTACAATCTTTTTGCCGACAATAAGTAAAATACCGACAACTATTATGGCACTCAGAAGTGTGTGTAGCACAATCGTCCCTACACTTTCATTACCCTCACTTGTTAAAAATCCAATCAAAATCAAGATAGGAATCACAGCAATATCTTGTAAAATGAGTATCCCCGTTGCATTTTGTCCATACGGGGCATAAATCTCTTTAGAACTTTTGAGGTAACTCAAAACAACAGCTGTAGAAGAGAGAGAAAAGGCAAGGGCAATAATAATAGAAGACTTACTCTCAAGCCCAAAACCATAATGAGAAGCGAAATAAACAATAAGTGCTGTAAAAAGAACCTGCATAAGACCATTGCCAAATATCTCTTTTTTCATAGTGTTCATTCTCTCTAAAGAGATTTCAAGCCCTATGGTAAACATCAGAAAAACAATCCCAAATTCCCCTACCATCGCCAATCCATGTGACTGGCTTAGCTCTCTCAAATGAAAAGCATACACCATCAGTGTACCAGTAAATATATACCCTATGATTTGAGAAATTCCGAACTTTTTAAGAAAGATATTTAAAACAATTGAGATTCCAAGTGCGACAACGACAAAAATGAGTGAGTGTTCCATATTCCTACTTTTATAAGCTAATAAGACATTATATACTATAATCGCGAATATATAATAGATGGAGCATACAAATGACAAAATACATTTTCGTGACTGGTGGAGTTTTAAGCTCTCTTGGAAAAGGGATTACTGCGGCAAGTGTCGGTACACTTTTAAAACACTCTGGTTTAAATGTAGGTATGTTAAAAATCGACCCATACATCAATGTAGACCCAGGAACAATGTCTCCTCTTGAGCATGGTGAAGTTTTTGTAACAAAAGATGGGGCAGAGACAGACCTTGATATTGGGAATTATGAGCGCTTTTTAGATGCATCATTTTTAAAGACGGCAAACTTTACCACAGGACAAGTCTACTCTTCTGTAATTGAGAGAGAGCGTTCTGGTGGCTACCTTGGACAAACGATTCAAGTTGTGCCTCACATTGTTGGTGAGATTGTTTCACGAATTAAACAAGCAGGTGAAGGGCATGACATTTTAGTTGTTGAGCTTGGTGGAACAGTTGGCGACATCGAAGGTTTACCTTTTATGGAAGCAATTCGTCAAATGAAACATGATGATGAAGTTGCAGGAACATTTTTTGTCCATGTAACACTCATCCCTTACATCAAGGCAGCAGGCGAACTCAAATCAAAACCAACACAGCACTCAGTGCAAGAACTCCGTCGGATTGGGATTACTCCTCAAATGATTATTGCTCGAAGTGAAAATGGTCTGCCAAAAACATTTAAGAAAAAACTTGCAATGAGTTGTGATGTTTCTACTGATAGTGTTGTTGAGGCACTTGATGCAAAAACGATTTATGATATTCCACTTACTTTTTTACGTCAAAACATTCTCAAACCGCTTTCTAAAGAGCTCGACCTTGGTGAATTGAACCCTGATATGGAAGAGTGGGATATACTGGTGAAAAAGATTGTTCAACCAAAAGAGAAAACTATTGTTGGCTTTGTTGGAAAGTACCTCGAACTCAAAGAGGCTTATAAATCACTCACAGAGTCGCTCATTCACTGTGGTGCACATCTCGATGCTCGTGTTGAAATCAACTGGGTAGATGCAGAAGAGATTGAAGAACGCGGTGCAGAAGCACTCCTTAGCGACTGTGATTCTGTCTTAGTAGCTGGAGGCTTTGGAAGTAGGGGAGTCGAAGGGAAAATTCAAGCCATAGAGTATGCACGTGTAAACAAAGTACCATACCTCGGCATATGCCTTGGAATGCAACTCACACTTGTTGAATATGCTCGTAATGTTCTTGGTCTCGAAGGGGCAAACTCAGTAGAATTTGATGAAAGTACACCACATCCTATGGTCTATCTTATAGATAACTTTTTAGACCAAAGCGGTGATGCACAACTTAGAACCCACCAATCACCTATGGGCGGTACCTTACGTTTAGGCGAGTACCCATGTGAAACAAAAGATGGTTCACTCATCCAAGAAGCCTACAGTGGAGCAAAAGTGATTCATGAACGCCATCGCCACCGTTATGAAGCAAACCCTGCTTATAGAGAAGAGTTAGAAAAAGCGGGTATGGTAGTTACAGGAGAGTCTAATGGACTGATTGAAACTGTTGAAATAGCAGGACATCCATGGTTCTTAGGGGTACAATTTCACCCAGAATTTACATCTCGCTTACAAACACCAAATGCAGCAATCCTTGCATTTGTTAAAGCGAGTTTAAACGCGGAGTAGTTTTTACACTACTCTTTGAAAACCTACAAAACGAAATACTTCTTTATTTTCATTACAAAATGCATTTCCGTTATCTTCGACAAGTAATTTTTCACCAGACCTCGTTACAAGAGGATAGGTGAAAGAAAAGTTCACATACTCAACATACTCAGAAAATTCTTCGATTAACTGTTGTATTTGCTCTTGATAAATTGCTCTCTCTTTCAATGGGATTAATGTAATATAATTGAGATAAGTCACTACTTCTTCCTCGCGAAATCCGAGCCGTTTACGCCATGCTTTACTCAAATAAAACTCTTTTGTTTCAAGATTATAGTCCCAAAATCCATCTCTTGATGCATTGATAGCTAATTCAAAACGATTGTTCAGTTTTTTTACCATTGCCTCTTTTTCTTCCAGTAACGTATGCAAGTTTTTCACGACATCCTCTTCTATATCTTCTTGAGGTTCTTGAGGTAATTCTTCCTCTTTTTTATAAACCAAAACTGTCAAACTTCCGAGTGCTACTACCTGCAATCCAACCGAAAACAAGTTCTCAGTAAAAAATACAATATTTGCAAAAAGCAAAAAACCGATAATAATAAATACTTTCAATTTCATATCTTCACTCCTTTGGTCAAATTTCTAACTTAAAGTTTTTTCTACACGAGGCAAGCTGATGACAAAATTTGCCCCACCATCTTCATTAATCACTTCTAAATGCCCCTCAAAATCATTATCTATGATTTTTTTACTCATATAGAGTCCAATCCCTGTTCCAATACTCTCATGTTTTGTCGTAAAGTAGGGGTCAAATATTTTATCTATAACACTCAATGGCACACCCCCTGCATTATCACGAATACAGATAGAAAGAGTCTCTTCATCTCTTTGCATACTCACAACAACCTCAGGAGATTTTATCTCTTTTTCTACTAAAACATCTTTGGCATTGTTTAAGATGTTGAGTAATACCTGTAATAACTCTCGCGAATATCCATAAATCTTACAAACACATTTATCTATTTCTAAAATAGTAATCTTTATACTATATTTCTCATATTCATGGGTCGTAATTTTAAAGGCTTCTGCCAGTACTTCCTTCACTAAAAAGAGAGATTTTTCTTTTTTATGACTTGTCAAATCTCTAAAATCATCTATCGTCTGACTTAAATGTGAAGTATACTCTTTTACCTTTTTTGTAACTGCTAACACTTTTTGTGTATCGATTACTTCAAGTTCTTCAAGTTCTATATCAAATTCTAAGTCGTTGAGTGTGTTGTTTATCGCACCTATAGGTTGTCTCCATTGATGGGCAATATTTCCCATCACTTCCCCCATCGCTGAAACACGGTTTTGTGATTCTATAATTTTTCTTTGGCGCTCTTGGTCGGTTATATCTCTATGAAAACCAGTTAAGTGAGTTACATCTTTATGCTCATTACAAAAAGCGTCCCCTACATCTTCTATCAGCAACTGTTCTCCAGACTTAGTAATCAAAGGATATTTCACACAGAAATGGACATATTTTACTTCACTTGAAGAATTTTCTATAATATCATGCATCTGTATATGGTGTTCAAATCTATTCTTCTCTGGAATAAGGTCAAGATAATCAAGATAGCTTACTTTTTCTTCATTTTTAAAGCCAAGACGCTCTTTCCAGCCACTACTCAAATAAAACTCTTTTGATGCAATATCATAGTCCCAAAAACCATCCCGAGAAGAGTTAATGGCAAAATTAAAACGATTACTCTGTTTTTGAATGAGTACCTCTTTTACATCCGACTCATGCTGGAGTTGTTCTTCCATTAAAACTTGATTTGTAATATCAAAACGAATAGCCCGATACCCCATCAGTCTGTTTTTTTTCTTGATAGGTATGATAGAGACATCTACCCAATAGGCAGAGCCATCTTTTTTTCTATTTTTTATGACACCATGAAATTTTTCTTCTGCCTTGAGAGTGTTCCACATCGTTTCAAAAAATGTTTTTGGTGTTTCTGGATGTCTTACTATACTGTGAGGTTTTCCTATGAGTTCTTCTTCTGTATAACCAGAAATTTCACAAAACTTCTCATTTGCATAGGTAATATTTCCTTGTAAATCTGACTCCGAAACAATGATATTTTTATAAAAAATATCTCTATCTTCACTGATTTCCCTCTCTTTATCTTGAAGGGTATGTTTGAGTGTCATATCATCTCTATTATGTAAGAAAACAGCTATGATTAAAAGTGATTGTAAAAGAATGGAAAAAAAATCATTTGTTAAGAAAACAATGTTGACTAAAAGGATTGCTATGACTAAAAAATGTGTCGCTTCAATCCTTTTATAAGGGTTTTCAAGATAGTTTTTAAAAAAACTCAATTTCATTTTCTTGAATCTCTTTCTCTTCTAAAAAATCAATCACAAGCTGAATATCGTTTAACAAAGAGGCATTATAAAAGCGAGGGTCTTTTGCTTCCTTATCCCAAACATTTGTTCTGAAATTTTCAAGTGTCAACTGTAAAGACTCAAAATAGATTCCTGTTTGTTCAATATTTTCCAAAAACTTACTTCCAAGGAGCAAGATACTTATACTAAAATTTCGCAATGCCATTCCAATCTCTGTAAATTCTGTATATCCACTCAGCACTGCAGCATACTTTTTATACACCTCAGAGAGTCTATTCAAATAGGATTCATTCAGGACTTCTCCTTGAAACATCATCGCAATAAAATTATCTAACTCTTCTGAGAGGTCTCTGAGTTCATCTATATCATCATTTAAAAGTGTCGTATAATAACTTTCAAACTCCTCTTTCTTCTTTGGTTTTTTTAAAGTTTTTGCTTTGATTTGTGTATTTGTACTTGCTGCGAGCTGATTAATTTTTTGTTCAAGAATTTTATTTTTGCGAATATAACTCTCTAAATCTATCTGCATCTGCTTTTCGTACATTGCTAGCTGGTGTTTCTCGTTGATATGTAAGGATACTTTATGCAAAACATTAATCAATTTTTGTTTGTCTACAGGCTTATTTAAAAAGCCATCTACCCCTAAATCAATCAAAGTTGTTAAAAGTCTTGATTCGTTATGTGCAGAAAGAACAACAATAGCACTATTGTATTGTCCATAGGTCTCAATACTTTGAATAAGTTCTATCCCATTCATAATAGGCATATTGATATCTGTTAAAACAATGTCTATGTGTTCTTTTTTATAGAGTTCAAAAGCCTCCTGTCCATTTTTTGCAATATAAAGATTTTGAAATAGTTTTCCAAGAGTTGCTTGCATCCCTTCACGCAAAATCTCTTCATCTTCAACATATAAAATATTTAAAGATGAACTCTGTTCTTTTAAATCTTTTGCACTTAACATAAAATATCCTTATATAGGTCTAAAGAAAAGTATACACCTTTTAATCTTATGCTATAATAAAAAATGCATACAATTAAAAATATCACAAAACAAGAACTCTATAAAACTCTTTCTCAAAGATTTGAAACTCAAGAGAAAAAACTCTCAGACATTCCAAATCCTGCACTGCTTCATGATGCACCCAATGCAGCAAAAAAGATTGCACAAGCTATCAGAGATAACAAAAAAATAACGTTAGTTGGAGACTATGATGTGGATGGAGTAAGTTCCACTGCGATTATGGTTGATTTTTTTAGGCAAATTCCCTACCCACTCGAAGCCATCATTCCAAATCGCTTTAAGGATGGCTATGGGGTTTCACCGAGTATACTCCAGAGAATTGATGCCGATTTAGTCATCACAGTCGATAACGGCATAGCAGCCAATGCAGCTGCAAGTATCTGTAAAGAACGAGGCATTGACCTTATCATTACCGATCACCATACTCCTACAAAAAATCTTCCAGAAGCACTCTATATCGTAGACCCAAAACTCGAAGAATGTGACTACCCTTTTAAGGAGATTTGTGGGGCGCAAGTGGCTTGGCTTTTACTCGGTTTGCTTAAAAAAGAACTGGGACTCTCCATCAACATGAAACAGTTTTTGGACATCTTAGCCATTGCTATCATCGCAGATATTATGCCTCTTATCAACATCAACCGCACCTTAGTCAAAGAGGGTTTAAAGCTTATAGAGACCTCTTCTCGTCCCTCATCTATTATCATTCGAGATTTTTTAAATAAAAAGAAAATTACAAGTGAAGACATTGCATTTGCTATTGCCCCACGCATTAACTCTGCAGGTCGCCTTGAAGATGCTTCCATTGCTCTTGATTTTTATACCGCCCCTGATACAAACAGAGCATTTCAACAGTTTGAACTTCTAGGACAACTCAACACCCTGCGCAAAGAAACCGAAGCACAAACAACCCAAGAAGCAACACATGCAGTTGATGAGAATGCACTTATCACTGTCGTGGCAGGTGAAGGTTGGCATGAGGGAGTTGTCGGTATTGTCGCCTCGCGTTTGGTCGATACCTTTGCCAAACCTGCCATTGTCTTGAGTATAGAAAACGGTGTAGCCAAAGGGAGTGCAAGAAGTATAGGTGAAGTCAGTATCTTTAAGCTTATCCAATCATGTGAACACCTCTTAACGAAGTTTGGTGGGCATACCATGGCAGCTGGGTTAGGACTGTTAGAAGAAAATATCCCTGCATTTATCACAGCGATTAATGCAAGTGCTAAAGCCATAAACCCGCAAGATTTTATCCCAAAAGAGAGTGTTTTAGGTATCTTAAACACCGAAGACATTGACCTCAAGATCCTTGACTTACTCGAAGAGTTTGAACCCTACGGAGAAGCAAATAACCGTCCAAGCTTTTTACTTCAAAGTGCAGAGGTTGTGAGCATCAAACTCATGGGAGCCGACAAATCACACTCGCGCATCGAAGTACGCCAACACCCCCACCAAAGAAAAACAGTCGAACTCATTGCGTTTCGCACAGTCTACGAAATGCCTGCGGACAAAAAAATCACTGCAAGTTATAAAATTGCCAAAAATGAATTTAACGGGAGAATCACACCACAACTCTTAGTGGATAAAATTTATTAGGCTATAATTTCGATTATGAAACACCAATTTGTCCGCAAGTATTTTAGTATTGTTCTCCTGCTTGCCTCATTTATGGGGAGTTTTCACCACCATCATGATGGACTCCAGCATAGTGATTGTCAGATTTGTACTATTGCTGCGAGTATCGCCAATGCTGATACTCCTGTAGAAGTACATTACCTTACAAAACTCTCCTTGCAAAGCGAAGCAACACTTGCACCGCTACAGACTTCTATCGTCTCTTTTGTTCAAAACCACTACAAATCAAGAGCGCCTCCGCACATACTCCTTTAATTCACCAAAAAACCATACAAATATCATTTACCAAAGGAATAATAATGCAAAAAAAATTGCTATTATCACTTTTTGCTTTTACAAGTTTACTTGCAGATAGTGAAGTGGAGATGCTCAAACAACAACTCCTCCAACAACAAAAAATTACCCAAAAGTTACTCACTCGTATTGAGGCACTTGAAGTCAAACAAAAAAAAGTAGTCCATACAGTACAACAACAAGCAGCCATAAAAAATGTCAATACAAGTGCAAGTTTTTCACAAAATGCTTACTTGCCAGATATGGCATTTATACTCAATATGTCAGCGTTAGACAGAAATGTAAAAAATAGTAACTATACAACTTATGACATCCCTGGATTTATCAACAATATTGGGGCTACTGGTGAATTGCCATTTAACAAAAATGATGGTTTTAACTTCAACTATGCAGAAGTAGCCCTTCGCTCTACTGTTGACCCCTATTTTGATGCTTTTGCTATCTTTCATCTAAGTCCTGCTGCCTTTGCGATAGAAGAGGCTTTTGTTAAAACTCGTGCTATTCCCTATGGCATACAAATAAAAGTAGGAACATTTAAAAGTGATTTTGGTCGTATCAACTCTAAACACCAACATGTTTGGCAGTTTGACACACAACCTATCATTTACAAATCTCTCTTTGGTCCTGATGGAATCAGTGATGCTGGTATCCAAGCCCAATGGGTCGCACCAACCGATACTTACATCATGGCAGGAGTTGAAGCCTTTGCTGGAACAAACAGTAGAAGTTTTGGAGCGGATACACAGAACAGACATCTCTATGTCGGCTATCTTAAAAGTAGTGTAGATATTCGTGATGATTTATCTGTTTTAGGAGGAGTAAGCATAGCTCATGGGGATAACTATGATAACAATGTTACAAACCCTACAAACATATATGGTCTTGACTTAACACTTCGTAATCAGCTTGGGAGTTACTCCTCTTTAGTTTGGCAAAGTGAATTTTTACAAAGAGACAAAAAATTAAGCACAAGAACAGATAAACAGTCAGGACTCTACTCAGAACTTATCTACCAATACAACAACAACTGGTATGCAGGTGTTCGTTATGATACTATTTTGAAAAATGACACAGACCTCTCAGCTTATAGTGGTGTTGATACAAGTAACCTAGATAGATACACTGCGAAAATTGACTATCATCCATTTCCTATGTCACGTTTAAGACTCCAATACAGTTATGACAGAACAAAAGTTATCGAAGGAGAGAGAAAAGATATAAATGAGATTTCATTAAGTTTAAACATTGCAGCTGGTGCGCATGGCGCACACAACTATTAGGAGAAGATTATGAAAAAACTACTACTACTTACGATTTTGTTACAAGGTTTCCTTTTTGCCTCACTACGAGTCGATACAACATACTCAACTATGGGTTTGATTACACAAAAGATTGGTGGCGATTTAGTCAATGTCACAGTACTTGGAAGTTCCAAATATGACCCGCACTTTATCGTACCAAAACCCTCACTTATCGCAAAACTCCGCCGTGCTGATTTGCTCATCATGAATGGAGGAGGTTTAGAACTTGGTTGGTTGCCACCGCTTCTAAGAGCCGCAAATAATGCAAAAATTCAAAATGGAGCGAAAGGTCTTTTAGATATGTCTCACTACATCAGCATGATAGATGTCCCTAGTTCTGTCTCTCGTGCCTTTGGCGATGTCCATGCACAAGGAAATCCGCACTTCTCAACAGACCCCAATCAAGTCCTCGTTATGGCAGAAGCCATCAAAAAAAAGCTCATACAACTTGACCCTGAAAATGAAAAAATATATCAAGAAAATTTCAATGTTTTTCAAAAAAAATGGCAAAGATATCTACAAAATTTTGATACAAAAATGCAGATGTGTCAAGGGAAAAAAGTTGTGCAGTACCATGAACTCTATAACTATTTTCTCAAACGCTACGACATACAAAGTATTGGTAACATTGAACCTCTTCCAGGGATTTCACCGAGTTCAAAACATACTTTAGCCCTCATTATGAGTATGCGACAAAACCATGTGAAAACAATTTTACAAGATGTCTACCATGAGCAAAAAACAGCTGCGTTTATCGCAAGCAAGACAGGAGCAAAAGTACAAATCATTCCTCATGACATTCGTGCAGTCAAAGGAAGCGATACTTTAGAAAATTTTTACAACATCATCGGCAAAAGAATATGCAACTAATTACCTTGCTTTGGCCTGCGTTTGTTCTAGCGATTTTACTCGTTTATATCCATGCCATTTTTGGTGTGGAGATTATCAAACGCGGTGTCATCTTTACCGACTTAGCCATAGGGCAAATCGCAGCCATTGGGATGGCTTTGAGTGTTGCTTTTTTAGGTGGGGCATACCAAACGCCACTCACTCTTCTATTTGCTACTTTCGCTGCTCTACTTATCACTTGGGCAACAAAACGGGTGCAAAATGTAGAAGCATTTATCGGTTTACTCTATGCGCTTGGTATCTCCTCTATTATGTTAATCTTGGCAAAAAGTTCTGAAGGCATGGAGCTTTTTTCAAAACTGAGTGCAGCCGATATACTCTTCACCTCCGAGCAAGATTTACTCCTCGATGCAAGCATCTACATTCCTATATCTCTAGTTATGTTTTTTATTTATCCACGGACAAAGGGGCTTCTTAAAGAGTTGATATTTTTTATCATGCTTGCATTTACTGTGACCTCTTCTGTACAATCTGCAGGTGTCTTAGTTGTTTTTGCTCTGCTCATTGCACCTGCCTATGTGGCCATCATACAAAAAAGATTTCCAATCTTAACCTTTGCTTGGGTCTTTGGAACACTCAGCATTATCGTAGCACTTTTGGTTTCCTATAATTTTGATTTACCGACAGGGTACACCATTATTTTTGTCACTATTTTAGCGGCTTTGTTGAGTACTATTTTTTATTAAGCTAAAGAGGGGTAAAATAATGCCACTTAATACTTATGGAAAATCATGCCAATAGCTACAGAAGCATTTAAAGAACGTTCAGACATTACTTCCTTAGCACTTTTAAATAAAGATACTATTGCTTATTCGAGTGTTTATCATGGGATTCGTCTGCTTGAGTTACCTGAGTTTAAGACAAAACAACGGATTAAATTTGAGGAAATCTCAGCAGACTCTACGGCATTTTGTTTTAATCATGACTCCACACTAATGGCTTTTGCTACAAAAAATGCTATTTATATCGTGAGTTTACATACGAAAAAAATTATCAAAACCATTAAAGTTGCTAAGGCTATCGTGCAGAAACTTATCTTTTGTGATAAGTATATTATTGCAGGTACAGACAGAGGAAGAGTCCTCCAATACCGCTACAATAACTCTGCACAACTCGCCCGTATTTGTTCCTTTATCCCTGCAAACAAACGAGAAACTAACAGTTATGTGAGTGCCTTTGCTGTTTATGAAAATTATTTGGTCTCTAGTGGTCACGGGGGTGCACTCTATCTTTTTGATGTTTTTGCCCATGCAACAAGAAAAACATTACTCGAAGGTGGTAACCGAATCAATGCTCTGCATTTTCTTGATACCACTCAAGTTATTAGTGGAGATGTTATGGGCAATATTATCATTCATGATTTACTCGACTCTAAAAAAAATGTAAAGATAGATGCCCCATTTCATAATATACAACAAATCATAAGTATGCCAAACCCCCGATTTGTTGCACTGCTTGGCAACGAAAATTATATCAGTCTCATAGATATTGAAGATGCAAAAGTCGCACAAGTAAAATATGTGCAATTTCCAGCAAAAACAACACAAATGCTCTTAGTCAATGAGGATATGATGCTGGTTGCTCTTAACAACCAAACGGTGAAGGAAGTAAAGCTCACAAGTACAAAAAAACTCCGTAATGCTCTCATCTACAATGAAATCCCTCAAGCTTATGAACTCGTGGAAAATGAATTTACATTACGATATTCACGAGAGTACAAACTCCTTGAAAAACGCTTTAATAGTCTGTATGAAGAAGCAGCAGCAGCTTTAGTCAGCCAAAACAAACCGCTTGCGATGAAAACTCTCACAACGGTAAAAGATATTCCTTCCAAAAAACGGCAGATTTCTGCACTCTTCACTGCTTTTGAAGAGTATAGTCGTTTTAAGATGATATACTTAGGAAAGAAATATGCCCTTGCCTATGCTATGGCTGAAAAACATCCACCACTCAAACTCTCGCCTCTCTTTGTCAAAATTGAAGCTGTTTGGGTAGAGAACTTTAGCAATGCACAACGTCATGTTCTCATGGGAAATGTAGGCAATGCACAAGTACTTCTTGATGAGTACATCACGATTACTTCCAAAAGAGAAATCATCTCCTTACTTCTACGTGAAGATAAAGATTATATACAGTTTCTCAAAGCCATCGATACAAAAGATTTTCAAACACTTGAAGAACTTCTCGTAAAGTATCCAAACTTTCAAGCAACACCAACCTATATTGTTCTCAACAATAGTACTGATAAAAGTCTTCGAAAAATAGAGCGTCTCATCCATGAAGGGAAACTTTTACAAGCAAAAGAGCTGTTACAACAACTCAGAACAACACCATCACTCAAACATGACCTCAAAAAATTACACTATCGACTCCAAGAGATGGCACAACTCAAAAATGCTTATAAAAATAATGATTTTAAAGCTTGCTATGAACTTTTAGATACCTACTACCATCTTAATATTACAGAGCTAGGGGTGCTTCTCAACAAGCACTGGATTGAACTCATGAACACCTGTGAAGAGTATGCACTTAAAGCAAATCCAAGTGCTATTAAAAAAACATTGAGTACACTCATCCTTGTAAACACACGCAAAAGTAGAATAGGGGATTTACTCAGAGTAAGTTTCCATTCAAAAATCAAAGCCTATTTAGCAAAACGTAGTTTTGCTGGAGCGCAAAATATTATCTACTCCTATATAGATATTTTTGGAAGTGATTGTGAGATACAATCTCTGATGAATATGTATGAGGGGCTTTCTAAAAAGAAACTCGCGATTACCCAAGATGGCAACAATGTTATAGATAGAGATAAGTGGGTAAACTCCGATATGATTATTCGCCCATAATAGCTATCAAACTGTTTTTTGTCTCTTCAAATGGGTTTTGATAGGTAGCACCTTGGGAGATAAATTTGTCCATTTGCTCTTTTTTCAGTATCGCGGTATCGAGTTCCTCATCATTTCCCTTTGTATATGCCCCAATCCGAATAAGTACCTCATTTTCTTTGAGTAGAGTATAGTAACGGCGAAATTTGAGGACTGCTTTAAAGTGGTCTTCACTAATGATGTCATTCATCACCCGTGACGCAGAGTTTAAAATATGTACAGGAGGGTAAATTCCAAAATCGGTCATCTCACGAGAGAGGACAATATGCCCATCTAAGATTGAACGCGACTGATCGGCGATAGGGTCACTCATATCATCACCCTCAATGAGTACCGTAAAAAATGCCGTAATACTCCCTTTTCCTTCCTCTTTTCCTGCTCGCTCCATAAGCTGTGGCAAGAGCGTTAAAGAAGAGGGTGGGTACCCTTTAGAAGTAGGGGGTTCACCCAGAGCTAGCCCAATCTCGCGCTGCGCCATAGCAAAACGGGTCACAGAATCCATAATAAACAAAACATCTAAACCCTGATCTTTAAAGTGTTCTGCCACACTCATCGCAGCAAATGCACCGTATTTTCGCATAAGAGGGCTATCATCTGAGGTAGCAACGATGATAACTGTATTCGTCAAGTCGCCTCCAAGATTTTTTTCTATAAACTCAGGTACCTCACGACCACGCTCTCCAATGAGTGCGACTACTTTGATGGGGGCATCTGCTCCACGGACAATCATTCCCATCAGGGTTGATTTACCAACACCACTCCCTGCAAATATCCCAAGTTTTTGCCCCTTACCACAAGTCAGCAAACCATCAATGGACTTCACCCCGACACTAAAAACTTCATCAATCATCCCACGTTTCATAGCAGGTATCGGTGCTTTGATGATAGGGGAAAGCTGCGTATTTTGCATATTTCCTTTCCCATCAATAGGTTTCATAAAAGGATCAACAACACGACCAAGGAGTGCATCGCCTATGGCAATATTTAATCCAGTAGAGTCTAAAAAGACTCTATCGCCAGAGCAAAATCCTTCTACAAAACTAAAAGGAGTGATAAAAAATGTACCCCCATCTATCTCTGTAACCATCCCCACTGTCTCTTGTTCTGTCGTGTTTGAGACGATGCGCACCATATCAGAGATACTAACCTTCAGTCCTGTAGCAGTGATAATAGTAGCATTGATCTTTACCACTTCTCCAAAAGAAATCGAGTAATTTGAAGAAGAGAGTTTTTCTTTGAGAGAGGAGAAAGGCATTGAGTTTAGAAGTGTGTGTTTGAAGGAGAATTAATCAAAGAGAAAAATTCACTCCGTGTTTTTTCATCCTTTTTAAACAAACCTCGTAGAGCAGAGGAGGTGGTTGTAGAATTGATTTTTTCTACACCACGCATCTCCATACACATATGCCGTGCTTGAATCACAACTGCGACCCCTTTTGGGGCGATAGCATCCATTATAGCATCAGCAATCTGTTCTGTAAGTTGCTCTTGAATCTGCATACGACGTGCAAAAACATTGACAACACGCGGAATTTTTGAGAGTCCCACAACCTTCCCATCAGGAATGTAAGCTACATGCACACGACCAATAATCGGTAAAAGATGGTGTTCACAGGTAGAGTAAAATTCTATATCTTTGACTAAAACCATCTCATCATTTGAGCTACTAAAGAGTGCTTTAGAGAGTATCTCTTTTGGATTTTCTTTATACCCACCATACATAAATTCGTAAGCTTTACGAACTCGTTGTGGTGTGTCAAGTAAACCTTCTCTTTGTGAGTCTTCACCCACATGCTCCATCATAATGGTAACGGCGTTTTCAAACTTGCTATTTTGTGTATCTGACACGCGAAGCCTCTAGTGTACTAAGATATGTGGTACGATAAGAGGATATTTCTTCATCTTACGGAAAATATGTTTTCGTACCACTTGACGTAAATCATTTTCTAAAGCTCTTCCATTATCCATAAGTCCTGGTTTCATGTTGAGTAAAAAGTGTTCCACTATCTCTTGCATCTCTTTTGCAAAAAACTTATCTTGTCTATCTGGAACAATTCCAAAAGTAGTCACTTTTGGATGGGATAACATTTTTGATGTTTGTTCACTTATCTCTACAACCATCATAACAACACCATCAGAAGCCAATTTTTGTCTATCTAAGATAATATCATCTTCAATCTTGTTATTGTTTTGGTTATCGATATATGTTTTTCCTGTTTTAACACTTTTTACTTTTCTCATGTATTTTGGTGCGATTTCTATCTGTTCACCATCTGTCATAAGTAAAATATTTCGCTCAGGAACACCACATGCCATACCTGTTTCTCTATGACGCATTACATGGTTATACTCACCATGAATCGGTAAGAAGAATTTTGGATTGACTAAACGCAACATCAATTTTTGCTCTTCCATAGAAGCATGTCCGGAGACATGAATGTCTTTACTCATGGCAACACTTGCACCTGCACGTTGCAAGTGGTTGAGCATTCCTGAGATACTGCCTTCATTTCCTGGAATAGCACGAGAAGAGAGGACAATCAAGTCATTTGGTTTAATCTTGATATGTCTATGCTCCCCAATACTCATTCTAAAAAGAGCAGAGTTTGCTTCACCTTGTGAACCAGTAGTTACAATCAGTACCTCTTTATCTTCCATGCGTGCCACTTCATCCGCATCTACAAAAAGCCCTTTTGGAAAACGGAGATAATCATACTGCATCGCAAGTTCAAGGTTACGTTCCATAGAACGACCGATGACACATACTTTACGCTTGTATTTCATTGCTTGTTCTATCGCTTGCTGGACACGGTGAATGTTTGAGCTAAAAGTAGATAAGATAATTCTTCCTTCCGCCTTTGCAAAAACTCTATCTAAAGCAGGTCCAACACTCATCTCCGAACCTGTCGCAACTGGATTATGTGAGTTAGTAGAATCACTTAAAAGACATAAAACACCTTTTTCACCATAATGTGCCAGTCTATGTAAATCTGCCGCATAGCCATCCACAGGGGTATAATCAATCTTAAAGTCACCCGTATGAATAACAGTTCCCGCTTCAGTAGTAATCGCTATCGAAGAAGAATCAATGATAGAGTGTGTCATATGCATCCACTCCACTTCAAAATCATTCCCTATTTTATAGACTTCGCGTTTGACGATAGGGTTAAAATATTTGCGGTGTTCTTTGATATGATGTTCATCAAATTTGTTGCCAATCATAGCAAGTGGAAGTGGTGTTCCATAGATAGGAAACTGCATCTCTTTATAAAGGTATGGCATCGCACCAATGTGGTCTTCATGTGCATGGGTAATGATAACACCCACAATCTTATGTTTTATCTCACGAAGGTAAGAAAAATCAGGGATAAGTATATCTACACCATGCATTGTTTCATCAGGAAAACTCATCCCAACATCAACTAAAATTGCCTCTTTTTCTGTTTCAAAAACAGCAATGTTCCCACCAATTTCACCCAAACCACCAAGTGGTGTTACACGAATTTTTGCTTTTGTGTTTAAATCAATTTTAAAGTGAGGATTTTGTCTCTGTTTATGGGCTTCTTGATTTTTTACAACAAACTTTTTCAAATTTTCATCTGTTGGTGCAGATTGACGTTTATAACGATTGTTACGATTTTTATTACGATTCGCATTTGCAGGTTTTTTTCCTGCTGGTTTTTCACCCTCTTTTGCATTTGGGTTTGCATTTGGATTAGGTTTACGGTTTCTGTTATTTGGTCTTCTATTATTTGGTTTTCTGTCTGTTTGTGGTTTCGCTTCTTGCGTAACCTCTTTGTTCTCTTCTGACATCCAAACTCCTGTTATTTATAGTATTTTATAGAGTTGGTGATAGTCCTTAGTGCTAACTTGATGAGGGCGAATGGTCGATGTAAGTTCAAGTACGTTAAAAGCTTCTAAAAGCTTTGCCTTTTCATACTCAGAAGAGAGATTTTTCATCAAAGTCTTTCGAGGCTGAGTAAATGCAATTCTTAGCATATTCTCAAAATCTTTATCGCTTCTATCTCTACTCTTTTGTATCAAAAAAACAGCAGAATCAATTTTTGGCTGGGGGTCAAATGCAGTCGGAGGAACTTTTACAACTATTGCTGCATTTCCTATACTTTGAGTAATAATACTCAAAGAACCAAATACTTTTTCACCATTGTTCGCACAAAATTTCTCTGCTACTTCAAGCTGTACCATTACTAAGATATTCTTACACATTGGATCTGCGAGTGCTTTGAGTATAATGTTCGTAGCTATATAGTATGGCAAATTCGCCACCAAGTCATACGGCTCATCTATCAAAGAATTCTGCCAAGCTTGTAAAACATCCCCGCAATGTAAGCGGAGTCGCTTGGTATCGATCTCTTTTTCGAAGGTATCTTGTAAAAGTTTACATAAATCGGTATCTACCTCAAAAGCTTCGACACTTTTGACATCAACTAAAAATTTAGTTAAATCACCTAAGCCAGGTCCAATTTCAACAATCTTATTGTCATTTTTGGGCATCGATTCGACGATTTTTCTTAAAACGCTCTCATCTTTTAGAAAGTTCTGTCCAAACTTTTTCTTTGCTATAACGTTTTCTTTTTTCATGGTGCAGAGTTTATAATAATTATGCTTACATATACCTAATAGAAGACTAATTAGAAACTTATACTAAAGTTCTAATTTTTTCTTCTGTTACAGCGATAAGCCTTCTTTCAAGTCTATTTATCTCTTCAAGTAACTCTTTAGAAATATTTTCCATTGCTACATAATGCTCAGCAGCAACATTTGCTTCTACTTCACTTACATTACGTCTTTTAAGTCCAAGGAGCTTTGTAAAAAAACCACCCTTTGATTTATTGAAATAAATATTGAAAATCTGTAGATAAGCATCATGAAGTTTAAAATGTAAACTTTCTATATTTGCCATTGCTTCCATAGGATTGTTTGCTAAAGAATTAAGCATCTGACCATCGCCATAAAACCACTTTCCAAACTTACAGTCTGTTGAGTTTACAGGAATTGCATCTTCTTCTACTTCTAAGCCACTAATAAGTAACTTAGCCTTTTGCACCCACTTAATGTGTGCTGCTTTTGCGGCTCTTAAATGGCTAACAACTTCTTCTTTTTCCATTTATTACACTCCATTCATATCTTAAAATTCATTATAGTATGTTATACATTAAAAAATTCTAAACCATTAAAAAATACTCTTAAGATTTCTCTATATGTTTCATGTGAAACATTTTGTATATCCATCTAAGCCAAACACGATATAATTGCATATATTATATAGGATAGTAAAATCATGAATTATTTTGCAAAACGAATCATTCCTTGTCTTGATGTAAAAGATGGAAGAGTTGTAAAAGGTGTAAACTTTGTAGGTCTTAAAGATGCGGGAGACCCTGTTGAAGTTGCCAAAAGATACAATGAAGAGGGTGCAGATGAACTCACTTTTTTAGACATAACTGCTTCATCAGACAACCGAGACACCATAGTCGATATCGTCGCACAAGTCGCACGAGAAATATTTATACCACTTACAGTTGGTGGCGGGATTCGTAAACTCGATGATATTTACAAACTCCTCAATGTCGGTTGTGATAAAGTCAGTGTAAACTCAGCAGCTATTAAACGACCTGAGCTTATAGATGAAGGTGCAAAGCGTTTTGGTTCTCAGTGTATTGTTACTGCAATCGATGTCAAAAAAGCAAACAATGGCAAATACCATGTCTTTTTAAATGGTGGTCGTGTGGACACAGGCTTAGATGCAGTGGCTTGGGCAAAAGAGGTCGTAGAACGAGGAGCAGGTGAAATCCTCCTCACTTCTATGGATGCTGATGGCACAAAAGCAGGGTTTGAACTCAACATTACAGAGCAGATTAGTAAAGCAGTCAATGTCCCCGTCATCGCAAGTGGTGGTGCAGGAACGATGCAACACATCAAAGAAGCATTTGAGCATGGAGCGGATGCAGCACTTGCTGCGAGTATCTTTCACTATAAAGAGATTGATATTATGGATTTAAAACGTTATCTTCATGATGAAAAAATCCCAGTAAGACTCTAAGGAAGACCATGATACTATGTGCTGGTAATAACGAAACTTTTGATTTTGCCCAACCCATTGGTGTAGGGCTTATTGAAAGTGCTATGAATTTAACACGTTTGTGTATGTTTGACAAACCTGAATTTTTACTCTTTATAGGAAGTGCTGGAAGCTATGGAGAGGCAAACATCTTTGACATTGTTGAGAGTAAAACAGCGGCAAACATAGAGTTAGCGTTTTTAAGTAATGATGCCTATACTCCACTTGATAATGTTATAACAACAAATACAACTGAAAAAAAAGAAGTAGTGGTAAACTCTTCAAACTACATTTCGACCAATGAAACCCTCGCAAAAAACTTTCTTAAGTTTGGTGTAGGTATAGAAAGTATGGAATTTTTCTCTGTACTTAAAATCGCACAAGAGTTTGACATCCCAGCAGGGGGTGTCTTTTGTATCACAAACTTTACTAACAAAAATGCACATGAGGATTTTTTAAAAAATCATGCAAAAGCAAAAGATTTGCTAAGCGATTATGTACAAAAACGCATCAAGGAGCTTACAAAACGATGAGTATTTTAAAACCATCTCTCATGGACTTCACCCAAAAAGAGCTAACCGCTCTTGTCAAACCAGCCTTCCGTGCAAAACAGATTTATGGCTGGATGTATCATCAGTATGCAGACAATTACGAGGCAATGAAAAACATCCCCCAATCACTTAAAGCAGAACTCGAAGAAAAGTACTGTGTCAATCCACTCAAAATCGTTCGCAAAGAAGAGTCGAGTGATGGCACTATTAAATACCTTTTAGAACTCCAAGATGGTAAAACGATGGAAGCTGTCTGGCTCAAGATGAAAGAAGAGCAAGTCGATTGCAATGGTGAAATCACACAAGAAGCAAGATATACTATCTGTGTTTCCACACAAGTGGGTTGTAAGGTAGGATGCACATTTTGCCTCACAGCCAAGGGTGGTTTTACACGAGATTTGAGTGCAGGGGAGATAGTCGCACAAGTTGTCACACTCAAAAAAGATAACAATCACAAACATAACCGTATGATAAATATCGTCTATATGGGTATGGGTGAACCACTCGACAACCTCACTAACCTCACAAAAGCGATAGAAATCTTTCAAGAAGATGAAGGGCTTTGTATCAGTGGAAAACGACAAACAGTTTCCACAAGTGGACTCAGTAACAAGATTGACCAACTTGGCAAACTAGATTTGGGTGTGCATATCGCCATCTCTTTACATGCGGTAGATGATGACTTACGAACAGAACTCATCCCTATGAACAAAGCACATAACATTCACTCCATCATAGAAGCAGTCAAACGCTTTCCAATCGACACACGTAAACGTGTTATGTTTGAGTATCTTGTTATAAAAAACAAAAATGATGATATAGGGAGTGCCAAAAAACTGGTAAAACTCCTTACAGACATTAAAGCAAAAGTCAATCTTATCTACTTTAACCCTTACCCTGGAACACCTTATGATAGACCGAGTAGGGGAGATATGGTTGCCTTTCAAGAGTATCTCATACAGCATGGTCTTTTATGTACCATCCGAGATTCTAAGGGTATAGATATTAGTGCGGCCTGTGGGCAGTTGAAAGAAAAAACAAAACAAGATGAGGAAGAAGTATGAGTTATGTAGATATTGGGGAAGTAGTTTTTATTGCTGTGTCATTTATTGGGGCAATGGGTGGTTTCTTTTATGCTCTTAAAAACGATAAATTTTAATTTGTAATCAAATTGAAATCAAGAATATGATAAAATAAACATATCTCAATAAAGGATTTAATATGGCAGAAAAACAAGATGAAGATAGAATAAAAGAAATATATAAACTCTGTAAAGGTCACTTTGGTGATGTACGTTTTGTAGGTATCAAGTACCATAACAAAATTGGTTGGATTGCAAAAGCACAACTTGGGAATGATTTTGAAAATTTAACTGCAGATGGTGAAACGAGTAGTGATGCTCTGAGAAACTTACGAGCACGTGTAAAAAAGATTATCAAAAGATACAATAGAGTTTAAAACTTTATGAGTAACATTTACAAAACGACCAACACACCAGGGAGGTCGTTTATAAATGTAATAATACCCTAGCATTCTTATAAAAAGCTTCTTTCAAACTCCTAACAACCTCAGTTAAAAATCTCTCAAAGCTATCTTTTTCACATATTGTTCCAAATTGTGAATAATGTGAAAAACTTTCACTCATAAATCTTAAAATTTCTCTTTTATTTAAGATTTATTTTATATAAACTAAAACTTAAAATATATTGTTCACAGCTTATATATCCCTATTTCAAGGAGTTTGAAGAGAAATATCAAAAAACTATGCACATTCTATTCACTTTAATGACATTTAGTACAATCTTATTCACATTCCAAAGATTGAAAACATGTTTTTAGAAAGTCACTCTTACTTTTCACACTATAAGTTTTTCCATATAAGTCAAAGGCTAATTCATTTGCATGGAGGAGAAGTCTTCTTGCCCCACTTTTTTCAATTCGCATTGCAGGTGTTAATTCTCTATCAAGATAGCGAATAAAATCTTCTTTACTCTGTCCATATATTGGGTCACCTACTATGGGATGTTTCACGTGAAACAAATGGACTCTGATTTGGTGTTGCCTTCCAGTATGCGGTGAACACTCAACAAGAGTCATATCTAAGTCAGGAAAATACTCTAAAGGGGTAAAACTCGTTTTAGAAGCCTTACCACTCTCATGCACACTTACAATCATTCTTACAACTGCACTCTCATCTTGTTTACGTAAAAGAGGTGCTTCGACAACTTGTGCTTCTTTAAACTCTCCATGCACCATGGCAAGATATTTTTTCTGCATATCTCGCTCTTGAAACATCATCTTTATATCTCTTTCACTCTTTTTGTTTCTCGCACACAAAACAAGACCACTAGTTTCCATATCTATACGATGAGCAATATTCGCATCTCGTCCAAATTGGAACTTGAGTTCATCTATAAGAGAGTAGGGGGTTGCTTTTGTTTGTGGGTGAATGAGAACACCACTCGGCTTATCAAAAACAACAAACTCCTCTTCAACAAAGGTGGGTTCTAAACCTTTCGTAATTGGTTCAAAATAGATAAACTCAATCTCTCCCTCAATCTCTCCAGCCGTTTTGAGCATCTTCTCTCCACCCACTAAGACTCTTCCTTTTGAAATAAATCTTTGTGCTTCTCTTTGTGTGTATCCATGTTCATGCATCAAGTACAAAAAGGCTTTTTGTTTTTCTTTTACAAACATTTTCTTTTTTACAAATGGCAAAATTCATCTCCTTTTTAATCACTTTCTTACGAAAATTTCTGTAAAATAATTTACTTTAAGTATGCGAATTTTAGCATAAAACAGAAGATAATAATCATAAAGGCATAGATAAATGATAGACAGATATTCTCGTCCAGAAATGGCAAACAAATGGACTTACCAAGCAAAATACCAAGCATGGTTAGATGTAGAAAAAGCAGTAGTAAAAGCATGGGCTAAACTCGGGAAAATTCCTCAAGAAGATGCAGACAAGATAGTAGAAAATGCAGGTTTTGACATAAAACGTATCGATGAGATAGAAGCAGTAACTCGTCACGACCTCATAGCATTTACAACTTCTGTCTCTGAAACACTCGGCGATGAGAGTCGATGGTTCCACTACGGAATGACTTCTTCAGATACGATTGACACTGCCGTAGCCGTTCAGATGAAAGACTCTTTAGAACTTATTATAGAAGACGTAAAAATGATTATGGAGTCTATCAAAAAACGTGCGCAGGAACATAAAATGACTTTGATGGTTGGTCGTTCACATGGTATTCATGGCGAACCTATCACTTTTGGTCTTGTACTTGCAGTTTGGTATGATGAGATGAAACGCCACTTAGAGAACTTAGAACAAACAATGGATGTCATTGCAGTTGGTCAAGTAAGTGGTGCTATGGGGAACTTTGCGCATGCTCCTTTAGAACTTGAAGAGTATACTTGTGAAGAGTTAGGACTCAAATCTGCTCCTGCTTCTAACCAAGTTATTCAACGTGACCGTTATGCACGTCTTGCAACTGCTATGGCACTAATGGCTTCAAGCATAGAAAAATTTGCTGTTCAAGTAAGGCACTGGCAACGAACTGAAGTGTATGAGTGTGAAGAGTATTTTGCAAAAGGACAGAAGGGAAGTTCAGCTATGCCTCACAAACGCAACCCTATCCTTACAGAAAACATTACAGGTTTAGCACGTATGATTCGTTCTTATGCAATCCCTGCTATGGAGAATGTAGCCCTTTGGCATGAACGTGACATTAGTCACTCATCGACTGAAAGATTTTGGTTACCAGATAGTTTTATAACAACTGACTTTATGTTACACCGTATGAACAATGTTATCGCGAACCTCACTGTCTATCCTGAAAACATGATGAAAAACTTAAACCTCACAGGTGGACTTGTTTTCTCACAACGTGTTTTACTTGAGTTACCACTTCAAGGTGTAAGTCGTGAAGATGCTTATAGAATTGTACAACGCAATGCTATGAAAGTTTGGGAAGAGATTCAAAATGGTCGTCCAACAACAAACGAGCAAGGAGAGTCACTTTACCTCAATCACTTGTTAGCAGATGAAGAACTCCGAAGTAAACTGAGTGAAGAACAAATTCGTGAGTGTTTTAACTATGACTACTACACAAAAAATGTAGATAACATTTTTGCTAGAGTTTTTCAATAAGTATAGAAAGGAGGAGTCATGATGATAACAGTTATAAAACGTAATGGAAGAACAGAAACACTCGATATATCTAAGATACAAAAGTACACTTCAGCAGCTGTCAAAGGTTTGAGTAATGTATCACAAAGTGAACTTGAAGTAGATGCCCATCTTCATTTTCGCGATGGAATTACTTCAAAAGAGATTCAAGAGACACTTATAAAAACTGCCGTAGATAAAATAGACATCGATGCACCAAACTGGACTTTTGTTGCTTCTCGCCTTTTTCTTTTTAATCTCTACCATGAAGTCAATGGATTTACAGGATACTGTTCTTTAGAAAAGTATTTTGAAAAAGGAGAAAAATCAGGTCGTATTTTACTCGGTTTAAAAGAGATGTATGACCTTGAAGCATTAGAAAAACATCTTGTTTTAGAAAGAGATTTACAGTTTAATTATCTTGGGATTAAAACACTTTATGACCGCTATCTTATCAAAGACAATAACGCCAAACCTATAGAACTTCCACAACATATGTTTATGGCTATTGCTATGTTCTTAGCACAGCGCGAGGAAAACCGTCAAGAGTGGGCGATTAAATTTTATAACATGATTTCAACATTTGAAGTAATGTTAGCTACACCAACACTCTCAAATGCAAGAACAACAAGACACCAACTCAGCTCATGTTATATTGGTTCAACTCCTGATAACATCGAAGGTATTTTTGATGCCTATCAAGAGATGGCAATGCTCTCTAAATTTGGTGGCGGAATTGGTTGGGATTGGACGGGGATTCGTTCTATGGGTTCTTCTATCGATGGACACAAAAATGCAGCAGGCGGAAGTGTTCCTTTTCTTAAAATCACAAATGATATTGCCATTGCGGTTGACCAACTCGGAACACGTAAAGGTGCCATCGCTGTTTACATGGAACCATGGCATATAGATATCAATGATTTCTTAGACTTGAAAAAGAACTCTGGTGAAGAGCGTCGTCGTGCGCATGACCTTTTCCCATCACTTTGGCTCAATGACATCTTTATGCAAAGAGTACAAGAGGATGCCATTTGGACTCTTTTTGACCCCTATGACACTCGTGAACTTACTTCGCTTTATGGTGAAGCATTTAACAAACGTTATGTTGAACTTGAACAAGATGAGAGTATCGTCAAAGAAAAAATCAAAGCCAAAGACCTATGGAAAAAAATCTTAACTTCTTACTTTGAGACAGGTTCTCCATTTTTAACTTTCAAAGATAATGCAAACCGTGCAAACCCAAATGACCATTATGGAGTCATTCGAAGTTCAAACCTTTGTACAGAGATTTTTCAAAACACAGCACCAAACCATTACAAAATAAAGTTCATTTTTGAAAATGGTGAAAGTGTGAGTTATGAAGAAGAGGAGTTAGTCAAAGTAGATAGTGGCATAGAAAAACCTGCCAAAAAAGTAACAGCGTTAGACTCACTCGGTGGTATGCCAATCTTTGTCGTAGAGAAAGAGAAAGTGGATGGAGCAACAGCTGTTTGTAACTTAGCATCTGTGAATCTTTCTCGCATTAATTCAAGAGAAGATATAGAACGCATTGTGCCAACTGCTGTACGATGTTTGGACAATGTTATAGACTTGAACTTCTACCCGATTGAGAAAGTAAAACGCACAAACATGAGAAGTCGTTCAATCGGTCTAGGAGTTATGGGTGAAGCACAGATGTTAGCTGAGAAAGGCATCATGTGGGGAACACAAGAACACTTTGATAAGATAGATGAAGTGATGGAAGCCGTATGCTATAACACGATTGCTGCTTCTTCTGACTTAGCAACGGAAAAAGGTGCCTATCCTGAATTTGATGGTAGTAAATGGAGCCGTGGAATCTTCCCACAAGACCATGCAAATGCAGAGGTAAGAAACCTTGTCGATAGAGGGGGACTTTTTGCTTCTGTTTATGAGTGGGAAGCACTCCGTGAAAAAGTGAAAAAACAAGGAATGAGAAATGGATACTTAATGGCAGTTGCCCCAACTTCTTCTATCTCTATTCTTACGGGAACAACACAAGCGATTGAGCCAGTCTTTAAACGTAAATGGTTTGAAGAAAACTTATCAGGACTTATCCCTGTAGTCGTGCCAAAACTCTCTCCTGATACATATGCTTACTATACACCAGCCTATGAATTAAATCAAACACTGCTTATCAAAGCAGCTGCTATCCGTCAAAAATGGATAGACCAAGGGCAATCACTCAACATTTTTATTACCCTTGATAAAGCAAGTGGACGATACCTCAATGAGATTTATATGCTTGCATGGAAACTCGGACTCAAATCAACTTACTACCTACGTTCACAATCACCAGAGGTGAAAAATGATGTTGAAGATAGAAGTATGGAGTGTGTTGGTTGTCAATAGACAGCTAGTAAAATAAATTTTTTCTATTTGCTATTATAGAGTATAATTATAATACAAATAGAAAATACCCTCAAGGAAGTTTTTCATGAAGTATCTTGTAACCGATGATTCTAAACTCGCACGATTAAGCCTCATAAAATCACTCAAAGTCACTGTTGGTGAAGCTGAAATTTTTCAAGCGGAAAATGGTTTAGTCGCTGTTGAAACGATGAAAAAAGAGAATGTTGACATCGTCTTTTTAGATTTAACCATGCCAGTGATGGATGGCTATGAAGCCCTTCCCAAACTTTTAGAACACAATAAAAATGCAAAAGTCATTGTTGTTTCTGCTGATATACAAGAAAAAGCAAGGGAAAGAGTTATCGCACTTGGAGCGCAGCTACATATGCAAAAACCCATCAATGTAGAGAAGATGAAAGAACTGTTGGAACTTATCAATAATGTATAATCTCACAGAAGATGAAAAAGATGTCCTGCAAGAGTTGATGAATATTGCTTATGGAAATGCAACCGCAGTTGTCGCTGAAATGCTCGATGCCTTTGCTACTTTAAGCATCCCAAATATAGCAGTTATTCCTGTCAATGAGCTTTTAGAACAATTTAAACATTTAAAGAGTCAAAGTTACTTTTTCTCAACACAAGCTTTTTCAGGAGAGTTTAGTGGAGAGAGTGCTTTTTTTATAGATGCAACAAGTGCAAAAAATCTCGCAAAACATTTAGAGATAGAATCTGATGAAGACTTAGATGATGCCATTCTCGAACTTACGAACATCCTTACATCTACACTTACAACACGATTAGCACAAGAGATGCAAACACAAGTAAGTTTTTCTCTCCCAAGTATTTCTCATGTTCCTTTAGCAGAAATTAGTGATGTAGAGACTTTTAAAAATTACTCACAAGTTATTGTTATAGATACGCAGCTGATTTTTGAAGATCAAAAGATAAATGGTGAAATTTTTATACTTACCAAAGGTGAATCTATCCAATGGCTCAAACGCAAACTCAATCAGATTTTAGACCAACTCTTTTAGACAATAGCATTGTTGATTTAATCAACAATGGTGTGATTGTTCTTGATGACACCTTACAAATTTATGCCTTCAACAAGTGGATACAAATCCAAACAAACAAACAAACAAGAAAATGCAGTTTTATCAAAAAAAATAACAGACATATTT
>JALUWV010000088.1 GCA_027019335.1 Sulfurimonas sp. | reverse complement strand
ACTCGCATGCGCATTGTTTCATAGGGAACTTTTATACTATGGAGTTCTTCTACAAGTTTTTGCATCTTTGGTATTGACCAATATTCATCCATTGCATTTAGTTTTTCAAACACTTCGTCAAATATTTTTGCATCATACTTTGGATTACCTTCTTTCCTACCTCTAGTATACTCTTTAAGGCTCTCTAATCCACCAGCATTATATTTTTATGTATCCATGTATAAAATGCATGTCTTGAAATTAAAAGAGCTTTTTGTATCTCTTTATTATTCATCCCTTGTTTTGCTAATAATATAGCCTGTAAGCGCAACCTATATCTATCTGGCTGTCGTGACTTTATCTCTTTTTCTAGTTCTTCTATTGTATTATGTTCTGCTATTTTTAGTCTCATATCTCTCTCTAAGCATCTTTCATTCTCTTATTGGGGATTGGTATAACTAAATATCCACCATTGTTTTCAATGTAACCATGTCCTGCATAATAAAATAATGCAATTTCACTATCATCTGCAAAAAGTTGGGTGATTTTATCTTTTAAAGAACCTCTTGTAATGCTTTGACTATCATTTGAAGCTGTTTCATGCATTATGTCAAAACAATGATTACAGCAAGATATACAAAGCCTGTTTCAAGTTTAATATAGGTGATGTCAGTACTCCATACTTGATTTACTCTCTCTGTAACCACTCGCCCTGCATAGTCCCTAAAGTCTTTAAGGAGATATGGATATTTGTAATGCTTTTATTAGCTGTAGTGGTACCCAAGGGGCTGTGGTGTACTGAATGGTTTTACTGGCATATAATAGAAGCTTGACTTACTTATTTGCAGTAATCTACACTGTTTATTAAGAGACATATTAAGCTTGGAATCAATCATAGATTTTCTCTCTTTAGAGGATGCTAAGCTGTGTAGCTTTTCCACAAGAAACTCTTTTTCAACAACTGTCTCACCAAGTTTTTTGGCAATCGCATCTTTGTCTTTTTGAAGAATTTCTATCTTCTCTTTATACTCTTTGACAACTGTACTTTTATCAAATGCCAATGACATATTTTCTAAAAATTGCTTTTTTCATTGTTTTAAACTTACTGGTAAAACTTCATATTTACTTGCTATCTCATTAATGGTTTTTTCACCTTCTAAAACTTCAAGAACCAATTTCGCTTTAAAATAGGCACTGTAACTTTTTCTTTTTGTACTCATTTTGAATCCCTATTTCTTCTTTTTCTATTTTAACATTTTGAAATTAAAATCTGAAATTTACTGGTTCAGTTTTAGGGGTTCATTATACTCCAACTTTCTACTCTTCTACAAATCCAAAATCTTCTGCTTCGCTATTTTTTTGGGCTTCTTTGATGTCATCTATAAGCTCTTTACACTCATCTTCTTCTATATCACCACTCATAATATCATCTAAAACATCTTGTAAATCTGCTTTAAATTCACGAAGTTCTTCTATATCCTCTTTCGCATCTTCTGTTGCCTCTTTATTATCCGCAATTTCTTCAAAAATAGCATCTAAAGATTCGTCAATATCTGGAATAACCGTCTCTTTTATAAGTGTTTCTAATTTTTGTGCATATGACATTTTTTTCCTTTGTATTTTGTTTGAGTAATTATACCATTTATTTGAGTATTGGTACTTTTATTGCTTTAGTTAAGTACTATAAAGCAGGGAACAAATATATATGACACCAAAAAATGAAATCACACGAAGCCTTTTAATAGATAAAAATACATGGAACGATTCCATGAAGTATTCAAGAGAACGATATAAGATGAGTTTGAGTAAAGTTGTAGAGTCTCTGCTTAAAGAGTGGCTTGCCAAAGAAAAACGCAAACCTTTAGACAACTCAAATCAAGGGAAATTTTTCGATTAGACTCAGCGGGCATAGCCTGTGTTTTTCACTTCAAACTCCTTATAATCTAAAAGTTCTAAAGCACTTTTTTTGTTCATCTTTCGAGCAAAATCTATTGCACGGAATCCCTTCATGTCTTTTGTATCTTGTTTAGCACCATGAGCAAGTAAAATTTTTATAATTTCAATTCTCCCATAACAAGTCGCAGCCATTAAAGCAGTAAAGCCACTTCTTCGTTGTGTTTGGTTGATGTCAGCACCTTCATTGAGGAGATACTCTAACATTTCAATATTATTATATGTCACTGCCATATCTAAAATACTCACACCCTCATCATCAAAATCAAATTTGTTAGCACCTTTTTCCACAAGAAGCATTACTGTCTCAAAAGAACACCCTTCTCTCATAGCACAAGCAAGTACAGACTCACCTATTTCATTACATTCATTGACATCTGCACCATTTTTTATATGTTTTTTTATACCGAGATAATTATCATCTCTTAAAAGTTCAATCCATTTGTTCATAATGATAGTATATATAAAAGTTTATTAGTTATTTTTATGCATAATTACACCAATAAATTAATTAAGCGAGTTTTAACAAGAGGATTTTAATCTAAATAATTTATAGCTTGCAAATAATGCTCAGATAGTTTGTATTTGTCTGCTGTGATTTCTCTTATATCTTTAAAGCTCAACTGACCTTGATTATAGACGATTACTTTACTTGAATGACTATGTTCTCGAAGATAATCCACGGCATTTATTATAAAGTCAAATGCCATCATTCTATCATACACAGTAGGATTGCCCCCTCTTTGAATATGTCCTAGTATACTCACTCGTGTTTCAAGTTCTAATTTTTCTTGAATCCATTCATACACTTTATTTGTTTGATGTGTCCCTTCTGCAACAATTGCGAGAACATATCTTCTTCCATTGTCTATCTCTTTTTTTAATCTTTTTTCCAAATCTTCACGAGCAAATATAGTCTCAGGAATGACACATACTTCAGCACCACTCGTTATGGCAGAAACTGCTGCTAAATAACCACAATTCCTGCCCATAACTTCTACAACAAAAGCACGATTAAAAGAAGAAGCGGTATCTCGAATCTTATCCAATGCATCACGAATAACATTTAAAGCAGTATCTACACCTAAGCAGTATTCTGTACCGTGTATATCATTGTCAATTGTACTTGGTATACCTATAAAACTTATATCAAATTCACTACTAAAAACATCCATAGCACGGAAAGAGCCATCGCCACCTAAAACAACTAAACCAGTAATGTCATAGGCTTTTAAATTTTCGTATGCTTTCTTTCTATACTGGGAATCAAAAAATCGTTTTGAACGAGAGGATCGAATAATAGTACCACCCATATGAAGGATACCTGCAACATCTTGGTGGGAAGCTTTTTTTATTTTATTGTCGATGAGACCTTCAAGACCTTCATAAATCAGATAAGTTTCTATTTGTAGCTTTGTACAGTAATCCACAAACTTTTTAATCGCAGGATTCATTCCAGCGGCATCACCGCCAGAACTCAGGATAGCAAATGCCATCGTATCTTACTCGTGTGTGCCTATGAGTTTTGCCATATCGACAAGTCTTGAGCTATAACCCCATTCGTTATCATACCATGCTAAAACTTTTACGGTTTTTTCACCAACAACACTTGTCATATCAGGTACAAATGTTGAGCTGTAAGTACTGCCAATGAAGTCTGTTGAAACTCTTTTATCCATATCGACTTCTAAAAGACCTGCAAAACCATTCTCTGATGCTTCTACCATTGCATTAATTATTTCTTCTTTTGTCACAGCTCTTTTTAAATTGGCCGTTAAATCCACAACAGAAACATCAGGTGTTGGTACACGCATCGCATATCCATTAAGTTTACCTTGCAGTTGTGGCATTACTAGTCCTATGGCTTTTGCAGCACCTGTTGTTGTGGGTATCATATTGACAGCTGCCGCACGCGCACGTCTAAAATCTTTACTGTGTTTTACATCTAAGATATTTTGGTCATTCGTATAAGAGTGAATTGTTGTCATTAAACCATTTTCGATTCCAAAAGCATCATCAAGTACTTTACAAATTGGAGCAAGACCATTTGTTGTACAACTTGCATTAGAGATTATAGCCTCCCCTTTGTAATCATCACTGTTAATATTGAGAACGTATGTTGGAGTATTATCTTTTGCTGGAGCAGACATGACTACTTTTTCAACACCACCATGTAAATAAGCTTGACAAGATTCTGTTGTCAAAAATGCACCTGTACATTCTAAGACAACTTTCGCACCACATGAACCAAAATCAACTTTTGCGGGGTCTCTGTCGCTAAACATTCTGACAACTTTACCATTGATTTCAATGTTTTCATCATCTATCACTTTTGCATCAATTCCCTTATGGACTGAATCATATTTTAAAAGGTATTCAAGCATCTCAGGTTTTGAAGTTGTATTTATTGCAACAAGTTCAATGTCCTCGCGTTTACTTACTATTTTAATAACAATAGAACCAATTCTTCCCGTACCATTTACAGCTACTTTTAATGACATAATATTTCCACTTTATATAAAATTTTTATGATTATATCTTAGATTTCTTGTGATTTTCATAAAATATTAACTATAGTTTGATATAATGCTACTTATAATAAATAATTATGAAGGGAAAATTTTATGAAAAGAAGAGATTTTTTTAAAGTATCTATTGCAGCTTCTACTGCTATTGTAGGGAGTTCTTTATCGGCAGGTGAAACAACTCAGCCTATTACAGGGAGAAGTATTTCAAAATTTACTTTTCCTGAAAAAAAGCCAATGATTACATATTCTGATAGACCACCACTTTTGGAAGCGCCACGTGATGTGTTTACACAGAGTTTAACACCAAATGATGAATTCTTTGTCAGATGGCACTTACCAGATATTCCAACATATATCGATCCAGATACTTATACTATCAAGATAGATGGGCTTGTTGAACGAGAGTTAAATATATCTTTAAAATCTTTAAAGCATGATTTTGAACAAGTTGAAGTCACTGCTGTGCTTCAATGTGGAGGTAATAGCCGTTCTGCCTTTCACCCTATTCCTGGTGGGATTCAATGGGGAAGTGGTGCTATGGGATGTGCCAAATGGAAAGGTGTACGTTTAAGTGATATTTTAGACCGTGCTGGACTGAAAAAAAATGCACAATGGATAGGTTTTAATGGCTTAGAAAAAGCTGCTTATTACAAGACACCAAACTTTGTACGTGAATTACATTTAGAAGAGTTAGATGATCATGTGATTTTAGCCTATGAAATGAATGGTGAAGATTTACCATACCTCAATGGTTACCCATTACGTTTAGTACTTCCAGGATATTACTCTGATAGTTGGGTTAAAATGATGAGTCATATCACAGTGACTAATAAATATAAATCTCTCTTTTTTATGGACGAAGCATACCGTGTTCCAGACAATAAAACAGAATCAGAGACTCCTGAAAAACACTTTAAACCTACAAAACCAATTGCAAAAATGAATGTTAAATCTGTGATAGGCTACCCATTAGAAGGTGCAAAAATTTCTCACAATTCACAACTTGTAGTCCGTGGTGTTGCTTTTGACAGTGGACTAGGTATCAAAGATGTTAAAATTTCTCTTGATGATGGTAAAACATGGGAGAGTTCTCTTTTAGACAATAATGCAGGAAGATATGCCTATAAAGCTTTTAGATTCTCATTTAAGCCAAGTACATATGGAAAAATCAACATTATGGCAAAAGCCATCAATAGACTCGGTGAAGAGCAACCTCTTGCCAAAGATATCTTGTGGAATCACGGCGGATACAAATACAATGGTATTGATGTCGTTACAATAGAAGTAGTTTAGGAGAATAATATGATGATAAAAAAATTAATACTATTAGTAGGTTTAGTGAGCAGCACTCTCTTTGCACAGGTAAAATCTGAAGTTGAAGTACCTTATGTCTCGTATGAGATAAAAATGGGAAAAGGTTTTGATGCAGTCAATGGCAACTGTTTAATGTGTCACTCATTTGGTTATATTATAAATCAAGGACCACAATCTCGTGAGTTTTGGAAAAAGAAAATTGATAAAATGATTACTCATTTTAAAGCTCCTATCGATGAAAAATCACAAAAAATAATTTTAGATTATCTTTATAAACATTATGGAAATGGAAAACTAAAATAAAAAGTGTGCAAATTTATAAGTCTTCTGAGACTTATAAATTTTATAATTTAGCTAATACCAAGTTTATAAAGTTTCTTTCGATCACTCGAACCTGCGATATTGAGTTGTTTTCTATATTTTGCAATCGTTCTTCGCACCATCTTCACTTGAAAATTCTCTTCTATAAGTGCTAAAAGTTTCATATCACTCAATGGTTTTGCCCTACTCTCTTTTTTAATAAGTCCGATTAAATACTCTTTGATAGCAGCATTACTTACCTCTTCATCTATCGCTGTTGTAAAGAACTTTTTCATTGCTATTACACCTCTATCGCAAGCAATGTATTTGTTTGCTATGGCACGTGAAATAGTCGAAGGGTTATGTCCAAACTCATCTGCTAAAGTTTTTAAAGTAAGTGGCATAATCTGCCCACCTGTAAAAAAATCATACTGGTACTCTACTATCATCAATCCTACTTTATAGAGTGTTGCCTTGCGCATATCAAGAGCATCTACTAAAGATTTTGCTTCTTTGAGTTTTTTACTGATAAACTCATGCTTTACAGCATAATTTGTATCTAGAGTAATCGTTGGGTAATAGGCATCATTGAGTTTTACTTCTATGTTGTTATCAGTATCAAAATAGATCATTAAATCAGGCACAATCTGTGCAGACTCTTCCATATACTCTAATGCAGGTGGATTTTTAAATGATGATATAACCTGCATTACTTCAGAAAAATCATCTCGTAAAGAGTAACTATAAATTTCTTGTAGATTGCCAATTATCTCCACGGCTAAACTATATGCACTATCACTTATCTCTGTATTATCAAGCTGAAATAAAAAAGATTCTGCTAAATCTTTGGCTCCTATGCCTACAGGGTCAATATGTGCAAAACGCAAGCGTGTTTTTTCAAATATTTCTAAAGAGATATGCTCTTTTTTGCAAAATACTTCATCATTACCTTCATAGTAACCATTCTCATCTAAATTTTCCACTACAAATTGGGCAATTTTTTGAGAAATTGGGGTTGGGAAAAGTGGTGCTTGGAGTTGTTCGTCTAAAATCTCATGGAGTGTTCTTTTATGAATTGTTAAGGCTTCTATTTGTTCAGTTCTTGAGTTACTGACAGCTCGAGAGATAATCTTTTTGGGGATTTTTTTTTCAAAATCCTCTTCATACCCTGATGCCACTTCAACGACGGGGTTAGCTTCCACAAAAGGAGCCATAGCCTCTCCCAAATCTGACAAACTTGAATGTAAAATAGGCAACCAATTCCGTAAAGTATTGGAGAGCTTATGCTTATTTTCTACTGATTGTCTTTGTCTGAGTGCTGCCATGGGTTTCTAAGCACTAAAGCTTAAACTCCTCACCGAGATAGTGTGTACGTACATCTGCGTTTTGTCCTATCTCATCACTCGTTCCACTCGCTAAAAGAGAACCAGATTTAATCACATAAGCACGGTCACACACAGCAAGTGTTTCTCGCACATTATGGTCTGTGATAAGCACCCCAATACCATATGAAACAAGCTGTTTAATGACTTTTTGAATATCCATCACAGCGATGGGATCTACTCCTGCAAAAGGCTCATCAAGGAGTAAAAATTTTGGCTCATTCACTAAAGCACGAGCAATCTCCACACGACGACGCTCTCCACCTGAAAGGGACACTCCCTTACGGTAACGAATCGGTTCAATGTTAAACATATCAAGCAGTTCTAAAATGCGTTCTTCTTGTTTTTCTTTATCTTTTATCGCCACCTGTGCTGCCACCATCAAGTTGTCTTCTACACTTAAATCTTTAAAGATAGATGCCTCTTGTGGTAAATAGCCTATGCCCTGCAAGGCTCGTTCATGAAGGGGTTTTTTGGAAATGTTTTCATCATCAAAAAAGACCTCCCCTGCCGTTGCTTCAACTAGCCCACATATCATGTAAAAAGTTGTCGTCTTTCCCGCTCCATTTGGTCCAAGGAGTCCTACAACTTCTCCGCTTTTGACTTCAAGACTCATCCCCTTAACAATCTCTAAACTTTTAATCTTTTTTTCCAAACCTTGCGCTTTTAATATGTGCATATTTTATACTCTCTTTTATCGTTCTCAATTTTGTCTATATCTATGCTTATTACTTCGATACCGACACTTTGTAACATCTCTATGAGTTTATCATCGCCCCACTCTATAAAATGGTAACCTGTTTTATCAAGCTCTTCAAGCATACCTAGAGAGAGAAAATGTTCCAAACCATGATTATAGATATCATAATGAAAAAGTCTTTCACCGTAACATTGTTGCAGTGAAAATGTCGGTGAAGTTACATCCTCTTGTACGCCTAACTTTTTTGCAACTGCTTTAACAAAAGTCGTTTTTCCAGCAGCTAAGTCCCCTCGAAGTATGACAACCCCCTCATCAAAGCTCTCTAAAACAATCTCGACTAATTTTTCTATCTCATCTAATGCTAAAGTATATGTTTTCATAATTTGTTCGATATTTCGATGATTTGACGTAGTTTCTTTTTTGGTCTTGCATTTGCTATGGCTTCTCTGGCTATTTCAAGTCCATCTTGCATATCTCTTGCCATCCCATCTACCATAAGCGAAGCAGCCGCATTTATAAGGACAATATCTCTTTGCGCATCTGTGGCATTTGCATCAAAAATATTTCTTAAAATATTTGCATTTTGTTTTGCATCTCCACCTTGTATAGCTTCAAGTGGCACGCGTTTTATTCCGTAGATTTGGGGGTCTATTTCAAACTCTTTGACACTTCCCGCTTTGAGCTGTGCTGCATAAGTAATATCACTAATCCCTATCTCATCCATGCCCTCTTTTGAACTCACCACAAGTGCGGAAGTTGCTCCATTTATTTTGAGAGCTTCTAGCATTTTAGGAACAAATACTTTATCAAAAACACCCAGCATTGATTTGTTCACTCCTGCAGGATTAGTTAAGGGTCCTAGGATGTTGAAAATCGTCTTATCTGGAATGCTTTTTCTAATAGGTACAATGAATTTCATGGCAGGATGATGATTTTGTGCAAACATAAAAGTAAAGCCACTCTCTTCAAGGAGTCTTGCAGAATTTTCTATACTTAAATCAAGTCGAACACCTAAGGCTTCAAACATATCCGCACTTCCACTTTTTGAAGTAATGGAACGGCTCCCATGCTTAGCAACACTTACACCACAAGAGGCAACTAACAGTGCAGTAGTTGAAGAGATATTAAAAGAGCCTATCTTATCGCCTCCTGTGCCTACAATATCCATCGATTTTTCACGAGTCTCTTGTCTGATTGGCAATGGCAAAGCAAAGCTTCGCATTACATCTGCAGCAGCAGCGATAGCATTGACAGAGGTACTTGCATCTAAAACCATACTTGAAAGAAACTCTCGCATTTGTACATCACTCATTTGATGTTCAAAAAGGTTTGTAAACTCTTTTTTAGCTTCCTCATAAGTCATGAAATTTCCTTTACATACTCATCTTGCAAAGATTTTGGGGTTGATTTTGTTGTAGGGATTTTAAGTACCTTATACTTTTTGGAAGATTCAAGATAGTTAATCGTAATGATACTTCCAACATCTACCCCTTTACTTGCCTTTGCGACAACATCATTTATAAGTACTACCTTGTTACTTATCATATCTTGTGCGATACTTCTGCGTTTGGTAATATTGACTGCGTTTAAAAATTTATCGATTCTCATTGTTTGGTTTTCCAAATGATTTTTTCTTATTGTAGACAAACTAAACTGAAAGAAATGTAATAAAAAGGAAAGTTGGAACAATTATTGCATTATTTATTTTAAAAAGATACTTTTATGCAAAAATTTTATACAAACTCCATGTTAGAAATCACTACTACCTTACAAAAAAAGCTCAAAACCATGCAAGCAAAAGAGAAAATAAAGTTTGAAGTACTCAACCCTGACATTGCCAGTTCAACTTATAGTGGCAATTTGATAAGACATAACAATCACAATTTTGTTTATAGAAGCTATAAATCATGGATTGATTTAGCCCATATTTTAAGCTGTAGAATGTTGACACCTCAAATACAAAGTGATGCAACTATTATCATTATCTTTGAAAAGCTTAATCCTGATGAGAGTTTTCATAAGAGTATCAACGATAAAGAAGAAAAATATGGTAAAGCCTCTATTTTCTCTCAGATTCATAAAATGCAAGAACCTGCATTTCTCCACTACTATACACAAGCACTCCAAAATATTCATGTAGAAAAGCGCACTCGGATTCTCAACCTTGGGGTCAATAGTGGAGACGAGTTTGCACTTATCAAATCGCTTGTAACAAATTTTCAAGATTTAGAACTTGTGGGGATTGATTATTGTGAGTCTGCAATTTCTCAAGCGAGAGAAACATTTAGAAATGATACCAATGTCTCTTTTTATGCACACGACATCAATGATTTAGCTACTCTAAATTTAGGCGAATTTGACCTCATTATAAGCATTGGAACTTTGCAGAGTTCTAATCTCGAGTTTAATCCCCTGCTTATGTCCATAGTCCAAAACCAACTTAAACGCAATGGGGCGATAATTTTAGGCTTTCCAAACTGTCGTTTTATAGATGGGGAAATGATTTATGGAGCGAGAGTGAAGAACTATGCTTTTTCGGAGATGGGACTCCTTTACAAAGATGTCATCTTCTCTAAAAAATATCTTCAGCAAAAAAAATACCGTGTTACGATTACAGGAAAAGATTATATTTTCCTCACGGCATCTTCTATAAGATAGAATTGTCTTTAAACGTTAAATCGAAAGTGCATAATATCGCCATCTTGGACGATGTACTCTTTCCCTTCAAGTCGCATTTTTCCAGCTTCTTTGGCTTTGGCTTCACCACCGAACTCCACAAAATCTTCATAAGCGATAACTTCTGCACGGATAAAACCTTTTTCAAAGTCATTATGAATGGCAGCTGCTGCACGCGGTGCTGTTGAGTTTTGGCGGATTGTCCATGAACGCACCTCTTTCACACCAGCTGTAAAGTAACTCATAAGTCCAAGTTTATGGAAACCTTTATGGATGATTTGTTCAAGTCCTGACTCTTCAACACCCATATCTGTTAAAAATTCTTGTGCTTCTTCATCATCAAGTCCAATGAGTTCTTCTTCTACTTTTGCACAAAGTTTAATGAGTTCACAATTATTTTTACTTGCATGTTCTTTCAAAGCAATGACATATTCATTATCTTCGAGTAAACCATCTTCATCTGTATTGGCACCGTACATAATCTCTTTATCTGTTAAGAATCGCACTTCATTTACAAGTTGTAAGTACTCATCACTATCAGTTTTATCATAATTTCGAGCTAAATTTCCATCACCTAAAAACTCTAAAAGTTCTTCTGCTACTTCTAAAGTAGCTTTCGCACTTTTATCTGCTTTTGCTTGTTTTTTCAGTCTATCAATTCTATTAGCAAGAACTTCAATATCTGCTAAGATAAGTTCACCTTCGATGATTTCTACATCACGAAGTGGGTCAATACTCCCTTCATTATGCACAATATTTTCATCATCAAAACATCTTACAATTTGTAAAATCACTTCTGTTTCGCGGATGTTAGAAAGAAACTTGTTTCCAAGCCCTTCACCTTGAGAAGCACCTTTAACAAGCCCTGCAATATCTACAAAATCAAGTGTTGAGTACTGAATACGTTCAGGATTAACAATCTTTGCAAGTGCTTGCAATCTTTTATCTGGAACAGGAACCACTGCCTTGTTTGGCTCTATGGTACAAAATGGATAGTTAGCTGCCTCTGCGTTTTGTGCCTTTGTGAGTGCGTTAAATGTTGTTGATTTACCTACGTTTGGAAGTCCGACTAAGCCGATTGCTAATCCCATTTTGAACCTTTATGTGAAATATTTTTCGCAATTATAGCGAAATTTATATTTTTATTTAAAAGAGTTTTGGAATCAAGCGTGCTGTATTTTGAGAGTACTCTTTATAAGCTTCCCCTTCACAGTGCCACAAACGCTCTTCGTAAAACATTTTTACTAACATATTGACAACTAAAATAGCATACACCGAGAGTGTAAAAGTATTGGCATATAAAAGAGTTAATCCGAGTGTACCTGTAAGTACAGAAGCATACATTGGGTGTCTTATGTAGCCATAAATACCATCTGTGATTAGGGTACAATCTTCTCTAATATCGGGACGAATGTTAAAGTTTCCAAGTGTGTTTTTGCGTAATGCTAAGATACCAATAGCTAAACCAAGAATGATAAAGAATATTCCCAATCCTAAGTTTTTTGTAGGTGTTCCCAAAGGAAGTGCTAACAAAAAAATAGCCGCAAATTGTATAAATACTAAAATTTTACTTTTCATTTTTTCTCCTAATTATCTAAAATTTCAATCGCTTCATTACCATCGAGTACGGCAAGTAGCTTAGAATCCACTCGTATAGCAGACTCAATCACAACATTATGCAGTTTTGAAACGATGGTAACTTGCAATGGACGGTTTCCAGGGTGCTGTCTTATAAGTGCATACAAACTCTCTAAAATTACCCCTTGTGCATCCATTCGTACAGCAATATTTATAGGTTCAGGTGGTTTTTCCTGCACCTCTTTTCTGACTTTTCTCGTCTCTTTTTTTGCTTCTTTAAGTGTCATAATCTTCGTAATGCCGATACGTGGTCCAAAATCAGTATGGGTAATTTTACCTTTAAATGCGATAGGTTCTTCTTGATTCATCTCTCTTAATTTTTCGAGTTTATCAGAAAAAAGCATTATTTCCATATTGCCATGAAAATCCATGAGGTTTACGATGGCAAATTGATTTCCTTTTTTACTCATTTTAACTGTTATCTCTTCAACTTTACCGATGAAAACAGCATAAGAACCATCTTTTACATTTTCAAGTTCTGATGAAAGTGTATAGGTCAGTTCATTAATCTCTTCTCTAAAATCATCCATTGGATGCCCAGAGACATAAAACCCTAAAGTGTCTTTTTCAAACTCTAAAATCTCTTTAAGTGTGTACTCCTCAGAGTTTGTAAGGTTGAGTTCTACTATGGTTATACTTTCATCATCGCCAAAAAGACTGCCGACTGCATTTTTTTTAGCTTCACTTGATTTTTTTGCGGTATCGACAATGAGTTCTATTTGGTCAAGGAGTGCTTTTCGTGAGTAGCCATATCTATCAAAACCACCTGATTTTATAATGGCTTCGATGACTCGTTTGTTCACTTTACTCGGTTCAATACGATTGACAAAATCTTGCCATGAAGTATAGTCTCCATTGGATTCTCGCTCTTCAAGCATAGCATGAATGGCTGCTTCACCAACACCTTTAATCCCACCAAGACCAAAAAGAACGATGTCTTTTTCATCTTTTGTGATAGCCGAAAACTCTAACTGCGAATCACAGATATCTGGGGGACCTAGTTCTATACCCATGCGTTTTACCTCATCGATATAGCGTACTACTTTATCTGTATTGTCTTTATCACTGGTTAAAAGAGCTGCCATAAATTCATTTGGGTAGTAAGTTTTGAGCCATGCAGTTTGAAAAGTAACCATTGCATACGCTGCAGAGTGTGACTTGTTAAACCCATACCCAGCAAACTTCTCAATCAAGTCAAAAAGTGCAGAAGCCAGTTTATAATCAAGTCCGAGTTTTTGCGCACCCTCAGAGAAAAGTCGGTTATATTTCTCCATCTCTTCTACTTTTTTCTTCCCCATAGCACGACGTACAATATCCGCCCCACCAAGGCTCATACCACCGATGATTTGTACTATCTGCATTACTTGTTCTTGATAAACAATCATCCCATAAGTTGGTCCAAGTGTATCTTTGAGCAGGTCAAAACTTACCTCTTCAAAGGGGTAAAATACCTTCTTGCGTCCATGTTTACGCTCGATGAAGTCATCAAGCATCCCAGACTCCATAGGTCCTGGTCTATACAGTGCCAATACTGCAATAAGGTCTTCAAAATTATCAGGTTTGAGGCGTTTGTTCAAGTCTTGCATACCACTCGACTCTATCTGGAACATTCCCACTGTTTCACCTGTTTGGATGACTTCATAAACATGTTTATCATCTACATCTATCTCGTCCCAGTTTACATTTACATCATAACGGCGTTTGATGAGCTTAACTGCATTTTGGATAACATCAAGAGTTTTAAGACCTAAAAAGTCAAACTTAATGAGGTCAATGTCTTCCATATAATTAAGCGAATACTGTGTAACAAAAGTATCTTCACCACTTGGCTTATAGATAGGTGTTTTTTTCCACAGCTCTTCATTACTTATCACGACACCTGCAGCATGGATTCCAGAATTACGTTTGAGTCCTTCAAGTTTTTTAGCAAACTCCCATACACGTTTCGCATTTGCATCTGTTTCTATGAGTTCTGATATCTTCGGTTCTTTTTGAAAAGCACCATCTTTAAACTCTCCACCCTTTGTTTTTCCATTTAATGTAATGCCGAGTTCATCAGGAATGAGCTTTGCCATTTTATCGGCTTGAGAGAGTGGCATATCTAAAACGCGAGCAACATCACGGATGACTCCTTTGGCAAGTAAAGAACCAAAGGTAATGATTTGTGCGACTTGATTACGTCCATACTTCTCTACCACATAGTCTATTACTTCACCGCGACGAGCCTGCATAAAGTCCATATCGATATCGGGCATACTTACACGTTCTGGGTTTAAAAATCGCTCAAATAGTAGGTCATACTTCATAGGGTCAATATCTGTAATGTCTAAAGAGAATGCCACAAGACTTCCAGCTGCAGAACCACGACCCGGCCCTACAGCTATCCCCATACGTTTTGCAGCAATTACGAAGTCCCATACAATCATCATATACCCTGGGAACTTCATAGAGTTAATGATATCCATCTCATACTCTAAACGCTCTCTATACTCTTCATGTCTCTGGGGCGGTACAATTTTAAGACGATTTACTAAACCCTCTTTACACTTATAGATAAAATACTCTGCATCATTTTTATCCGCTGCGAGCATATGCTTCTTCTTCTGTTCTTCTGTTGCATCAGCAGGTAAAGGGGCATCATCTTCATGGTCAATGTTGAGTCCATCTTTTAAAGCGTACTCTTTAGTAAATTTAAAGTTCGGTGGTGTTGGTGTTTTAACAATAGGTACAAAATCTTCTATCTTATCCACTATCTCTTGAGTATGGGTAATCGCTTCAGGAATATCTGCAAAGAGTTTTGCCATCTGCTCAGGGCTTTTTATATAAAACTCATGGACAGAGTGGCGCATGCGATTGGGGTCATCATAGAGTTTATTCATTCCGATACACATAAAAGCTTCGTGATATTGTGCATCATTTGGATAAGTGTAGTGTGTGTCATTGGTAGCAAGTACTTTAATACCTGTCTCACGAGAAATTTTTAAAATTTGTTCATCTATGAAAAGTTGGTCGCCTATACCATGACGCATCAGTTCTAAGTAAAAATCATCTCCAAATATATCTTGATACTCACGAGCCACTTCTAAAGCTCCTTCATACCCTAAAGCCCCATTTTTGACATTTCTCTCATTTTGGAGATTTAAGTGCCAACTCACTTCACCTTGTAAACAAGCCGATGAGCAGATAATACCCTCTGAATGTTTCCGAAGTTCCGTTTTGTTGATACGTGGAAAATAGTAAAATCCATTGATAAAAGCCTGTGAAGAGAGATACATGAGATTTTCATAGCCTTTTTTGTTTTTTGCATATAAGCAGACATGGAAACGTTGTTTCGTCGTTTTATCGTTAAGGTTCTCTCCATTATGAATATAGCCTTCCATCCCGATAATAGGCTTCAAATCAGCAGCTTTCATCTGTTTATAAAAATCTATAGCCCCAAACATATTGCCGTGGTCTGTCATAGCAACACTACTCATGCCAAGTTCTTTGATACGAGGGATAAGGTTACTTAACTTGTTGGCTCCATCTAAAAGGGAGTATTCTGTGTGAAGATGGAGGTGGGTAAAGGGTTGTACACTCATTTGTAGATACCTAGTTTATAAAATATTAGGAATTATATCATATACTTTCAGCATTAAGCACTATACAAAGGAAACATAATGGCACACATAGATTTACCAGAATTTGAGGATATGACACCTGCGATTCAAGATAAAGCAAGACCAATTTTAGAAAAAACTGGAAAATTAGGTGAAATTTTCAAACTCTTAGCAATTGATGAAAAAGTTTATATGGCAACAGATGGGATGGTTCAAGGCTACTTACTTGATGAAACCACACTCTCATATGATATAAAAGAAGCCATTGCCCTCCTTATTTCCAAAGAAAATGGATGTAAAATGTGTGTCGATGTACATAAAAGCATAGCAAAAATGCTTGGACTTACAGAAGAAAGAATTGAAGCAATTTTACAAGGAGTTGATGCCATAGATACAGAAGAAAAAGAGAAGGCACTACTTAACTTTTGTATAAAAGCATCCCGCAAAGAGAGTTATAAAATAGAAAAAAAAGAGATTGATGCACTCGTACAACTGGGTTGGAGTAATGTTCAAGTCATTGAAGCTGTTGCGATTACTGGCTATTTTAACTACATCAACACACTCTCAAATGTTTTTGGCTTAGGTGAATAAAAAGTGCCTTATAAAATCATCTCTTTTCTCCTCCTAAGCCACTTATTATACGGGGCAAATTGGGTCACAATGCCACATAGTGTGATAGATACAAAAAATCATCTACAATGGCAAGACACCCCATCTTTAGAGGAGTATGAAGAAAAATGGCATATGTCGCAACAACATTGCGATGGACTCCATTTAGAATCTTTGAGTGACTGGCGATTACCTACTCAAAAAGAGCTTATTTCACTTGCAAAGATGAGGGATACCAAAAAGAGTTTTTCATATTTGGAAGAGCAAATTTTTTGGAGTAATGATGAAGATGCAGAAAATCCACTTAATGCTTATACTATTTACATAGGCAACGGACATAAATCTTCAAATGATAAATGTGAGACAAATAATGTTATATGCGTGAGAAGTGTTGTAAAACTACAAAAATAATAGAATACAACTTTTTTAAAAACCTACTATAAGAAAACTATTCTCTTATAGTAGGTTTTTTTTTCTTAATCTATTTTACTTTTTCGAGGTATTCTGCTTCAACAGTGTTTACTCGAATAGTATCACCTTCTAAAACATGGTAAGGTACCTGCACTACTGCTCCACTCTCTAGTGTTGCTGGTTTTTTACTACCACTTGAAGTATCACCTTTAAAGTTTGGTGGTGTGTCTGTAATCACAAATTCCATCGTTTCAGGAGCTTGTACGGAGATAGCTTTCCCTTTATAAAAAACAATATCTACATTGATACCATCTTTGAACCATTTTGAAGCATCATCACACTGTTCATATGTAAGACCAAGTTGTTCATATGTTTCATTGTCCATAAACTGGTACATATCACCATCATCATACAGATACTGCATTGTTTTATAATCAATAGTTGGAACTTCAAACTTATCCCCAGCATGAATTGTTCTTTCAACTACTTTTCCATTTAAAAAACTTTTCATTTTTAGACGTACAAATGCGGCCCCTTTCCCTGGTTTTACATGTTGAAACTCCACTACTTTATAAGGTACTTCACCTACTACCATTCTTACATTTTTTTTGATATCACTCATTCCTACTGTTGCCATTAAACACCCTTTAAATAATATAGATGATATTGTACTAAAAAGGGGCTTAAACTTATGAAAACAGCAGTAAGTTTAGTTGAAATTATAATATTTATTTCTCCTCATAATACATAAAAATCATAAGTAAACAAATAGTAAATATTATTAGAAAAAGTACTATCTTTAAAGTTACTTTAAATAATAAAATGCAATACTCCGGTGTTAAATTTATTACTAAAGGGGAATGAAACTATGAAAAATAAAATTTTAGTTTCTGTTGCTGCATCTGTTGCTTTTATGACGATGACTGCTACTACGGCGTTTGCTTATGATAAGAATCCGCCATTTAAACTTGACAAGCTCAAAAAGTTTGTTAAGATTGGGGATGACGGTAAACAAATTACTGGATTTGAGCCGAAAAATGATTACAATATCTTTGTAAACTATGAACTTGGTATGCACTGTGTTGGATTTGATATGGATTACTGTTGTGTAATTCCTCCATATAACTCTATCCAATCACAAGCTATGAGAAGTGGTAGAGATGGTCGTTTACCAAAACTACTTTCACCAGATGATGGTGTAAAACTTTACTATTATGTTAGAGATAACTCATATAGTGAAGGGAATAAAATGAGATATTTCGCAGTTCCTAAAGATGCTGATGGGGATGGTCACTTAGATTCTTCGAATGATACTGTTGCCAACTATGTTTGGACACATCTCTTTATCTATAAAGACCTTGAAGGCACTATGCCTAAGGGTGCTACTGATAAAGACCGTTTAAGACTTGGAAGACAAATTCCTGCAAAAATTGACTGTGGACCTTCTGGTATGTCAATGTCTGGTGGTTACTTAGCATATGCTGGTAAGCATGGTGGTAACATTGTATTTGCTGACACACTTGTTCCTGCTGTAAAAAATGTAAAACTAGTTCTGACTGCTTCTCATATTTGGGATGCATTAGGTCTTCCTTTAACTGCATTTAACGATACTACGAGAAAAGGGACAATCCGTTCTGTTTCAGAAACTGATTTTCAACCTTTCCAATACTCAACTGTAGAACTACACACTCGTGCTGGTTCAAGTATGCACACAAAAGACGGAAAAACAATTTCTTACTTTGGTACAAACCCAGTAGATATTCCTAACTGTTATGCTTGTCACTCAAGAAACGGAAAAGCTGCACAAATGGCTAGAGATGAAGGTTTAAAATTTAGTGATAAAGAGTATAAATACTGGAAAAGTTACCCAGATGAAAGTGAATACATGGCGAGACTTTCTGAAGCTTCGATTAATATTCTTTCACTTCACGATGCACATCATGGTACAAAATTCTTAACACATTACAATCCAACTGCAATTGGTAATAGACTTGGTTCTGTTGGTCTTGTAAACTGTTCTGACTGTCATGGTGATAATGTTTCTGGTAACCTTGTAACTCCACGTATCGGTACTGCTGGATACAAAGGTGTTCATGCAAAACCACTTTCTGAAGCAATTCATGGTTTCCACCTTGCAATGGTTCCAATGCCTGATGGTGCTGGTCGTTCACAAGCTTGTCAATCATGTCACCCTACGCACTTCCAAAATCCTAACATGAATGATGATTCAAATCCATTCCGTGTAACAGATAGATATGGTGAAGGCCGTTTCTCTAAAGGTGATATCCGTAAATCTGGTGGTGGTTGTTATGTAAGACGTGATGCTCACTCTAACCCAAATGCAAAACCTCCGTTCTTCTTAAATAACTACGGTAAATGGCAATATAAAAATGTTTCATTAAAAGATGAAAACGGTAAAGATAGTGCTATGAGAGGATTATACTGTACAAACTGTCATACAAAAGTTGCGCAAGCATTCCAAAACTATGATAACCTTACACATGATTCTAAACAAGAAGGAAAAACTTTAAGAAACAAATCTCTTAAAGAGATGATTAAAGTAATCGCTGGTGGTGATGCTAAGAAATTTGCTGCTATTGCTGACCCTAAATCAACAGGGAACAATGAAGTAATGTCTTACTATACTGACCACAAATCAGCTACAATCCTTAAAGCTGTTGGTAAAAACTTACCTGCTGACTTGAGAATGTGGAATCACCCTACAGGTGGAGAAGTTCCTTATGCTGCTGCATCTGGTGGTAATGACTGGTGGTTATCTGCTGCTGAGCCTCACTGTGCTGACTGTCACGTAGCTCCATTTGTTGAACAAGATACTGGTGGTAAATACTTCCCAATCGATTTACCAAACAAATATTCTCTTTACAGATACTCAAAAGCTCATGGAAACATAGCTTGTCAATCTTGTCACGAGTCTATGCACGGTCTTTATAGTTCAAGATACGATGGTGCTGAAAGAAGTGTTGATGTTACAACTCACGAACAAGCACTTCAGTACTCTCCAGATGGTGAATATGCTGGTCCTGTAACTTGTGCTGCATGTCACACTGTAAACAAAAAAGGTGTTCCTTTACAACTTAAAGACACTGAATATGCGAATGACTACTGGGCTTCTGTAACTTTAGCTCACTTTATGAGAAGTGGTGATCAAAAACTATCTATCAAAGAGTTAGTTGCTAAATTCCCATACAAAAAATCTGCAAACATTGTAGAAACTAGCTGGAAATAATCTTTCCACTTTCTTATCCCTCTCTTTGAGGGATAAACCTCTTTTCTTTTAAAACTTCTCATACTGTTTACCCTTATCAAACTAACTTGTGGTATATTTTTACACTTATAACTTCAAGGAAACATATAATGAAAATCTATCTCTCTCCACTCTTAACCCTCTCTTTACTTAGTAGTATTGCTAGTGCTGAACTTGTCAAATCATACTTTAAAACAGGTGAACTCAAAGCGACTACAAATTATATAGATGGAACAAATACCAAGATTAAAGTTGGTATCAAAAATGGTATTGAACAAGTTTACTATCAAATAGGAAAAATTGCGAACAAAGTAAACTATGTAAATGATAAACGTGATGGAAAAATGACTTGGTATAACAAAGAAGGTTGGGTTATAAAAACACTCAACTATAAAATGGGAAAATTAGTAGGGGATGAAATCACTTACTACAAAAATGGTCAAATCAAAGATATTGCACATTATAAAAATGATAAACGAGAGGGAGAAAAAAAATCCTTCTTTCAAAATGGAAATTTAGCCTCTGTAGTCAACTATATTCATGGGAAAAAAGAAGGAATGCAAAAAGAGTATTTCCAAGATGGCAAACTCTATACACAAGTCCTGTATAAAAACAACTATAAAGAGGGAACACAAAAGTGGTATGATGAGAATGGCAAAGTGACAAACGAAATCTTTTATAAAATGGATAGACCCTTAAAGATTATGAAAAAGGTTGAAGAGACAGACCACTCACAAGTCACTATCAAAAGTATTGATTTTTCTCCTCAAAAGATGAGAGACTAATGCAATTTACACTTGATGCAACCAGTAAAAATGCGCGTGCAGGGACTATCATAACAGCCCATTCTACCATTAAAACACCTGTTTTTATGCCAGTTGGTACCGTTGGTAGTGTAAAATCTCTTGATGTCAATGATGTCCTCAATCTTTTGGGTGCAGAGATTATTTTAGCAAATACCTACCATATGTATCTGCGTCCTAGCGATACAACTGTTGCGAAGATGGGAAAACTCCATAACTTTACAAAGTACCCTAAAAGTTTTTTAACAGATAGTGGTGGCTTTCAAGCATTCTCCCTTTCAGACATTTCAAAACCAAAAGAGAATGGTATAGAATTTCGCTCTCACATCGATGGGTCTAAACATTTTTTTACTCCAAAAAAAGTGATTGATATTCAAACAAACCTCGGGTCTGACATTATGATGATTTTGGATGATTTAGTTGCCCTTCCTGCGACACAAGAAAGAATCAAACTCAGTATTGAACGAACTACTGCTTGGGCGCAAGAGAGTATTGATTATTTTCGTTCGCAACAAGCAAAAGGAATTTGTACAGAACAAAATATCTTTGCCATCATTCAAGGGGGAACAGATAAAGCATTCCGTACTAAAAGTGCTACTGAACTTTGTGCGATGGATTATGATGGTTTTGCCATTGGTGGTTTAAGTGTTGGTGAACTCAACAATGAAATGTATGAAACAGTTGCACACACAACACAGTATATGCCAAAAGATAAACCCCGTTATCTTATGGGTGTTGGAACTCCTGAAGATTTAATAGAAAATATCGAAAGAGGCATAGATATGTTTGACTGTGTAATGCCTACGAGAAATGCAAGAAATGGAACACTTTTTACCTCTTTTGGACGAATGAACATTAAAGGGGCGAAGTTTAAAGAAGATGCAGCTCCAATCGACCCAGAGTGCCAATGTCTTACTTGTAAAACATACTCTCGTGCCTACATTAACCATCTTTTCCGCTCTCGTGAGATTACATACTTTCGCTTAGCAACACTTCATAACTTACACTACTATCTCAATCTTATGAGAGAAATACGTGAAGCTATTTTGGAAGATAGATTTGAAGCCTATAAAAAAGAGTTTTACAGAAAACGCAGTTAAAGAACTGTCCCAAATATCTCTTGATTATAGTAGAGTGACTGTTTATCTTGAATCACTCTACTAGTTTTAGGGTCAAAAAGTGTAATAGCACTCCCTACTTCCACACTTCCAGCATCAAGACCTAAAACTTTTGCTGGATTTACAACACTCAGTTGTACTAACTCTTGCATACTTATCAATCCTGTTTTAATAAGTTTTGTGTAGTATAAAGCTAAAGCATCTCCCAGTCCTTCACAACCATAAGCTGCATCATAAAATGCAACTTCTTTATTGACAGGTGAATTTGGTTGGTGAAGGCTTGTAAGCATATCAATATTACCCTCTTTGAGTGCTTTTTGAAGTAAAAGCATATCTTTATGTGAAGCTAAAGGCGGATTGAGTTTTGCATTTGTGTTGAAGTCTTCACAAGCACTCTCTGAGTGTGTCAAATGATGGATAGAGACTTCACACTGCACAGCGACACCCTCTTTTTTCGCTTGAGCAATAAGTTCAATAGAACGTGGTGAAGCAATCGCTTTAAAAAGTATCGCAATTTTAAAATGTCTTGCAATCTCAATCATACGTGAGACATGGAGGACTTCACTCAGCTGAGGAATTCCTGCGAGTCCAAGTTTTGAACTCACATCTCCTTCTAACATAACCCCTGCATTCATAAGCGAGTTATCTTCTGCCTTACAAAAGAGTGTTGTTTTATACATCTTAACATATTCAGCAATTTTAATGGCTATATCATTTTTTGCAATCGTACTCATATAAGGCACAACAGCACCTTTTTTGAGGAGTATTGCAATATTACTTAAACTCATATCATCTTTGAGGGTATTGAGCATGACATCGATTTTGATACCATTGACAGAAGCTATACCATTTTGTGCAAATTCAAGCACTACTTCATTGTCAATCGCTGGCGAACTATCTGCATTTAAGACAATATGCCCTACCCCTCCTCGTTTTGCTTCCTCTGCCATTGCCTGAATATTTTTTGCATTTAAGGTACTATCTTGTAAGCGAACATTTGTATCTATGAGTGCTGGAAGTATATACGCACCTTTTACATCTATTACCTGTCTCTCAGCATCAAGATTTTTCCCTCGCTCTATTACAAAACCATTTTCTACACAAATGTCTTCTTCTCTTTCACCATTAACATCACATACCATTGCATTTACTATAAGCATTTTAAGACCACCTTCGATATAATTGTGCAATTATAGCATAGGAATAAAGATGAAAATTTTAGTATCAGCACTCGAGCATTCTGCCAATGTTCATCTCGAATCTTTACAAAAGCATTTCGGTAAAGATATAGAGTTACTAGGCATCTTTAATAAAGCACTTGGAAAGCCAATCATTGACCTGAGAAGTCTCGCCATCATGGGGATAGTCGATGCTTTAAAAAAACTCCCTTTCTTTTTCAAACTCAATGCACAAATGGTAGATTTGGCACAAGAGGCAGATAAAGTCTTACTCATAGACTCCTCAGGTTTTAATCTTCCCCTAGCAAAAAAAATCAAAGCAAAATACCCAAATAAAGAGATTATTTACTATATCTTACCACAAGCTTGGGCATGGAAAAAAAAACGTATTCCCGTACTTGCAGAAACTATTGATACACTTTGTTCTATCTTACCTTTTGAGCCGAGTTATTACCCAAAAAATGCAAATATTTCCTATGTTGGGCATCCTTTACTCGACCAAATTACCGAGTTTAAAACAGATATCAATGTAGATGTCAAAGAAGTTGTTTTTATGCCAGGGAGTCGTAAAAATGAAATCATCAATCTTATGCCGATTTACAAAGAAGTCTTACAAAAACTCAATGTAAATGCTACAGTTATCGTTCCAGACTTTTTTACACAAGAGGAAGTAGCAAATCTTTACGGAGATTTATCAGATTTTACTATCAAACATAATGCACATGAAGCACTACTTCAAGCTGATTTCGCCTTTATATGCAGTGGGACTGCTACCTTAGAAGCTTCTATTATAGGCATTCCTTTTACACTAAGCTATATTGCGAAAAAATTTGATTATTTTGTAGGGAATTTACTTGTCAAACTAGAGCATGTTGGACTTGCAAACATTATGTTTGAAAAAGAGTATGGGAGAACGATTCACCCCGAATTTATACAAACAGATGTCACAGTTGAGAATCTTCTCCACTCTTTTTATACTTACAAAAGAGAAAGCTTTTTAGAAGACTCCCTTATGCTAAGAGAGTATCTTCAAAATGGAAGTTCAAAAAATGTTGCAAAAATAATTAGAGATTAGTTTTTGCAACACGCTTTATATCTGCTAAGAACTCTTTTGCATTTTTATACCCATTGACTTTATATAAAATTTTCTCATCACTATTTAAAAAGAAAAGTGTTGGTGTCACAAAGTGTTCTAAGGCAAGTGGAACGAAGTCTTCATGAATATCTAAATGCACTGCCACAAAATTTTTACGCATCTCCTTCACCACATTATCATTTTTAAGGACAACATTTTTCATATATTTACATGCAGGACATCCCTTTTGAGAGAGAATGACAAAGACGATTTTATGCTCTTTTGCTGCTATATCATATGCATCATCTAACTCTTTCACCCAGTGTACATCTGCCATGAGTGCATTTACTAAAAAGAAGAAAATTATAACTATTTTTTTCATACGAAGCTCCTAAATTTTATTGAGATGGGCTAAAAACTCTACTGGTTCAGTAAAGCCTATGATTGTTTTTGATTGAATTACTTGTAAATTTTTATCAAAAAAGATAATGGCAGGTGGTCCAAAAACACCATACTTCTGACTTAAAGCTTTTTCCTGCTTTCCATTAGCTGTAACATCCGCACGGATAAGCACAAACTCATTCATCTTTGCTTTTACCTTGGCATCAGCAAAAGTAATCGTATCAAACTCTTTACATGAAGTACACCAATCTGCTGCAAAATCTAAAAGAATTTTTTTACCTCTATTTTTTTCTAAAATTACATTGAGTTGGGCTATGGATGTTACAATTTGAAACTTTTTATCTTCCTGTTTTTGTACTAAAGAAGTTGCTTGTACTTGAGGCTTGTTTAAAAATCCTAAGGGTTTTGTCATACTCGAAGCACCTGCTAAATAGCCTATAAATAAAGAGACAGAGTATATAAAGATAATCATTGCCACACTATGCTTGAAAAAGTGTCCCCCTTTTTCAAAGACACCTAAAAAGAGTGCAAAACCGATACCTAGAACACTATACATAACCATAGTAATAGAAGGTGAAACAACTTTTTCAAGCATCCAGATTGCGACAGCGAGCATAACGACACCAAAAATCGCTGAAACTAAAGTCATCCAATCCCCTGGTTTTGGCATAAACTTACCTGCACTTACACCAACAATAATAAGCGGTACACCCATACCGAGACTCATACTAAAAAGTGCCATTCCACCCAGTAAGGCATCGCCTGTTTGTCCAATGTAGACTAAAGCTCCAGCAAGAGGTGCTGCAACACATGGACCTACAATCAGTGCTGATAAAAACCCCATAATCGCCACACCTAAATAGCCTGATTTATGTTTTTTAGAACTGATTTTTGAGACGAAAGCATCGGGTAATTTTAATTCATAAAATCCAAACATACTAAATGCAAGGGCTACAAAGATAAATGCAAATGAATAAACTACCCATGGTGTTTGTAAGGCAGCTTGAAGATTTGCACCAAAAAGACCTGCTAAAACTCCTGCTATCGTATAGGCAACTGCCATTGAAATGACATAAGTAAGTGAGAGGGCAAAAGCTTTTTTTGTAGTAATCCCCTTGCCTTGAGAGATAATCAATCCAGAAATAATAGGAATCATAGGAAAGACACAAGGTGTCATGGCAAGGAGTAAGCCAAATCCAAAAAATGTTAAAAGTATGATAAAAATATTGCCATTTTTAATAGTATCTGCGATTGTATCTGTTTGTGATTTTTTACTTTTTACATCCATATCCAAAGATGCTAAAGCAGTTTTAGTTCCTAATTTATCACTATCAATGTTTAGAGTAAAACTTTTTTCACTTGGCTCATAACATATACCATCATCAGAACATCCCTGATAAGAGACTCGAAGAGTCACTTTTTTTGTTCCGCTCACACCCGCTTTTTTTGTAAGGTTTAAGATGAATTTTGGGGATTCTAAAAAAACTAAAGTATCATGATGCAAGACAGACTTTGGGGAAAGAACTTGGGAGACAGTAATGCCATTGCCATTTACTAAGGCAACTTTCACTTTCTCTTCATACACATAAATCTTTTTACCTAAGACAATCCCTGCTTCTATTTGCTCATTTGCATTCACTTTTGCATACGGTTTAAAGGCATCTTGAGGCATTAAAAAATCGCCCGCATGAAGCATCGTCAAACTGAGTAAAAGTAATGTAACTGTTTTTAAAATAACATTCATTTTGTTTCCTATTTTTAAGTAAGAAATTATATCATGAGAATGTGTATAGTTTGTGTATGTAGCTTTTAAAACAATCCTCGAGAGAAAGAAAATCCAAAAGAAGCTTTGGTAATTGACCTATCATAATCTATGAGGCTTTCTCCATAACCACTAAAGATTTTTGTGTACCAAAACATATTGTGTGAACCAAAAAATGGATACATCCAACCCAGCTCTACGGCACCCTTTTCTCCATTACCCATTCCGAAGTTATAACGAAACATTGTTGATATTTGACTTTTTCCATAAAGGTATTGTAAATGAATATCACCATATCCATAGTATTCTATAATATTTGGATTATCATCTCCATTTTCATTAGGGTCGATAACTGTCCCATTAGGATTAAAACCTCTTCCATTATAGTAACTATCACTCTTACGTTTTTCTGGAAACTTATACCAAAGACGCGATGTTAAAAAAAGGTTCTCCCACTGCCATAAACCACTTACTTGCATACGATTCCACGAACGCGAAGCATAGCCATCTCTTCCATTGGACTGGTGAAGATAGCCATAACGGATACTTTTGAGACCAAAATTTTTATCCATATAACTTGAAGATGGGACAGATAAAAAGAGTTCTGGTTCAAAATCCATCTCACGAAATGGTGCGGACTTATTATATATTTGCCACCATACTCTTTGTGTATAAGCTGCGACAAAAGATTCATTCCATCCTAAAAGATTATATGTTATGCGTTTTTTAAAGCTGATTTGAAATTCTACTTCTTTGTTTGAATACTCACTATACATCTGTTGTTCAGGTGTCAAAGATGCATTTGGAGGTATCAACTCAGAAAATCTTCGGTAGTTACTACTTGCAATACCAAAGGGAAGCATATAATTTTTATGATAAGGTGTTAAACCAAAAAAATGGTTTTGATAGAGTTCTTTTAGAAGTTCTTTTGTTTCTGGTGTTTGTGTATTTATCTTTGAAATTGTAAATGCTGTTCCTTTGTCATCTGTACTTGGATCAAGTTGTGCATCAAGTTCATCAACAAGAGGAAGTATACTTCTCTTTTTCTCTAAACATTTCACACTATATTGATAACCCTTTGACATTTTTTTATACCACTGCATCGACCTTTTATAATCAACCTTGACCCCTATCCCATTTTCATACATATATCCCAGTTGGTACATTGCCTCTTTTGAACCCTCTTTCGCCTCTTTTTCAAGAAGTGCTATAGAGAAGGAAAGTTCATGAGCAAAAAGACTCAAAGGAAGACTCAGCCATACTATTTTTTTCAACATATCTCTTTTAGACCTTTTTTCTTTTGTATAGTGACATTTTAGCGATATAACACTTAAAACCCAAATTTTTCTATTTTTACCTCATAAAATTTTCTTAGCCATCTATCAAGTGGATTGATAAACTTATATATAACGGGAACAACGAGAAGGGTTAAAAACATAGAACTTGTGAGTCCGCCTATGATTGACATTGCCATCGGTGCTTTTGTTTCACTTCCTAAACCTGTCCCTAGAGCAAGAGGTAACATAGCAAAAATCATAGCAATAGTTGTCATAAGGATAGGACGCAGGCGTTTTTCTCCTGCTTCTAAAAGAGCTTCATCGGTAGTTTTTCCATTTGCCATCGCTATGTTTGCAAAGTCAACAAGCAGAACTGCATTTTTTCCAACCATACCCATGAGAAGCATAAAACCAATAAGAACAAAAAGGCTAAACTGTAGCCCAGATAAATAGAGGGCTATCATCACACCAATGATACTCAGAGGAAGTGCCATCATAATGATAATAGGTTGAATAAGGGATTCATACAAAATAGCTAAAATAATAAACATCAAAATAAGTGACAAACCTATAGCTGCTCCAAAAGCTTTCCCTGTTTTGACCATTTCATCAGCAAAACCGGTAAAACGATACGAAACACCTTGAGGAAGTAATTTTTTTATACCAGCTTCTGTATAACGTACTGCACCACCAAGGTCAAGACCAAACAAGTCAGCAAAAATAGTTACTTGTCTTTGTCTATTAAAATGATAGATAGAAGCTAATGATTTGGTATGTGTAAATATTACTAAACCATCAAGATAGACTAACTCTCCATTTTTGGCACGGAGTTGTATTTTTTTAATGTCGGCAATGCTTCTTCGATGCTTATCATCAAACCTTAGTGTAATGTTGTACTGTTTACCATCTTCTTCAAAATGTGAAATTGCTAAGTCACTTGAAAAAGCTGTTACGATAGCTTGTGCTATTTGGGTCGCTGAAATACCTAAGCGATTTGCATTTTCTCTGATAATATTAATATCTATCTCTGGTTTTCCCTCATCAAGATTTGTATCAACATCCATAAAACCTTTTTTCTTTTTAAGATATGCTGTTAAATTTTTTGTAGCCACGGCTAACTTTTCAAAAGAGTCAGATTTTAAAACTATTTGATAAGGAACACTTACTCCTGTACCTTTAATACCGGGAATAGACGCTACCGTTATATACATACCTTTTTGATACGGTTTCAGTTCTTTTCTAAACTCTTGGATGACCTCTTCTTGATTTTTTTTGCGTTTATCTTTTGCTATCAGTTTGACATAGATTTTTGCCTTGTTCTTCTCTTGCACACTATTGTAACCAACACTCAAGGTTGTAAAAAGGACTCTTTTATCTTTTTTTATAAAGTTTTCTACTCTTTTAGACTCTTTAATCATCTCTGCTAAAGAGATACCTGCATCCGCTTTGAGTTTGATTTCAAATTCTGATTTATCTTCTTTTGGTAAAAAGTTCATACCAATCTTTGGAAAAAGGTTTAAACTCCCCACAAAGATTGCTATCACAAGAACAAGTGTACTGATTTTAAATCGAAGGACAAGTTTTAAAGAACTATCATACATCTTTTCAAGCAATTTAAACAGAGGTTCACTCAAGTTATAAAACCAATTCTCACCCTTGTTTAAAACCCTTGCACTTACACTCGGCATAAATGTCATCGCTACTGTAAATGAAATAATGATGGCAAAGCCAACTGTCATAGCAAAACTCTCAAAAAACTTTCCTACTATACCACTCATATGTGATACTGGAATGAAAACAGCTAAGAGCATGGCCGATATAGCAACTATAGCAAATGCCATCTCTTTTGTACCCTCGAAAGCTGCTTGAAGTCTACTCATGCCTGCTTCTTGTTTTTTGTAGATATTTTCTAAAACTACTATGGCATCATCGATGATTATCCCTATAGAGAGAGTCAATCCAACAAGTGTCATTTTGTTTAAATCATATCCCATATAGTCCATAAATGCGATAGTCCCCATAATGGAAATAGGAATAGAAAAAGCAGAAACAAGAGTAATAGTAAAATTTCTTAAAAAGAAAAAAATGATGATAACAGCTAAAACAGCACCATAAATAAGGTCAAATTCTACATCTTTAAGTGAGTGAATGATGAAGGGTGAAGTATCTTGCATCGTCTCTACTCCAAACTTATTTCCTGCAAGTTTTTTGAGTTGTGGTATAGTCGCTTTGACCCTTTTTATAATGTCAAGTGTGTTTGTACCAGAGATTTTTTGCACTTCAAGCATAACCCCTTGAACCCCATTATAAGAAGCATAACTTTTAGCATCACTAAGGGTATCTTGAACTCTTGCTACATCTTTGAGTCTGAGATTATCTTTTATCTGTATATTTTCTAGTGCATGAATACTCAAAGCATCTGCTTTTGTTTTCAGAGTAAACTCATTTGTTTTCGTTATCAGTCTTCCTCCTCCAATTTTTACATTTTCTCTTGTAATGATGGCATTTAATTCAGAGAGAGTAATACCAAACTTATTTAAAAGGTCTATATTTGGATATATCTTTATCTCTCTATCTCTGTATCCTATGATATTTATAGCCCCTACACCATTTATCTTTTGGAGTTGCGGTTTCACTTTTTCATCTGCAAATTTCATAAGATGTTGCACAGTATCAGACTTCGCAGTTAAAAAAACATTGATGACTGAAGCACCCCCAATATCTAGTTTACTCACAAGAGGTGTTTTGGCATCACGAGGGAGTAATACAGCCGATACTTTATCGCGTACATCATTTGTCGCTTCGTTTATATCTCGCTCTAAAAAGAACTTTACCATCACAACACTAGCACCTTCGCTACTGGTTGAAATCATGCTATCAACCCCACCAATTCTTGATATAGCCTCTTCTATTTTATCTGTTACTTGTGACTCTATTGTACTTGAATCTACACCAGGATAGATAGTTTTGATAGTAACCATAGGAAAATCAACTTTTGGAAAAAGTGCTGAGGGCATAGACTTAAAACTCATGTAACCAAAGATTACCAAAGTAATCACATACATGAGCGTTGCTATGGGTCGTTTTATAGCTATTTTATACATCTATTTACCCGATACTTTGATATATCCATCGCCAAAAAGACCACTCATAAGATTGTTTGCTTGCGTCTCTACTTCCATTTTTCGATTTTTCGTATTTATACGAGGATATATTTTTGTGATGGGAGCTTTGTAAGTTTTTGTATCGCCATCAACTTTATAAGTAAATATATCGCCAAGTTTAATGAGTTTATGACTTTTTTGGTCAAAAGACACAATGAGTTTTCTTCTACTTTTACTTTGAATTTTAAAGACTGTTTTAAGCATCAAGCCACTTATACCATCTCCCTTTTCAATATCTTTTTCATAAATCACACCATCAAAAGGTGCCAGCAAAAAAGTTTTTCTATAGAGTGCCATTTGGTAAGCAAGTTGATTTTTAGCATTTTCATATCTACGTGATACAGTGTCAAATCTTGCTTCATCGATGAGGTCTTTCACCTTGAATTGTCGTTCATAATCTTTTTTGGCATACTTGAGTTTTGTTTGTGCAATCTCAAGCATAGCTTTAATATCGCTACTTTCAAGTTGTGCGAGTATCTCGCCTTTTTTTACATAGCTTCCTACATCTACATTGACCTTGTTGACTATACCACTTGAGATAAAAGCAAGCTTTGCATCATGCAGTGCTTTTACATTGAAGGTTGCATATATCTCCTGTGCCTCCACTATGTTTAGTAATAAAATAATGCCTAATAGTATCTTTTTCATTCTAACTCCTCTGTAATCACTTTTGCTTGATAATAATAAAGTATTGCATAAGCAATTTCTAAGTCATCGAGACTACTTTCGTATTGTGCTTTGGTATCTGTTTTTTGTGTGAGACTCTGGAGATATACTATATAATCAACGATACCTGCCTGATATTTTTTCTCAATGCTCTCAAATGCACTCTGTGCTGCATTTACTGCACTTCTTGCACTTTTTATTCTTGTTTTGGCTGTTTTTATCCTAGCCTTGGCTAGTGTATACTGTACTTTTTGCTCTTTTGTATGATACTCTATTTGTTCATTGAGTGCTTGTGCTTTTAATAAAACAGCCTCTTTTGTTTTTCTTATGTTGTGTGCATCAAAGAGTCTCAAATTAAGAGTAAAAAGCAGTGTATTTTGATTGCTTAAGGGTAGCGCATGCAGTGCTACTAAATTTGGGTCCAACCTCTCATACTGATACATATTGTAAGTATCTTCGACTCTAAGATGAGGATAATAGGCGCTATCAAGAGCATTTGCTCCCTTTTGGATTGCACTTTTTTGTGCGATGAGTGCATTTGTACTATCGAGTAGTTTATGGCTAGAAAAATCATTCTTTCTAAAGGAGGATTTTTCAAGAGTTTCTATCTTTTTACCAACTTTGAGTTCAAGTTGTGATTTTAAAGAGAGTATCTGAAATTTTATAGACGCCATCTTATACATATTGGTCTCAAAATCTGCTTGAATCCTTTCTACATCATCTTTTGTTGCCATTTTGACTGCATAAAAACGACGAACCCTTGTAAGTTGTGCTTGAAGAGATTTGTTTGCTTCTTCTCTGGCATTAAGTAATGACTCTAAACTTTTTATAGTAAAAAAATCTTTTGTTATTTGCAGCGCTAAACTCTTTTTGTAAGCTTTTTTATCATAGTCTGATGCTAAAAAAGATAGTTTTGATTGAGAGACTAAAGATGATTTTTTACCCCCATCATATATATCAAATCCAACTTTTGCATAGCCACTATAAACATTTCCTGCTTGAAATGGCGATACAGCATCATCTCTTTTGTAAAAGCCACCTACATCAATAGTTGGGAAGTAAGCACTCTGTGCAGATGCCACTTCTTTTGTTTTTGATGCTTTAATATACTCTTTTGCATGCACGCCATTATTATGGAGTGTAGCAAAATCAATCAGCTCTTTTAAATTATCTCCATATACAAGAAGAGGAGCGATGAGGAACAGTATCTTCAAGTTCATTTTTTACCTCCATTAAAACAAAGCTTGTCACTTCGCTTGATGAAAATATACCTTTCTTTACTTAAAGTATACTAATAACTTTCAGTGTAATAAAGAGTTTTTTATCTTTTTCAAAAACATCCAAAGCAGTATCTATTGGAAATTTTTCAGCTAAAAGTGTTCCTTGAAGGGAGTGTAAAACATGCATATACTTCTGAAAAAACGGGGTAGTAATATGCTCAATATGGTCTTTTTTGACAATATCTGCTAACGCCATCATGGCACAGTAATAGACACTTTTATTGACAGAACGCTGGAGCATATAGTTGTGCATGATTTCAATATTATTGACAAGTACTTCTTTTTCAATACTATTGAGTTGCTTATTTTCGTTTGCTCTGCGTAAATTATGTTCTATTTCCTCTTCAACATTATGATTTGTTTTATCAAGTAAAGTATCTAAATCAGGGCAGTACTTTTCTAAAACAAGCATCATATTTTCAAAAGATATATCGACATCTTCCTCACAAAGATATTTTTTATTTTCTATATATTCGTGGTCAAGTGCTTTTAAAAGGCGTGCAACTATAGGAAGGTAAACATATTTATCTTCTTTATTTGTATCAAACTCTATCCCAGTATGTGATATAATTGGTTTGGGTCCTACATATTTCAAAGTCATTTTACACCTTTTGGTTTACTCTAATTTTATGGTATGCTACTGAAAACAGAGCGACAACACCTATTACAATCGTACTTGTCAGTAAAGAAGTTGGAGAATGTATGGCATTATAACCTATTAAGACAATCTCCGCACCTAAAGAGAGCAAGACACCAAAACCTGCGATAAGCCTTGATGCTTTTGTTTCTTGATACATTTTAAAATTTGCGAAATTCACAAGCATAAAAATAAGTAAAAATCCTAAACTCCCTGCAACAGAAATATTCGTAAGATTAAAAGAGATAGCAAAAATAATCCCTAAAAGTCCTATAATAATCATTCCTTCAAAACCATGCTTCACTTTTTTCTCAAAACTTTTTGGAATTTCTCCAAATTTTGCGATAAGATATGCTGTTCTTCCTGCTCCGTATATCGTTGCATTTATGGCAGAAGCGGTTGAGAGTAAGGCAGCTATGCCTATGAGCAGAAATCCACCATGCCCAAAAAATGGTTCTGCTGCGATTGCTAAAATATAATCTTGTGAGCTTTCAGCCTGTTCTAATGTGACATTACCTACAGCAACCATAGCAATTACAACATAAAGAACAATCACGAAAATGACCGAACTATAGTATGCTAAAGGGAGGTTTTTTTGTGGATTTTTGATATCTTTTGCAGTATTTGCGATAAGTTCAAAACCTTCATAAGCTAAAAATATCATCAGTCCACCCGTAAAAACAGAAGGCAAAGGCATCCATGCATGTGGCTCTAAGTGTGTCCATTCTATACTAAAAAATCCAACAGTAGAAAAAACAACTAAAATAGCAAGTTTGACAAAAACCATAATATCTTCAGCCTTTCCTGTCATAAAGGCACCTAAAAGATTGATAAATACAAAAAGAACAATGATACCAGCAGATAAACTTTTATGTATCCATTCAGTATCAGTTCCAACTAAAAGTGCAGAACCATAACTTCCAAACGCATAAGCATAGAGTGCCAACATAATGACATAACTGATAAGCATAAGAGAATTAACAAAAGATGCAAAATAGCCATTGCCAAAGGCACGGACGATAAACTCTATCGTCCCGCCCTCACTCGGATAACGCAAAGAGAGTTTAACGTAAGAGTATGCTGTTACTAATGCAATGATGCCTGCAAGTAAAAAGGCAAGCGGTGCAGCACCATGAGAGAGTTCAATCGTCAAACCCAAAACAGCGAAGATACCTCCACCAACCATACCACCGACACCAATACTAAAAGCTTCGATAAACCCTATCTTTTTGTTTTCTCTCATTGTTTAAAAGTCATCATCTTCATCATCAAATGCTGCAAGCTCTTTTTGATACTCTTGTTCTGCCAAGGCTTTTTTATCTGCTGCTGACATAAAGGTTTGCCCTACTAAGACCCCTATATGTGTTTTGTTATCAAGCTTATACAGATAAGAGTATCCTCCATAAAGGATACCTATAAAAGCTAAACTTACAATGATTTTTTGAGCAGTATCAAACTTTTGTACTCGCTCCTTGACTTGTATCTCACAAGCACCTCCTGGGCAGTTTGTAGCTTTTTCTTTCTTGAAAAAATTAAACAGCATACACCCAAAACAAAAAGAGAATGCAGACTCCATGATAAGTAGTAAAAGACAAATAATACAGATAAATACTTTTATAGGATTTGGTTGCCAATGGATAACTAAAAGATAAAACATAGGGAGTGCTAAAACAAGCCCTATTGCCCAAGCAAAGCGCTTTTGCGCGGCACCTACATACTCTGGTTTTTGATTTCGGACAAAGAAACGTCCCATCAACAAAGAGGGTGAATAGGCAGGATTGATAACTCGAATGAGAAAATCCAATGTAAAAAAGGCTATAAAATAGCGTGTTACCACACCATGTCCTAACATTACCGCATTTGTTAAACTTAACATTCCTATAGCAAAAAGTATCCCTGCCCCTGCTCTTGCCTCTCTTTCATTGAGGACTAAAACATCATAGCCCTCTACTTTTTCACCATATTGAAAAAATTTACTCATACTGCTTTTGCCTCTTTTTTATCGAAGATATATGCATACATTGGTACGTACACAAGAGTGAGGAGTGTTCCGACTAAAAGTCCACCGATGGCAACATCTGCTAAAGGACTCAAACGCTCCAGACCTACTGCTTGTTCAAGTGCAATAGGAATCATCCCTGCAATTGTACCAAAAGCTGTCATCATTACAGGACGAAATCTCACTCTTACTGCTTCTTGCGCACTCTCGTAAGCAGATTCACCCTGCTCTTTATACCCTTGATAAAAGTCTATCAATAAAACGGCATTTTTAATGATAATCCCAAAAAGGAGGAGTATCCCTAAAAGACTCGGCATACAACTCGGCTTGCCAAAAAGAAGCATTCCCCAAGCAGCACCAATGAGTGAAAGAGGAAGAACGATTATCATAATAAATGCCATTCGTACCGACTTATAAATCGCGATAAGTGCCATAATCAAGATAATAACCCCTAAACCAATCGCTTTTCCCATACGGATAAAACTATCATGAATCTGTGCAATATCTCCTGTTTGCTCCATTTCAACATCACTAATATTTGCATTTTTTAGTGCCACTAAAGTATCATCTGTAAGATGTGTTACAGGTCGTTTTGCACGGTAGCCATTGACATCTAAAGAGTACAACAACTTATCTCGCTCAATTTTCGCAAAAGTAAGATGTTTTTCAAGCTTTGCAATACTAGAGAGTGGAATCTCTCCTGAAGGTGTTGCAATCGGCAAGAGTCGTAATGTCTCTATGTTTTGTGAAAATTTTCCTTTGAGATAGAGTCTCACAAACTGTGTATTCATAGACTCTAAGTTTGCATTTAACCCTACAATCTGCCCTTTGAGTGGTATTTGCATCGCTATTTGATACGGTGTCACACCAAAGCTCAATGCTTTGTTTTCATCTATATCGAGAATAATTTCTGTAAAATCTTTATCCCAACTTGTTGAAACAGAGGTAAGTCCATGTACCTTTTCCATAGCTGCTTGCACTTGATGTGATTTATCTGCTAAACCATCAACATAGGGAGAACTCAATCTTGTATCGACTGTAGCTTTGATGCTTGAGAGTGCAGTTGCTCCAAAATCAAAAACATCATTGCGCTTAATGCCTTCTAAGTGAGAGAGTTTATCACGAATAAGATTTTCAAGTTGCCAAATAGTCTGCTTTCTTTCAAATCTATTCACAGCATTGATGGTAATCGTCGCTTCTGATGGTAAGTTTCCACTTCCAAGACTGAGTACTCCTGCTTCACTACCAAACGCAACCGAACTCATTTTTACCCATTTTTGTTGCTCAAGCCATGTTAAAACAGGTTCGATTTTTCGTTCAGCACTCTCCACACTCTCATTTGAGCTAAAAGCAATTTGTGCTTTGATAATCCCTGTATCCATCGGTGGCATTGCATCTTTCCCAATAGTCGGCATGATGTTTTTCATACTCATCAGTAAAACCATAATCACACTCACAGTCAAAAACATTCGTCTTGCAAACCACCATTTTCCATTGGAAAACTGGATAATCCCAACATAAGGTGCTACTAA
>JALUWV010000087.1 GCA_027019335.1 Sulfurimonas sp. | reverse complement strand
AGCATCTTTATTTTCACTTCTCCCTCAGCTGTAAAATGTTTTTTAAAAAATCATACCTTTCCGCAAGGCTCTTTTAGTATTGTTATAGGAAAAACGACAGCTAAAAGCCTTCCCAAAAATGCCCACTATGCGACTGCAGCAGAGCCTACAATAGAAGCTTGTGTGAGACTTGCAAAAACTTATCAAGCTAGCTAAAACTAAATCAAGTATCTTTTTTGTATAATACATTTATAGTCTGATTTGTTCGATTAATCGCACCAATGAGGGTTCTACATATTCAAATCGTGAACTAGTAGAGTTTTTGTGTGTCGGTGCTATCGTTTGAGATATGTTCACTCTGTCGAGATAGTGCCGCCGTTAGATAACTCTCTCTTCACCCAAATTCGGCTTTTAGAACCAAGCCAAATGCGAAACGGCATATCGGGCTATATTATTTTAAACATCTATTGAGTGTATTTGTAAGTAAGAGAACATAAATAACTTCATAGGCAACAACATATAAAAGGTTTAGATTCAAGGCGAACTTTGGTTAGCGATGCATTAGCATCGTTAGCCTAAGTTCAACGAAGAAGATGAATCTTTTATATGTTGCCCTACGGGTGAGAAGAGAAGTCACAAGCTAGTTCGTTGAAAATCCTTAAAGCTACTAGTAGCTTCTGCGGATTTTCGCCTTCTGTCTTATAACTTCTCTTCTCATTGACTATGAAGTTATTTATGTTCTCTTACTTAATATGCTTTATAGATTTTTAAGCAACTGGAGAAGATATATGAAGATTTTGATTTTAGGAAGTGGTGGACGCGAGTACTCTATTGCCAGAGCGATTAAAAATGAGCAAGAAGAGCATGAACTCTTCTTCCAACCTGGAAATGGAGCAACACATCAGCTTGGAACAAATCTCAACATTAAAGATTATCACGATTTAGCTGCGTTTGCAGAAGAAAATGCGATTGAACTTACTATTGTTGGACCTGAAGCACCTTTAGTGGATGGTGTTGTTGATATTTTTAAAGCAAAAAACTTAACAATTTTTGGCCCAAGTAAAGAAGCAGCACAACTTGAGGGCTCAAAAGTCTATATGAAAAACTTTTTAGCAAAATACAACATTCCAACAGCTCGCTATATTGAAACAGCTTCCATAGAAGATGCTTTTAAGTTTACCGATACTCTCCAAGCTCCTATCGTTGTCAAAGCAGATGGACTGTGTGGGGGGAAGGGTGTCATCATTGCACAAAGCCACGACGAAGCAAAAATCGCCATCTCAGAGATGCTGAGTGGAAAATCTTTTGGAGATGCTGGACT
>JALUWV010000086.1 GCA_027019335.1 Sulfurimonas sp. | reverse complement strand
AAGTGTGATTTTATAGCCTGATTAGGTGCTTTTGGATTTAAAAAAGATGAGCTTTTTATGAATTTGGAGGTGTGGGAAATGTTATGGAATTATTTGGGATGCTACCTTTAAGAATTTTAAATTAAATTTTGTGCTATAATTTTTGTATAGTGTATTTTAATGCGAGAGGAGGATGTCATGCAAATCGCTCAGTATACATACCAATCACCTTCCACATCTGCTGTTCAGATTGGAAAACGAGACACAAGTGTGCAACAAGAACAAAGTGCTCCAAACACAAACCAAACACAAAAAAAAGCTGAAAGTTTTGCTGCAACTCAGGTTAAAGAAGTAACACCACAGGTCAATACAAATCAGCTTTTAGATGTCTATGCTTAACCATTTTCTAGGAGACTAGCACTTTAAAACTTTTAAGGGTGAAGAGTTTGAGTGCTTCACCCTTGAGAGATTTCAGTTCGCTCGAGAAACCTTTTTTAGAAACTATTACAAAAATATCTGCTTTTATTTTTGCACTTTCACAGGCTTCTTGGAGTCGTGAGAGTTCACTCTTTTTGATTTTACTCTCTGTATATTTACAGTTTCCTACAATCGTTTTTCCACTTTGTGTTTTGGCATAAATGTCTAAGTCTACGACTCTATCCCAATAGCTTCCAATCTCAACGATAGGGTCATCTTGCATCTGTTTTTTGAGTAGTTCATGGGAGAGTTGTATAAAAGTAAGCTGTCTAAATTCATTTTCACTGTTTTGTATTTTTTGTTGCACTTCTTTAAAATCGCCATCACGAATACCTTTAAAAAGAGGCGAAACATAGGCAAACCAAAAACGTAAGAAGGGTGCATTGAAGGTGAGCTTATTATCTACTTTCTCATTTTCATCCCAAGAGGTAAAAATATTTTTTGCCTTATCGACTCGAATAATTCCTCTTTGCGTAAGCTCTTCTGCTGCATTTGTACCTACTTCATTATCTACTTTTGCCCGTTTAAAGCTTGAGTGTGTTTTCCCATCTCCCTGCGCGATACCACTTAAAACAGAGTGATAGAGTGGAGCACCCCCTGTGAGTTCTGTAATGTCATTGCGAATAAATCTATAATCATGTAAGATGAGTTTTTCTATGAGCGGATAGAGTGGTTTTGAAGTATCTATACTTCCCCAATTTACACCACCAAAGATGGCGAATTTTTCCACAGCATCTTCCATTGTTTTTGGTTGATGTTCTTTGTAAAAGAGTTGAAATTGTTTAAGTAAGTTTGTAGCGTTTAAAATAGTAGAGCCTTTAAATTATGAATAATGAAAGTATACAATAATTCATTACACAAATACTACACACTTCTTTTATATAATTCTTCTAATGCAACCAAAGAGGCGTAACTATTATCTTTTGTTATGCTAAAATGAGTTCAATTACAACAACCAAAGGATACACAATGAAAAAGTTAAATCTTGCGAGCTTACTACTTGGAGCAGCGTTACTTACAGGATTAGGTGCAGTTTCTTTATCTGCTGATGGGAAATGTGGTGCTGCAAAATGCGGTGGTGAGAAAAAAGAAGTTAAGAAATGTGGTGCTGCAAAATGTGGTGGTGAGAAAAAAGAAGTTAAGAAATGTGGTGCTGCAAAATGCGGTGGTGAGAAAAAAGAAGCGAAAGAAGCAAAATGTGGCGCTGGAAAGTGCGGTTCTAAATAGTAGAGATTTTCTCTGCTATAAGCCTATTCTCATTCTATCTTCAGCAAAAATAACCGCTCCCCTATAAACTTTTCGTATTACTCTTAAACTCTCTTTCTCTTTTGTAAATGTTCGTCGCATTCTGTGTGTTAAAATAACTTTTTTGACATGGGATTTTTGTGCAATATGTGCAATGATAGAGGGAGTCATATGCAGGTTTTTTGCAAATCTATTGCTCTGTTGTGGCACTGCATGGTGGGCGATGAAAAGGTCGGCATCTTTAGCTAAAAGTTCTAAATGCTGCTCTTTATCATTCGTATCACCACTGATAACAACTTTTTTGCCATCGACAAGTATTGCAAGTGCAAGGGCGGGGACAATGCCATGGTGTGTGTTGATGAGTTGGAGGGTAAAAGAGGGGTACTTTCTCGTAATGATAGTTGGCGAGTCTATCTCAACAGGGATAATTTCAAAGGAGTCACTCTGTGGGGATAAAACATCACTCATGTATCTGTAAATACCATGCTCCCCAAACAGACCCGTTAGAAACTCTTCTATAGAGGGAAAGGCCTCGTTTCCAAAAGGGGCGATAATATCAAGGATTGCTCTGCGTTTGCTAAAATAACCCGCCTTGACAAACGCAGGTAAATCGACACTATGGTCTATATGTAAGTGTGTCAGCACTACGGCTTCAAGTGTTTCGAGTTTTGCATTTTCTTGCTCAAAACGCAGCATGGAGCCACTCCCCATATCGACGATGAGTTTTGCCTTGTTGTCTACCCATAAAAGGTAAGAGGTACTCGCTCGTCCATCAATTTCAGGTCCACCAGAACCTAAGATTTCTAACTCAATTTTGTGTGCAAAAAGTAAATTTGATAGAAGTGCTAATGTGAAAAAAAGTTTCATTTATTTGAGTCTCCATTGTGTATGAATTCCACATTGAGAACACTCTTTGATAAGCTCATTTTCATGAACATGAAGTTCCTCACCACAAATATGACATTTTAAATCCGCTTCAATAGTTGATTTTGTGCCGATTTGAAACTCGAGTTTTAGTGCAGTAGCTGTGTATGTTGTAACACTATAAGGTACGACATAGGTAAGAAAAAATTTAAACAGATATATATTTTCTATGTTAAAACTGCTTATAGCATCTCCTTGATTGATGAGATTGAGAATAGTTCCAACAATGAGTGATATTTTAATCGCTCTTGAGACAATAGGTTTAGAAATAGCAATGTCACAATAGATAAGAAAGTGTTTTTTTCCTATCATTTTACATCCTGAAATGTATCGCGAATTTTTAAATGAGCTCTCATGGTTACAAACTCCTTATTTTTGAAGTATAGCATAAGGGACACTCAGTTCACAACTGATTCTTCAAAATAATGGTCAACATCCATGTATGTTTTTCCTGTATGGTCTTTAAAAATCAGATTCTTTTTCGAGAGTTTGTTAATGTGGTTGAGTCCCATGATGGCAAGGAGATTTTGGATGCCATAAAGGAGTTGTCCATGATACGAAGCGATATTTTGTGCTTTTTTCTCTACTAAAAACGAGGCTCTTTTTTTCTTGTCTTGTGTGGCAAGTCCAACAGGACAAGCCCGTCCATTAGCCCCTGAACACTCACGTGCACGAATACACCCCGCACTCATCATAAAGGCACGGGCAATAGCAACATAATCCGCTCCAATTCCAAAAAGGACAATGGCATCATCAGGGGTAAGTACTTTTTCACTCGCAATGAGTTTGACTTTGTCGCGAACCCCTGCATTTAAGAGTGTTGTATCGGCGATATAGAGTGCTTTGGCGATTATCATTCCTACGGTCATCATCATCTCTAAAGGGGCTGCCCCACTTCCCCCATCCCCACCATCAATAGTAATAAAATCAGGATAGGCACTACTTCCTGCTTCAATGCGTTTTTTTATAAGCTGGGCATACTCATCAAATCCCTCTTGTGAAGAGATAACAATTTTGACTCCAACAGGTTTTTGAGAAAGTGCTTTAAGTCTTCCCATAAAATCAAATAATTCGTCCAATGTGTGTGCAAAAGGAAATTGATTTGGTGAAAAGAGATCTTTATGTGCTTCTACTCCACGGTAGTAAGCGATAGCTTCACTTACTTTTCCCCCAAGGAGTTTTCCGCCTGTCTGTTTCGCTCCTTGTGCCATTTTAATCTCTGTCATTTTTGCAAATTTCATTGTCTTTTTGTAGCGTTCTTCATCAAATGTGCCATCATGATGTCTCACACCATACAAGCCACTTCCCATTTGAAAAATAATGTCTGGCAAATCTTGCGGAACTTCCTCTGGAAAATCTTCTAAGGGAGCATTCCAGTTAACACGGTAAAAAACGAGGCTCTCTTTATCAAAAAGATAACTATCGCCATCATTTGCATCGATGACCATATGTCTATAAAGATTTTCTGCTGCGTTTTCGTGGAGTAAAAATTTGAAAATTTTATAGATATTTTTTGCAAAGAAAGTTCCCTCATAACTATCAAGATACTTCTCATTCTCTTTTTTATAGCGGTGTGTGTAGAGAAAATTAGAGGTTAAACTTCCCTCTCCTGTATTTATGGGGAACTTCCCTAAGTACGCGCCCTTAGAAAAGGAACGAGTACCCTCAGGGGAGATAGCCCCATCACTCATGGCACTTCTTCCAAAAACTGAACGAGTAGTAAAGGGCTTTTTTACATCACTACCAAAGGTGACACGAAACTCCTTACTTACATCTTCGGTATTTAAAACGCAGTTCGCATTTTTTATACTGAGCCGTGCACTTTTTTGTGGTTGCTCTGGAGAGAATGAAGCATAAGGAGATTTTCTTTGTGCGGAGTTGAGTACCCATTTTACTTTATCAAAAGATTCATAAAACTTTTCGTCTCCAAAGTACTGTCGCATTGGGTCACGCAGGGCATAAAAAAAGTATCGCATACGCCCTATGAGTGGGTAGTTAATGAGGAGTTGATTTTCTCTTTGAATAAATCTATCATAGATAAATAAAATCACTGATATTGTGACAAAGAGAATTAAAAATGCTTCCACCAAAAACATTAAAATTGGAAAGTCACTATGTGTTAAACTGCTTAAATCTTTCATAATTTTTTAGTTTCTCTCGCCAAAGATAAATCTATCAAGTGAAAATTTACCTGCACCCTGTGTGAGAAGAACAAATAAAAAAAGAATGTAATACAGAGGCATTTCAAAACCATTTTGGAGGGTGACAATCGTGCCGAGAATTTGTGTTCCATTTATCCAAGGATCAACCACTTCGCTTCCAGCTAAAATGGCATCAAATCCATTTACTCCATGCACAGTTGCAATCGCTACAAACATAATAATAATGAGAGGAATAGCAATCGCCCGAGTCATTAGCCCAAGGGTCAGTAAAACAACACCTGCAACTTCAGTACTAGCTGCCATATAAGCATTGAGTGTTGGAAAAGGGATTCCCATACTTCCAAACCACATTGCTACAGAATCAATATCTGTCCATTTCATCATAGCAGGGCCATAAAAACTATATGCCACAATCAAGCGCACAAACAACAAACTCAATGATTTCCCATATTCACTTAAACGTGAAAATTCTTTATATATATCTTTAATACACATAAGAGACTCCTTTAATTTTTTTCTAAGTTCATTGTAGCGGACTTATGTGTAGTGTATGTGTAACTTAATGACTCCCACACTTTTCACTGTCATTCGCTTTTGTCGTAGGTGCTTTTTTACTGCTATCATCTATTCCTATCATTCCATCAGGTGTATTTTTATTGCCTTCATCCATTCTATCAGGTGCATCTTTATTACCATCATCCATTCCACCCATCCCCATCATGTTCATCATGTTCATCATTCCACCCATTCCCATCATTCCACTAGGTGCATCTTTATTGCCATCATTCATTCCACCCATTCCCATCATGCTACAACCACTTGTGATAGTTATGACTCCAACTACTGAAGCACCAAGCAGTAATTTTTTAATATCTCTTTTCATGAAATTTCCTTATGTTTTGATAATTGCATTCTATCAAGAGAATGTGTGCGGTTTGTGTGGTTCAATACACACTTCATACACACTTTTGGAGTATAATAAGGAATAAAGAAGAAAAAAGGAGGCTGTTATGTGTATTCCTCATGGTGCTACTGGCACAAAAAGCAATGGTTTTGTGAAAAAATCAAGACCCCCCAAACATCTTACAAGAGTATCTCAAGATGAGTTTGAAAAGGGTGACCCTGATTTTGTAGATGAGAGAACGAGTGAGTATGTTCCAAAAAAGAAATCATCTTTTATAGATAAACTTTTTAAAGATTGATACAGCAATGAAAAAAAGATTCTCTCGAAGAAATTTTTTAAAAACAGGCTTTCTCTCAAGTGCAGTGCTTGTGATGAGTGGGTGTAATGTATTTGCCATTACAACACCTCAAGAGACCTTAGCACTCCTGCAAAAAGACCTTTTCCCTCAAGCCAATGCTTTAGGAATTGCAACAGCACCCTACTTGAGCATTGTTTTTCACCATAGCCGCATTAGTAAAGCAGATAAAGTCTACTTGAAAAACGGGGTAAAATGGCTCAATGAAGAAGCAGTCACACTCTATAAAAGAAGTTACACACAACTCCTCTCAACACAAAGAGAAGCAGTTTTGAGGAGTTTTACACAAGAGTCTTGGGGTGAGAGTTATTTAGCAAATGTGATGAATTACCTTTTTGAAGCGATGTTAGGAGACCCTATCTACGGGGGCAACAATAAAGAAGCAGGTTGGAAATGGCTTGCGTTTGAAGGTGGGCAACCCAGACCAAAAGAGAGATATTTGTAATGTATGATGTGTGTATAATTGGAAGTGGGGCAGGGGGTTCGCCTATTGCTTATGAGTTGGCAAACGCAGGCTTTAAGGTTGTGGTACTTGAAAAGGGTGAAAACTATACCGAAAAAGATTTTAACAAAGATGAGCTAGCCGTTGCACGAAGAGATATGTTTACACCTCCTTTAAGTGAGCAAAAGCACATCATTAATGAGTATGCACAAGATGGTACCTTTACAAGATACGATGGGGAAAAATCAGGCTGGAACTTTTGGAATGGCTCGCTTGTGGGTGGCTCTTCAAACCTTATGAGTGGCTATTTTCATCGACTCAAACCAAATGATTTTAAACTCAAGTCTATTTATGGTGCGATAGCGGGAGCTAATGTGTCCGATTGGGCGATAAGTTATGAAGAGTTAGAGCCTTTTTATGACAAGGTAGAAAAAGTGATAGGAGTGAGTGGGAGAGTTATCAACCACAAACATCAAGAACCCCGCTCCTCCACAAACTTTCCCTACCCAGAACTGCAAACAAACGGAGTGACCAAGTGGTTTGATAGTGCTTGTAAGGTGCTAGGGTACATGTCGATGCCAACACCACGAGCGGTACTCTCTCAAGATGCCCTCAAACGCAATGGCTGTTACTACTCAAACTTTTGTGGGAGTTATGCTTGTGCGAGTGGGGCAAAAGGGAGTGCAAGGGCGGCACTTTTGCAAAAGTGTGAGGCAAAAATCATTACAGATGCCTTTGTCTATAGACTTGATAGTGATGCAAAAAGAGTCACAAAAGCATACTACTACACAAACTTAGGCTTTGCTCACTCCATTGAAGCAAAAATCTTTGTTGTAGCTGCACAAGCAATAGAGAGTTCTCGTCTGCTTTTAAACTCAAAAAACAAATTTTTTCCAGAGGGTTTAGCAAATTCGAGTGGTGAGTTAGGCAAAAATCTTATTTTTTCAGCAGGTGGGAGTGGAGAGGGACGGTTTGTTTTTGAAAAACTAACCCAAACACAACAAGAAGAACTCATGCAAACGGGACTCTTTTTTAACCGCTCTTTACAGGATTGGTATGAGTATGAGACAGATGGGAAAAGCTATAAAGGGGGAACGATAGACTTTCTTTTTGAACATCAAAACATCATTCCAAGAGTCAAACGCGAGATGTATGATGAAAATGGCAATCTTTTGTGGGGAGAGGCACTTGCAAAAAAAATCTATAAACGCCTTACAACTTCACGAGTGCTTACCTTTGAAGTCTTTAATGACTGGTTACCAACAGATAACTGTTGGGTGAGTGTTGATGAAAAAACAAAAGACAAGTATGGTGTTCCTGTAGGGGTGATTAATCTTAATGGACATCCCCATGATTTGAAAGTGGGTGAGCATTTAGCTAAAAAGGCGGTTAAGGTTTTAGAGCAAATGGGAGCAGT
>JALUWV010000085.1 GCA_027019335.1 Sulfurimonas sp. | reverse complement strand
TTGTGACTAAGAGTCCATGACGAAGCATTGTGTTTCTGATGGCTTCTCGCTCACGAGGATTATCTGCATACTGTTCTGCTAAAATATCTTGTGCGCCAACTATCGCTTCTTCTGTCGATAAAACACCATTTTTCGCATACTTTTTAGCTTCATCTTTAAATGCACTTAAAGAGAGTTTTGCCAATCGCAGTGTGTTTGCTAAAGGAGTTAGTCCTTTTTTTACAGCCTCTGTCGCACGAGTGGATTTTTTCTCTTTATAAGGTCTATAAATGTCTTCTAAAACGCTTAATGTTTGTGCTTCATCAATAGCCTGAATAAGACTTTGCGTAAGTGTTGCACGCTCACGGATTAACCGACTAATCTCCTCTTTTCTCACAAGAAGTGATTGCGTCGTTTGATAGATAGCTTCAAACTCGCGCAGCACTTCATCACTTGCCCCACCGGTAAGCTCTTTACGGTATCTTGCTATAAAGGGAATGGTTGCTCCATCTTCTAGCAGTTTCAGAATATTTGTAATATGCTCTTTTGAAAGCTTTGTACTCGCTCTAAGCACATTGATTAAGTTATTGGCTATCATTCCGATTATAAAGAATTTTTTGCTGTAACAATTAAATCATTAATCGCTTGTTCATACACTTTTGCTTCTTCTTTCACAGTAGATTCAAAACGTGTTACAAGTACAGGGGTTGTGTTACTCGCGCGCACAAGTCCCCACCCTTTTTCAAAGTTTATTCTCACGCCATCCACATCTATAATGTCTTTTATCTTTGGAAAAGATGCAGGAGGATTTTGAAGTAATTCTTTCACTTTGTCAATAATCTGAAATTTTTGTGCTTCCGTCGTTTCTACTTTTATCTCTTCTGTTGAAAATACTTGTGGAAGTTTTGCAAGCTCTGCATCAAGGTCAATTCCCTCATGCACTAACTCTAACATTCTTAAAGTTGCATAGATAGCATCATCATAGCCAAAATAACGGTTTTTAAAAAAGATATGCCCACTCACTTCACACGCTAAGTCTGCATTTGTCTCTTTCATTTTTACCTTCAAATTTGAGTGTCCTGTTTTATACATAATCGCATTTGCCCCACGACGAGTGAGTTCATCATACATCACTTGTGAGCATTTCACTTCACCAATAACAGTAGGCTTTTCCATCTTCATAGCATATAAAAGTGCCATCATATCGCCTTTTATATTGTTTTTATGTGTCAAGACCGCTATTCTATCGGCATCACCATCATAAGCAAATGCGATATCTCCCTCTTTTTCAAGAAGTTTTTTCACATCTACAAGATTATGTTCATCAGAAGGGTCTGGATGGTGATTTGGAAAAGTACCATC
>JALUWV010000084.1 GCA_027019335.1 Sulfurimonas sp. | reverse complement strand
GCATACTCTTTTTCAAATACGACGCTATTGTTTTGAAAGGCTTCATAAAAAGTTTGAAATCTTTTTATTTTTTCAGCTGGTTCTTGTGTTTGTAAAATCAACTCTAATTCTTTATAATAATTCATACCACATAATGCTATAATAACAATAAAAAAGAGATAAAAATGCAAATTAAACGCAAAGCGATGGGTCCCTACCAAACCAACTGCTATATTGCTACAGTAGATGGAAAAGATTTTATCATCGACCCAGGTGTCAATGCAACAGCATGGGTCAAAGAGAATGTTACCAATCCTGTTGCCATTTTAAATACACATGGGCATTTTGATCATGTCTGGTCAAATGCAGCACTTCAAAAAGATTTAGGAATTAAACTCTATACACCAAAAGAAGATGCTTTTTTACTTGTTTCAAGTAACTGGATGCCAGATTTACCCCCTTCTGTTCCTGATGTGCTCATACAAGGCGATGAGGAGCTTGATTTTGATGGAATAAAGGTCAAATTTCGCCATTTTCCAGGGCATTGCCCAGGGTGTTCCACTATAGAGATAGGCGATGCCATGTTTAGTGGTGATTTTATTTTTGAGAAAAGTATTGGGCGGACAGATTTTCCCTACTCCTCTCCTGAAGATATGAAAAAATCACTTGAAAAATTTAAGAAACTTGATTTTGATAAAACAATTTACCCGGGGCACGGGGGAACAACAACCATACAACAAGAACAAAAAAATTCTAATTACTGGATAGCAACCTTATGAGCCATTTTGATACAAGAGCCCAAAACTGGGACAAAGGAAACACACAAGTCGCTGGAGCAAAAGTAATTGCTGATGCCATTCGAGAAAAAATCAGCCTGCATAAAGAGATGGAGATTATAGACTTTGGAACAGGAACAGGACTCTTGGGTTTTGATATTGCCACTTCTGTAAAACAGGTACATGGTATTGATACCTCTGCAAAAATGCTTGAAAAACTTGAAGAGAAGAATAGTGCTTCTTTACATATAGTTCCCTATAAGCAAGATATTTTACAAGAGCCACTCACACAAAAATTTGATGGCTTAGTCTCTTCAATGACACTCCATCATATTGAAGATTTAAGACTTTTTTTTCAAACAATTTACGAGACACTCGAAGAGAGTGGATTTGTGGCGATTGCTGATTTAGAGCATGAAGATGGGACTTTTCATTCTGATAATGCTGGAGTTTTTCACTATGGTTTTGAAAAAGGAGCACTCCTAAAAGTAGTTCAGGAGTCTGGGTTTAAAGATGTTACTTTTGAAAATATCAATACGATTCAAAAGCCACACCGTGACTTTGGAGTGTTTTTACTCACAGCACACAAATAACCTAGCCC
>JALUWV010000083.1 GCA_027019335.1 Sulfurimonas sp. | reverse complement strand
TCAACTGATTCGTTTAATTTAGAAAGTACTAAAGGTTGTTTTACACGAAGTTTTTTCGCTTCAAGTCCACCTAACCATGCATCTAATGAAAGACCATTGATTGTAATTTTTCCAGAACCTGGAGTTAACCATACTTTTGCGATTGACGCTTTACGACGTCCTGTTGCATAGATTGTTTTTGCCATTATCTAAATCCTTACTTAGCTAGTTGTGCAGTGTGAGGGTGTTCAGCACCTGCATAAATTTTCAATTTTTTAAGCATTTTAGCACCAAGCTTAGTTTTAGGAAGCATACCACGAGTTGCTAGTTTATATAGTTTCTCAGGATTTTTTTCTAAAAGCTCAGTCATTTTAACACTCTTAGTAGAACCGAAGTAACCAGAATGAGAAAAATACTCTTTATTTGCAACTTTACCTAAACCGTTAAATTTAGCTTTAGAAGCATTGATGATAACTACATAGTCACCACAGTCAATGTTTGGAGTGTAACAAGTCTTATTTTTACCACGTAGTAGTGTTGCTACTTCAGTAATCATACGACCAAATGTTTTACCCTCAGCATCAATCAAAACCCATTTTTGATCGATTTGTTCAGCAGATGCAATTTTAGTAAATTTCATTTTGAACCTTTATCAGTAATTTTTTGTTGATGGAAGTATAGCCATAAAACCTTATAAAAACCTTATTTTTAGGTTATTTTAAGTTTTATATTTTTATATGCTCTTCTTTGCTATAATATGAACTTAATAAATTCATTATAGGACATTATCAACTTGTTACAAAAACTATTTTTATCAACACTACTCTTTACACTTAGTTATGCACAAACACCACAAAAATCTGCCATAAAAGCAAATGGACTGGTACTTTACCAAGCGAAAAAAACGACTACAAATTTTTCTCAAATGTTCTCTCAAGGAGACTTTTACGGTCGCCTGAGAAACAATAACTTCTACTTCTCTTATGACCATGAAGATAGTGGACATGAAGACAATCTTGTCGCAGGAACAGGTGTCTCACTCATCTACAAATCTGCTCGATTTTCCGGTTTTGATTTCGACCTTGGAGCCTATGCTGCTCACTCTTTTTTCAAGGAAAGTAACCTCAATAGTATATCACATCTCAAAGCGGCAAAAGATACTCTTAGCCGTGAGAAATTTGTCAATGGTGGTTCCCAAAATCTCTTTGTTTTAGGGCAATCAAACCTCAACTACACTTATGCGCAAACACATTTCATACTCGGTCGCCAACTTGTTGATACATTTTATACAAAATCAAATGACACGAAGATGGTACCCAATACCTTTGATGGTTTTGTCCTCAAAACACAAGATGTCCCAAAGTCAAACATCATCTTTGCCTATCTCACAAAACAAAAACTCCGTGACCATGAAAAGAGTCACTCTGTTTTAATGGTCGGCGATGCAAATTCATCCACAGCCACACATCCAGAATGGACACAGAATGATGATAGTGCCATGCACAAAGGTTTAACCTACTCTGCCCTTGTAGCTGCAGGAAAGCCCACAGATTCACCGCTCATTGTTTTTGATATAATGAACAAAAGTATCCAAAATTTAAAAATTAATTTTGCTGCCTATAGTGTCCCCCAACTTCTTTCACAAACCATGGGTGAACTCAACTATAAACTCAACTTTAAAAACTTTTCCATCACTCCTGGATTTCGCTATATACAACAGTTTGACAATGGAGCAGGAGCCGTTGGAGGTGCATCTATAAAAGGAAATACAACTGATTATAAAAACCCTAACTCTTTGGATGCACAGATGATAGCTGCTCGTGTTGTTACAAGATTTGAAGATTATAAACTGAGTCTTGCCTATACAAACATCTTAGATAAAGCAGATTTAGTCACTCCTTGGCGCGGTTTTCCAACAGCTGGTTACACCCGTTCGATGGGAATGTACAACTGGCAAGCCAACACAAAGTCGTATCGTTTAGAACTTGTCAAAGGAGCCAATGCCTCAGGTATTTACAAAACACCATTTATCCAAACTTCTATTTTATACATCGATGGCGATGAACAGAAATTGGTTGCAGATAGTATGTTTTACTATGCAGGAATCGTGCAAAATCTTCCTTCTCTCCCTGCATTCCAATACCGCTTGCGTTTAGGGTATAGAGAGTTTATTCACGATACTTTTTTCATCTCAAACTATGTCGATTCACGACTTGAGTTTAACTACCTCTTTTAGGACTATTTATGAAAATTTTTCTCATTGCATCGCTTCTTATTGCTTCCCTCCATGCAAGTACCATAACCATAGCAGTAGCAGCAAATGTAAGTTTTGCGATAGAGAGTTTAAAAACAGCCTTTAAAAAACAATACCCCCAAACAAATGTCAGAGTCATCTTAGGGAGTAGTGGAAAATTAACCGCACAAATAAGTAACGGCGCACCCTATGGGCTTTTTATGTCTGCAAATATGGCATATCCAAATGCACTCTATAAACAAGGGGTGGCGACAACAAAACCAGTGGTTTATGCCAAAGGAGCCTTAGCCCTTTTAAGTGTCCGCGAGCGAGATTTTTCACAAGGTTTAGCCCTACTAAAAAATGCCAATATCCATAGAATAGCCATCGCAAATCCTCATACGGCTCCTTATGGTAAAGCAGCAAAAGAGGCTTTACAAAACGCAAGGCTCTACCAAAAACTCCTTCCAAAATTTGTATATGGAGAGTCCATCGCACAAACTTTTTCCTACACACTCCGTGCCACCGATATTGGTATCATTGCTCAATCACTTCTTTACAGTCCAAAAATGGCACATTTCAAACAGCACAAAAATTGGGTAAGTGTCGATAAAAAATTCTATATGCCTATCAAACAAGGTATCGTTTTACTAAAAAATGTGCCAAATAAAAAAGAGTATCAAAAATTTTATGATTTTGTATTGAGTAAAAAAGCAAAAACAATTTTACATCATTATGGATATATCACAGAGGTATTTTAATGGATTTTACCCCCTTCTACCTCTCGTTTAAGTTAGCGAGCCTTACGGCATTTATTCTTTTTTTTATTGCCCTACCCTTTGCTTGGTATCTCTCACAAACAGAGTCAAAATTCAAACCTTTTCTTGAAGCACTTATCGCCTTACCCTTAGTTTTACCCCCATCTGTTTTAGGGTTTTATCTGCTTTTTGCACTCTCTTATAACTCGCCTCTTGGACATTTTTTGCAAGAGACTTTGGGAGTCAAACTAGTTTTTAGTTTTTCTGGCCTTGTAGTGGCATCTTGCTTTTACTCCTTGCCCTTTATGGTGCAACCCCTCCAAAATGGTTTTGAGTCACTCAACAAACATATGATTGAGGCAAGTTACATCGCAGGAAAAAGCAAACTTCAAACACTTTTTTTTGTTGCACTGCCAAACATTAAACCAGCACTTCTCACAGCCATCATCATCACATTTGCCCATACTGTTGGCGAGTTTGGTGTCGTACTTATGGTCGGTGGAAGCATCCCTGGTGAAACAAAAGTTGCTTCGGTAGCCATCTATGAGACGGTAGAAGTTATGGACTATACAAGCGCACATATTTACAGTGCTATCATGCTTGGAGTGAGTTTTCTCGTCCTTTTAAGTGTCTATATTTTTAATGCGAAACAGAACAAAAGGTTTGGATTATGATTACTTGTCAGATACAAAAGCCCCTACATGGAGCGCAAGGAGAAATGCAACTTGATGTCAATTTCAGCTTGCAAGAGGGAGAGTTCATTGCCCTGAGTGGAGCAAGTGGTAGTGGGAAAACAACCCTTCTACGTGTTTTAGCAGGACTCGAGGTTGCTCAAGGCAATATCACACTCAATGATATAGAATGGCTAGGTAAAAACAAAAGCTTGCCCGTACAGAAACGTGAGATTGGTTTTGTATTTCAAGATTATGCACTTTTTGAAAATATGAGTGTCGAAAAAAATCTTCTGTTTGTCTCCAAAGACAAAGCACTTGCCAAAAAACTGCTCCAAATGACAGAGCTTTATGAGCTCAAAGAACGCTATCCTAGTACATTGAGTGGTGGACAAAAACAAAGAGTAAGTATCTGCCGTGCATTGATGAAAAAACCTAAACTCTTACTCCTCGATGAACCACTCTCTGCTTTAGATGTCAAAATGCGCCATAAACTCCAAAATGAGCTTTTAAACCTCCATCAAGAGTTTCAAATAACAACCATTATAGTCAGCCATGACCCAAAGGAAATCCATCATCTCGCTTCACGTGTTCTCGTTTTGGAACACGGAAAAATCATCAATGATGGCTCCCCAAAAGAGATACTTTTCAAAACACAAGAAACTCAAATACCCACTTGTTCAGGTAAAATTCTAGAGATAAAAAAAAGCGGTGAACTCCTCATTAGCTCCGATGAAGCACAAAACTTCTCGGTTGGACAAAGAGTAAAAATAATTTAATTTCAAACACTAAAAAGGAAACAAAAAATGTCACAAGAACACAATCATAAAATGATAGAAGCTTTTATAGGTAAACCTGACAAAACACTTTGGTATGAAATGTCATTTCAAAAGTATAATCTACATGGTGTGGATGCCATGAAATGGAACTGGAGTTGGTGGGGATTTGCTGGAGGTTTTTTGTTTTTACTCTACCGTAAACAGTACCTTCCAGCACTTGGCGTTTTTATCGCTTCCATGACACTTGGGATGATACCTTTTGTGGGGCTTATTATTGCTATTTTAGTGGGTGGATATGGAACTTTTTTTGTATATAAAGGCTACAAAAAGAAACTCCATGAAATTCAAAGCAATATAGAAGATGAATCATTACAGATTCAAACCATGCGAGAAGTTGGTGGATACCATCAATGGGTTGTATGGCTGTATGCTCTTTTTATAGGAGTGATTTTTTCAGGTATATTTTTTGCCATACTCATTCCGAGTTATATGTAATGCTCTTATACATCCATATACCTTTTTGTGATTCAAAATGCTCCTACTGTGCATTTAACTCTTATGTCGATAAATTTCATCTAAAAAAAGAGTATATGGATGCACTTCTCATACAACTTAAACATGAAATTATACGATTTGAAGCAGAAGAAAAAAGTATAGAAACTGTTTTCATAGGGGGTGGGACACCCTCTACTGTTTCACCTCAACTCTATGCCCCTCTTTTTACTTATCTTCAAAAGTATTTGCAAGATGACATTGAAATCACAAGTGAAGCCAACCCAAACAGTGCAAGTTTCGAGTGGTTAGAAGGGATGAAAAAGCTAGGTGTCAATCGTATTAGTTTTGGGGTACAAAGTTTTAATGCTGACAAATTAAAACTCCTCAACCGTGCGCATTCACCACAACAAGCGAAAGATGCTATTATAAATGCAGCAAAGATAGGTTATAAAAACCTTTCGCTTGACATAATCTATGCCACTTTAGGCGATACGCAAGAGCTTTTACACCACGACTTAGAGAGTGCCTTTTCATTACCTATCAACCATTTAAGTGCCTATGCCCTAACCATAGAAGAAGGAACGGCATTTGAGAGTAAACCACAAATGGCAAAAGAGAGACTCCCTCTTACCTCATGGATTTTTCAAAGCATTCAAGAAAAAGGATTTTTTCAGTACGAGATTAGTAACTTTGGGACATACAAAAGCAAACACAATCTCGGCTACTGGGAGTATAAAGACTATATGGGGGTTGGCTGTGGTGCTGTTGGAAAACTCTCTAACGAGCGACTCTACCCAAGTAAAAATGTTGAAGAGTATATTGCAAATCCAACAAAGATAGAGCAAGAACAACTCACACAAGAAGATATAAAAATAGAAAAAATCTTTTTAGGACTGCGTTCATGTGTAGGAGTCTCGCTTCACATACTCAACAAAGAAGAAAAAAAATGCGTCAAAATCCTCCTCGATGAAAAAAAACTCACACTTTGGAACGAAACAGTTTATAACCCTGACTACCTCTTAGCAGATGAGATTACCCTTTTTATATCTTCTTGATGTAAATTTAGGTAAAATGCGATTCTAAAATAATCAATTTTAAAGGCTTCGTATGTTTGGCATGGGTTTTACAGAGATACTCCTCATTGCAGTTATGGCTATCATTTTTATTGGTCCTGATAAATTACCAAAAATGATGATTGACATAGCAAAAATGTTTAGAAATGTTAAAAACACTATAGGCACAGTAAAAGAAAATCTTGAAGAAGAGATTAACTTAACTGATATACAAAGAGAAGCACTTGCTTATAAAGAAGAACTTTTAAAAGCAACAGAAGATGTAACGAAGGTTACACAGATTCCCAATGACATTTCCACAGGACTGACATCACTCAATAGCGATATAATGAATATGGATGATACGCCTCAAACAAAAAAAGAGCCAGAAGCAGTCACTTTTAGTAAAAAACAAAAAAAGAAGAAAGAGAAAAAAAAGACAGATGAGGAGAATGTAGATGTTTAAAGAACTCCACCCTCACCTCGTAGAACTTAGAAAGAGACTGATTATCTCTGCTGTAAGTCTCATCGTTGTCTTTTTAGCAATGTTTTATTTCCATGAAATTATCTTAAACTGGATTGTAGAACCACTCAACAATGCACTTATAGAAGTAGGGAAAAAATCTGTCCATGCTGCTGATGGGATGGTAACAACCTCACAAGTTGGTGGTGCATTTTTTGTTGCACTCAAGGTTTCCTTTTTTGCCGCGATTGTAGGAGCTTTACCTATCATACTCTCACAAATTTGGCTCTTTATTGCCCCCGGTTTATATGCACATGAGAAAAAAATGATTGTCCCTTTTATCATAGGCGGTACGGTAATGTTTATCGTCGGTGTTTTATTTGCCTACTACATCGTAACCCCTTTTGGCTTTGATTTTCTCATTACCTTCGGGAGTTTTAAGTTTACTCCACTTATAAACATTGAAGATTATGTTGGTTTTTTTACGAAGATTATGTTTGGTTTTGGGATTGCATTTGAGCTTCCTGTTTTTGCTTACTTCTTAGCACTTTTAGGACTTGTCAATGACAAGCAGATGATTGCATTTTTTAAGTATGCGATTGTTATTATTTTCATTGTTGCGGCACTTTTAACACCGCCTGATGTCCTTACTCAACTCCTGATGGCTGGTCCGCTTATCGTTTTATATGGTTTAAGTATTCTCATTGTTAAAATGGTAAATCCTGCTGAAGAAGATGACGACGACAAAGAAGATGAGGACGAAGACCCTTATGCCCAACTCAAAAAACAACTCGAGAGCTAAATGGACAAAGAACTTCTCACGCTAAGCTATGACTTTACCCTTCCAAGTGAACTCATAGCAACCTACCCTGCACACCCTCGTGACCATGCAAAGCTCCTTGTCTATAACCGTAAAGATGAGACGATTACCCATGCACATTTTTATGACTTAGAAAAGTTTCTTCCAAAAGATGCGGCACTCATCTTTAACGATACAAAAGTCATCAAAGCAAGACTTTTTGGCTTTAAACCAAGCGGTGGGAAGATAGAACTTCTCATCAACCGTCCACTCGATGCCCTCAATGTAAATGTGTATATACGCGGTAAAGTCAAAGTCGGTACAAAAATTAACTTTGAAAACATCTTAGAAGCAGAAGTCAAAGAACTTTTAGTAGATGGCAGTCGGATAGTTCACTTTTTTCAAAACAATGCACCCCTACGTTTTGAAGAGTTACTCCCTATCATCGACACTATTGGGCATATTCCATTACCTCCCTACATTCAAAGAGAAGATACTCAACAAGATGCAGATGAGTACCAAACAGTCTTTGCAAGGCAAGAGGGAGCAGTCGCTGCACCTACAGCTTCTTTACATTTCACAGATGCACAACATCAAAGAATTTGTGAGACTTTTAAACATGCGTTTATCACACTTCATGTAGGGAGTGGGACTTTCAAACCTGTGGATGTAGAGGTCATTACAGACCACCCTATGCACGCAGAGTACTATGACATTTCTAATGAAGCCAAAGCACTTTTAGAGAGTGACACGCCCATAGTTAGTGTGGGAACCACAGCGACACGTACCATAGAGTTTTATGAAAAGCATGGCAAAATCCAAAGAGGTGAAGCCAACCTCTTTTTAAACCCAAAAAACAAACCAAGCAGAGTAAACCATCTTCTTACGAACTTTCACCTGCCAAAATCAACCCTCTTAATGCTTGTTGCCTCTTTTGTAGGCTTAGAAAAAACACAAGAGTTATATGCAGAAGCTATCAAAGAGAAGTATCGTTTTTATTCATATGGCGATGCTATGTTGATTTTATAGGCAACCTTTTTGACCATAAACTAAGTAAAGCAGGCAACAACACCAAATCCAATAAAAGTGCAATATTTAAAGCACTCACTGTTACTATCGCAAAGTTTACATTTGGTATGAAGCGACTTACTCCAAAGAGTGCAAATGTCAGTGAAAGTATCAAAGTTGTTAGAATCATGGCATTCCCACTATGGCTTATAATATAGTCAATCGTTTCTTCAAATCCTCTTACTTGAATAGATGCATAATATTTACTAAAAAAGTGAATGCTATCATCAACAGCAATCCCTAAAATAACTGCAGCAGAGACAGCTATACCTATATCTACACGCACCCCCAGTAGTCCCATAATACCCCCGACAATAATAATTGGAGCAATATTTGGTAGTAAAAAGAGCCAAAGCATTTTTAGATTTTTAAATATCAGTAACATTGAAAATGTGACAATCATGAGAGTCAGAGAGATTGACATAATGAGAGTGTTTGTAACACTTGACTGCATATAGGCAAAAATGGCAGTTTGCCCCTGCACCTCAGCACTATAGGGTGTTTTTGTTTTAAAATAGTTTTTTACCCACGCTATCATTGCTAAATCTTTTGAGGTATCAACTATATTTGTGCTAATAGTTAAACGAAGATATCTCTCTTGAGTATCCATTTTATCGTTAAGCTCCATGCCTTGTGGTAGGCTCATTGAGTAGAGGAGTAGATACTGTGCTACAAGATTTTTATCTTGTGGCAATGAGCTATTGGCATCAGGATTGAGTACTTTTTGCATCCTTTGTACAATATCTTTGAGCGAAGTGCTAAATCGTACATTGGGAAAATGCTTTTTCAGTTCATTTTCAAATACAACAACATTCTCTAAAAATTTAGGATTTTTTACTCCCTCTTTTTTTTGTGCATCGACAATAATCTCATAACGCATACTTCCCGTAAGATTTTTCTCTACAAAATCAGCACCACTTCTTACAACAGTATTTTTTGCAAAATATTTGATAGAATTACTATCTACTTTTAACTTAAAAAGTCCAAGTGACACAAATGCAATCACTATAAAGAAAGTAAACACTATTCTTTTATCATTGCGTTTGATAAATGCTCCATAGCCCTTGATATGTGTGAGATTCATAATTTTGATTGGTGCTACTTTATAATCATTTTTGAGTGTTAAAAGTATTGCAGGCACAATCGTCATAGTTAAAACGAACGCCAAAATAGCCCCACTAGTAATAGCAATGCCTAAAGTAGAAATAGGCTCAATAGTACTGAGTCCTAGTGTTGCAAACCCTACTGCTGTAGTAAAAGATGTCAATGCCATAGGAATAATGTTTGAGTGGAGTGCAGTAGTGAGTGCATCTTTTGTATTTTTACCTCCTAGTTTATAATAAATCCATGCAAGATAGAGGTGCATCGCATCTGCTATAGCTATGGCTGTGATAAATGAGGGGATATTTACTGTAAAGTTATTGAGTTTATAACCTAAAAGTATCTGTATGCTAAGAACCGTTAAAAAAGTAAAAACGATAACAACAGAGGGGATTAAAATCCCTAAAATAGAGCGAAAAATCAAAAACAGAAAAAGAACTACAACCACAACAGCAAGTGGCATCAAGACCATTGCATCACCTTGCGAGATGGTAACTAAAGAGGCTGTAACGGCAGGAATACCTGTAAGATAAAACTTATACCCACTCTGTTTCATCTCCGCTTTCAAAAGTGATTGAAGCTGATGAAATACAGCAATATTGACAGCTTCATTACTTCCGATATTTTCATTTAAAGAGAGTGCAATCATTGTTGTTTTCCCATCTGTGGATAGAAGCTGATTTAAGATGAGATTATCTTTCAGTGCAAGCGCTCTTTTTTGGCTCAAATTTTCATCACCATATAAAAAATCTTCGACGATGATGTCATCATCTTCGCTACTTATATATTGATAATTACTCAGACTCTCAACTTTATGCACACCTTCTATCTTTTGAAACTCTTTTGTCAGATGTAAGATTGTACTTACTGCTTTTTGTCTGAAAATCCCATGCTCATCTTTAAATGCTACGATGAAAGTATCATCCCCACTGAAACGACTTCTAAATGCCTCGTAATCTTTAATGATTTTTGAATCTTTATCGAACCATATCTTATAGCTCCCCTCAAAAGCGAGATTTTTTAAGGAGAGCGAAAGAAGTGCTACAATAATTGTGATACCTATAATAATTGGATATTTGAATCTATCTATAAAGTTGATATATTTTTGCATTGCTCTCTCCTAAAATGTGTAGTGTATTGCAAGGGTGAAACGAGAAGAATTTCCAAAATGACTCAGGATGGTGTTTTTTGCTGAAGTTCTTATCTGAAGATATTCACCCTCAATGACAAAACTATCATACACTCTTGTTTTGAGTATCACTTTCATAACTTTTTCTTTTTTTTTAACATCTTTTAAAATCCCAACTTTAAGTTCACTACTTCTGACATCATTCAAATTCACTCGTAAAGCAAGAAAAATATCATTATCATATATCTCTGAAATATCTACATTTTTCACCTTATTTATATCACTATAAAGGTATCTATAATACTCACTAAAAAGTGTAATATCACTAGAACCGACAACTTCATAAAAACTATGTTCAACACCTCCACTTAACTGGGTATAATCACTCATCTGTACATTATCCCTTACATCTGTGTAAGCAAGTTCCGTTTTAAAAATCGTATCGTTATAGATAATATGTGAAAGAAGAAGTGCTTTATTTACTTTGTAAGCATATTGGGCAAGTGTGCCTGTAGCTATTGGAATGAAGTTGCGTTTATTGTCATAGCCATGCACTAAAATAAGGCTTGTTTCACTATCAAGATATACATCATTCACAAAGTTTGCTTTTACATAAAATGTTGGTGAGTATCTTTCATGATGCAAATACAACTCGCTATCATAGTTCAAAGAGAATGGAGCATAAGCTGTTTGCTTTGTCGGTAATTTTATATCTTCTTCATAAAATTTGACTCCAATCTCTAAAGAGTTTTCATCAAAATAATGTGTTATATCAGTACCCCAAGCACCATATTTTGCACTTTTATCAAATAAATTTTTAAGCGTGTTCTTTTGATTGTAAATATCAGCAATGTTAAACCCCTCTAACTCTCCCCAGTACTTCACTTTTTTACCTAAACTCACACTATAAGCATCAAATTCCTTACTTACATAGAACTCATTTAAAAGAAGATATCGTCGCTCTTTATACTCATTGCTATATAAAAATCCTATATTTACATATGTTTGAAAATAAGCATTATCCAAAGTGATTTCACTCTTTCCATCAACTGCAATTTCATTATTGTAGTTACTATAGGCTATACCAGAAAGTCCAATTTCTGTCTTTTGTTCAAATGCCATCAAAGAACTGAGAACAAAAGCAAGTAACAGCACAACTCTCATCGTAAAATTCTTTTTGAAAAATCTTTTTTACTCAAGCCTACTTTTATCGTGTCATCATCCCAAGTTAAAGTACTCTCTTTTTTGTTTTGCACATTTTTTATCATGATTTTATGTACCCTATAAACACCATCGAGTAAAACATAGTTTTGAAAACTTATCTTTTTTAAGAGTCTGTTTTGTTTATCAAAGTACTCTCCAAAACGAGCTAAATTCTCTTTTATGTCGATATAAATCATTTGCTTTGAATAGCCACTGTGTTTATCTTTTGGAACACGGAGAACTTCAAAATATTCTACTCCATCTTTGCTAACTTTTTTTGCATCTTTTGGATAAGTATAGTTTTGATAGTTTTGTGAAGATATATCCTCATAAGAGAACTCACTTGCCATAAATGAACCAGATTTATTGCGGGAGCTGATGCGTTTTACTCGTTTAAGAGCAGGCAAATAAAGCCACTGCTTATCATCTCTTCCAATAACTTCATAACTCAAAAGCTTTGTCCCTTTTAAGTCATTTGGATACAAAAAGAGAAGCAAAGACTTATCCCCATTTTTATTTTCTAACTTTTTCATCTCAAGTTTTCTTATGTTCTCATCTCCTTGAACATTTTTTAGAACCATTGTAGTTTTTGAAATACTACTTTCATATCCTGATATTTTTTCATAAGCCTGCTTTGCGACTTTTTCACCACTCTCTGCTAACAGTACGATAGAGAGGCACAAAAATAAAATACTTTTTCTCATGATTTACCCTTTAGATTTTTTAAGTGAACAATGTTAACATAAGAAAACTTAAATGTAAACATTGTTCACTTAAAAAATTATGATAAAATTGCACTTATGATTAAACACGACTATCATCATGGAAACCTCAAAGAGGAGTTCATTAGCATTGCTATGGATTTTATCGCGAAAGAAGATACTGAAAAACTCACACTTAAAGTTCTTTCAGATGCAACAGGCACTTCTCGTTCTGCCATTTACAAACATTTTAAGAACAAAGATGCACTCATTGAAACCATTATAGAAAAGGGATTTGATAAGTTTGACTTAGAAACTACACCCTATTTGAAAAATGAAAGTAAAGCACTAGTTGATAGATTTTATCTTACAGGGAAACTTTATATCGAGTTTGCAAGAACTAACCCAAATCTTTACAGACTTTTATTTGGAAAAAAATATGCACATATACGTGAAGCGTTACTCAGCATAAAAGATGAAGATTGCAGTGGTTTTGCAGCACTACAAAAAACGGTAAAAGATGGACAACAGCAAGGTCTTTTAAAAAAAGAAGATAGCTACCAACAAGCCATCGTTATTTGGTCAACAATGCATGGGATATCTTCACTTATAATCGATGGCTTTATGGATGTAGCAGATGTATATGAAAAGATATATGACACTCTTTTTGAAACTCTTTTGACTGGAATGGTAGCAAATAAAGTCAAAATCATCTCTACCATCCCTCTACTCAATAAATTTTTACAACCTGCCAATTAGAAGAAAAACTTTTCCATTTTTTATCTCTATCTCGCCACTAAGTTCTGCTTCAAAAACTCTCTGTGGAAACTTTGCTAAGGCTACATCATATGTCGGTGTTGTTTTACAAAAGAGGTAAAATTCATCTTCTACTATTTCTTGCTTTTCTAGCATGCCAAAACGAGAGACAAAAGCATCTATATCGTAAATAACTTCTGCTTTTTTCTTTTGTAACAGTTCATTTGTCGCACTACTCTCCCCTAGCCTATGAGGAAAAACAAAAATTTCCTTGCCCATTTTTAACGCAAACTCAATACTTCGCATACTCCCACTGCCTAGTTCTGCTTCAGCGACAACAAGCACTTTACCCAAGGCGACCACTATTTCATTTCGCGAAACAAAACTCCAAGGAGTTGCACGAAAATTAGGTGAAAACTGACTTATAAGCAAACCATCTCGCTCAATGTCATTTAAAAGATTTTTATTGACTGCGGGGTATTTTATGTTTATCCCACAGGGTAGGACGGCAATGGTGTTATGACTCCCAGCTCCCAAATGTGCCACAGCATCAACACCCATCGCCCCACCACTCACAACACAAACTCCAACATTGGCTAAAGCTAAACTTAGTTTATGTGTAAGTTCTCGTGTGTATTTGGATGTTTTTCTCGCACCTACTATGGAGACTTTTTTACGCTCTAAAAGTGCTGCATTGCCTGAGACATACAACTCTTTTGGGTATTTTTTCATCGCTTGAAGTGCTACGATTTCCTCTTCCAGTCGTTTCATTTTTTAGTAAACCTCTCTAACATACACAAGGTCAACCTCTTTTAAAAGTGCCTTCGATTCGCGTAAAGCTTCTAACGTGTTAGGGTGTGGATGCCCTATCGCTATGGCTGTTTTATGTTTTTTTGCATAGGCTACTGCTTTTTTGATTTGTTCTTTGACATAAGCAACATCCATGTGATGGTCTAAAAATATATCTCTATGCACATAGGGTAAGCCCATATTTTTTAAAACCTTAGGGGCTTTTGTCGAAGCGATTGTTCGGCTATCTATAAAGTGAATATGATGTTTTTCTAAAGCATAAATCAATCTGTTCATTGCAAGTTCATTAGAAGTAAATTTACTCCCCGTATGGTTGTTAATAAAATGCACACGAGGAAACCATTTTTGAATCGTATCTATGCGTTTATATATTTTCTGCTCCGAATCAGATACGCGCAATGTATTTGGCTCTTCGGCATGAAAGTTTTGTGCTTCAAGTGGTAAATGTACCATATAAAACTTCTCTTTTCGTGCGAGTTCTGGAGTATGTGGGCGGGCTGCACGCGGGGGTAAAAAAGATTTTGTTAAAACTAAATGCAGTTTGTTGATAGCATTTACATGCCCCTGTGTTGCCACATCGTCAATGATAATCGCCAATTTAGGCTTTTTTTGAGAGACTCTAATAGGTCTAGGAATAGGTTTTAAAACCTTTGCATTTTCTTTAAAATCAAGCTCATGGGAAGCAGGTAAATCTTCTTTTTTTACTACTTTTTGCTTCTCTTTTTTCAGAAGCTCTTTGAGCTGTTTATTGACACTTTTAGGGAGTTCTTGTTTCAAAGGTTTTGTATAGAGTTTCTCTTTTTTTACCTCTACTTTTGGTTTATCCATATGCCAAAAAAAGTACCATATAAGTGTAATACTTAAAAAAGTAGCAATTATTGCGAGTATCCATGCGGTGTATAAAAGAATTTTTGAACTCTTGTTTCTCTTATGAGTTTTGTGAGCTTTCTTTGTTTTTTTTACTTTTTTCTTTGCCATAAATGCAACTATAGCGAAAAGTTAGTTAAATATACTTTTAAGCTCTTTTTCTATATAATCGCGAGTTCCTTTCTCTTTGTGACATTGAGTCATATTTAGATCCAAAGGGGAAACAAACGCCATTGAGGCAAATACCAAGAGGAGATCATATTATATGAGAAACTACGAAAACCTAGTAATCGTAAAACCTACATTTACTGCAGAAGAAATCAATGCAAGCATCAAAGCTGTTGAAGAAGTAATCACTTCAAACGGTGGAGAAATCGCCGCTACAAGTCCTATGGGAATGAGAAAATTAGCTTACCCTATCAACAAAAACGAACGTGGTTATTTCCATGTAATCTATTACACAATTGCACCTGCTGCAATCTCTGAAATTGAGAGACGTTTCCGTATTAACGAAGATTTACTTCGTTTTGTAACTATCAAGTACGATACAAATCGTGAAATTGCTGCGTTTAACTCTCTTGTAGAGAAAGCAAAAAAAGCATCAGAAACTCCAAAAGTAACTGAAACTCCAGCAGTAGAAGAAGCAGCTCCAGTAGCTGAAGAACCAGCGGTAGAAGCAGAAGCTCCAGCAACAGAAGTAGCAGCTGAAACTGAAACAACTGAAGCGGCAGCTGAATAATTAGCAAACGTAAAATTGTAAGGAAAATTCATGTTCAATAAAATCATTTTAGTTGGGAACCTCACACGTGACATCGAACTCAGATACTCTCAGGCAGGAATGGGAATAGCAAATACCGCTATCGCAACAAGCCACAAATTCACTCAAAATGGTGAAAAGAAAGAGGAAGTTTGTTTTGTAGATATTGCCTTTTTTGGTAGAAGTGCTGAAGTTGCTAACCAATACCTTCGTAAAGGAAGTAAAATCCTTGTAGAAGGACGATTGAAACTTGATTCATGGGTAGACCAAAGTGGACAAAAACGATCAAAGCACTCTGTAACAGTTGCAACAATGCAAATGCTCGACTCTAAAGGGAGTAATCCTGAGGGTGGGTACAATAACCAAGCACAAAATGGTGGGCAAGATAGTTATAATGCACCTGCACAAGGGCAACAACAAAGCTATCAAGCACCAGCACAACAGCAAAGTTACCAACAACCTGCACAACAGCAACAACAGAGTTATCAGCCACAGCAAGAAAGTTACAACAACCAAGCAAACACGCAAAGTCGTGAGATGCCAAGTAGTAACTCAGTACCTGTGATTGATATTGATGAAGATGAAATTCCATTTTAGAAATAGATTATAAATAAAGGATATAACATGTCAGAAAAAAGAAAATATAAAAAAAGATACTGTAAGTACTGTGAAGCAAAAGTTGACTTCATGGATTATAAAGATGTAGGTGCGTTACGTTTCTCTCTTTCAGAAAGATACAAAATCATGCCACGTCGTTTAACAGGAAACTGTAAACGTCACCAAGATATGATTTCAGTAGTTATCAAACGTGCTCGTGCAGCTGCTCTAGTTCCATACACTGTAACTCGTAAGCAAATCGTTACACAACCATTCGAAAACCTAAGATAGGTTTTCAAAATTCCCCTTTTTAAGGGGAATAGCTTTCTCCCTCAAACTTTACGAAATCACAACTATATCACTACTCCCACCACTCTTCTTTTTAAGTTGAATTTGCGCATATATTCTATCTTTTAAAAGTGACACATGAGAGATAATGCCTATAAGTTTTCCTTTTGCATGGAGTTTTTCTAAAGCTACTATTGCCATATTAAGGCTCGCTTCATCGAGTGTTCCAAAACCTTCATCCAAGAAGAGAGAATCTACTTTTATCTTGTCATTTACGAGGTCTGATAATCCTAAGGCTAAAGACAAACTCACTAAAAACCTCTCGCCACCGGAGAGTGTATTGACACCCCTTTTTACATCTATATAGTAAGCATCTACTATCGATAAATCAAGTTTTTCATTATCTGTTTTGACTAAAGTGTATCTATCAGAGAGGTATGAAAGATGTTTATTGGCTAAAGTTAAAAGATGTCCTAATGTTAAGTTCTGTACAAATTTTTGATATACCGCTCCCGATGCGGAACCAATCAATTTGTTAAGAATCTCCCAAGGGAGTAAGCTATTCTTTTGAACTTCTATCTCTTGAAGGATTTTAACTTGCTCATTTTTTATCTCATCACTCTGTTTGAGTACTTCTTCTATCACTGTTGCTTCTGTGTTTATCATATCTCTTTGAAGTGTTAACTCTTTTTCATCTTGAGATAATTCCTCTAGTGACTTTATAGATGTGAGTTCTTTTTTAAGTTCAAACGCTAAACTCTCTTGTGTAGATTTTAAAAGAGTCTCTATCTCTATCGTCTTCTCTTCAAGAGATTTCTTTTGGCTTTGTAGTTCTTTGACTCTTACTTCGTCTTTGATATATGCAGATAAAACTTCCTCTCTATTTCTAAAATTCTTTTCTTCTAAAAGTTTTTCTATTCTCTTTTGAATACTTAGAAGTTTTTGATTGAAATCCTCTCTACTTATTATATGATTTTGCATCGTTGTTTGATTGATTGTTAGTTTGTTATGGAGAGTATCTAGTGATAATTTTAAACTCTCTTTTTCTTTATTGAGCTTTGAGGATTCTGCTTCTAACTCTTTTTTAGCAACATCTACTGTTTTATCCTCAAGGAGTTCTTCTACACTCGTGCTTATCTCTAAAGTTTCCTGCTCTAATTTTTGTATACTTTCTTTGATTCTCTCTATTGCAACTTTTAAGGCATCACTCTCTTTTACAGCGTTTGCAAGGTTGTTTTCTAAAAGTTCCCTATCATGTGCTAACTTGACACTTTTCTCTTTATACTCTTGCACCAAGTTATTGTTTTGTATCTCAAGTGCAATTGCCTTTAACTCTTCTTCTAAAACATCTTTTTTTTCACTTACATCTATATCTAATTTTTCCAAACTCTCTTGTAGTGTGTTTATGCCTGATTTAGCGACTTCTAAGGCTACTCTATTTTTCTGTATTGCTTTTTCATCTTTTTTTATTTTTGATTCTAAAGTTTTTAAATGAGCCTTAGCCACGGCTAAATCACTTGAAATGCTATCATCAAATTTTGGCATATCAATTAAAAATGGATGTTCATAAGAGCCACAAAGAGGACACCTTTCATCTGCTTTTAAACTCTTTCTATGCTCTTCATAGTTTTTGATAGAAAGTGCAGCAAGCGTTAAGCCCTCTAGTGTCTCTATCTCATCTAAAACTTCTTCTTTTTCTTTATTCGTTTCTAACAACTTATTATTTTGCGATGCAACAGAAAGTTCTAACACTTCAATTATATGCATCTGTTTTACTTTATCTGCTTCTAATTGCATAAATGTTTTTATAGATTTTATTTTATTTTCAATGCTATTTTTTTCTTTAAAAAGTGTATCGTTATCTCTTGTATCTAATGCTACTAAACTTGATAAGGATTTATCCAATGCTACAACAGACTCTTGCAAGCCCTTTTTTTTCTGAGTAGCTTCATCCTGATTTTTTAAAGAAAGAGCAAATGCTTTCTCTTTTTCTTTGAGTTCTATATAGCTTGCCTTTACAATATTCTCTTTGTTTGAATGATTTATCAACAGCTCTTGTGCATGCTCAATAGCTTCGAATTTGGATTTTTCTAAGACTTTAAATAGTGCTAAATTTGTATCACTTTGCGTTTGTTTTTCTCTCAGCACATCTAATTCATTTGCCAGTTGTGATTTTTCTTCTGTGAGTTCATCTATACTCATCTTTTTCTCTTGCAAATCTTTTACAAGAGCTTTCTCTTGCAAAATCTGTGTGTAAATTTCTTTCGCTTTAAGCGTTCTTTCTAATCTTTTATCATCCTCTTTAAATGCAATTTTTTGGAGAGTCAAATCAGATTTTTTTTCTCTTAAAGTCTCTAGTGTTTTTTGATACTTTGCTCTGTTTTCAACAGTTTTTATGCTGTTTTGTAATGCTTTTAGCTCTTGGAGTACACTATCACTCTCTTTTTTTAAATGCTGTATCTCACTCTTTTTTTCTTTAACAACTTCATCTACAAGTATCTTAGATTCATCTATTTTTGCACTTAAAAGTGTTAGCTTATGGCTCTCTTGTTTATGTTTTTCATAGACTCTTTGAGAGATTTTTTGGTATATTTGAGTGCCTGTAATTTTTTCTAGTAAGTCTGACTTTTCACTATCTTTTGCTTGTAAAAATGCATCAAATGAACCTTGTGCTAACATGACTGTTTTTGAAAATCTATCAAAATTGAGATTTGTTATCTCTTCTATTTTGTTGTTAAAACCCCTTGTCGCAGATGTTATTATCTCAAAGTCACTCCCATCATATTTACTCAGTTCTCTTTTGGCTTTATTGATAGTTCCCGTTCTTGCAATGTTGATTTTCCAACTACTTTTATATAAAACTTTATCGACCACAAACTCTACTTCTGCAAGACTCTCTTTTGTTCCGATTGCTATGAGTTGTTCAAGTTCAGATTTTGATTTCAATCGAGGTGTTTCACCATAGAGTGCGACACTAATCGCATCTAAGATAGTCGTTTTACCAGACCCTGTATCGCCTGTAAGTAAAAAGAGTCCATGCTTAGCAAAGCTCTTTTCAAAGTCTAGTATATGTTTTCCTCTGATGGAGTTGAGATTTTGGATAGTTACACTAATTATCTTCATTTTGACACTCCTCTAAGACTTGAGCATATAGGGCTTGTAGATTTTGTTTCATTGCTGTATCGACATTCAGATGCGCTTCACCTTCTAAACGTTTATCAAATATATCTAAAGGGTCAAGTTCACGTAAAGTTATGCTTTCATCTTCTATCGCTAAACCTCTCTCTTGTATCTCTTTTTCCCTTTTTAGCATAAGTATATCTACCCCAGCTTGATTGGATTGATAGATAAAATCATTGATGTCATAATTGAGAATTTCACTATCTTTGAGGAGTATTTCTACAAAAGGTGGATTTGCTAGGTCTGCTATCGCTTCGATTTTTGTCTGTATCTCTTCAAAATTACCATGCAATCTGTAAAGCTTTTTAAAGAGTGGAATATCTAAAGTATCCACTTTTACTTCAGCATCTACAAATTTTACTAACACAACACTTTTTTGATTGTTCGCTTCTGAAAAGCTCAAAGGTATGGGCGAACCCGAATAGCGAAGCGTATTTTGTTGCGAAATCTTTTGAGGTTTATGAATATGCCCCATCGCAACATAATCAAATCCTCTTAGCATATCACTATCAATATTTTGCAGTTTCCCTATATAAATATCTCGCTCAGAATCGGGACTTATAGAGGCACCTGTCGTTGTAAAATGTCCCGTAGCAATCACAGGAACTTCACCAGATATCTCTTTTGCTTTGTCATAAATACTTTTATAGTAAGTTTTCATACCCTCTCGTAACTCGTTTTCAACTTCTATGGAAGATTTACTCTCATTGGCATTTCGTAAAACTCTATCTCTAAGGTATGGCACAGCGCAAACAATAGCTTTTAGCTTATCATCTTTGAGGATTTGGACTATGCCTTCCTCTTGATTTTCACCGCTTGCAACCACATGCACATTTAAGGACTTTAACAAATCTTTAGAGACTTCAAGTGTAGAGATACTATCATGATTGCCTGCTACTATCACGATGTCTCTACATTGCGTTTTGATAATATCTGCTAAAAAATTATGATACATTTTCAGTGCATAATTAGGAGGGTTTGAGGTATCAAAAATATCCCCTGCTACGATAAGGACATCGATATCTTGCTCTTCTATCACTTGAAGTAACCAACTCAAAAAGCCTTGATGCTCCGCTTCTCTTGAACGATTTTTAAAACTCTGACCTAAATGCCAGTCTGATGTATGGAGTATATTCACTCGTTTTTTCCTTTTTCTACCAATCATCCAGAATAAAGCTTTTTGACTCTTCTTCTAGTTCTTTCAGCGCAACATTTTCATTTATTTCAGGTTCTATCACTTTCTCTATCTTTGGTTTTTTGAGTTGCTCTTCAAACTGGAGTTCAAGTCCCTTACTTGTCATCACAAAGCCATTCACATGAAGTTTTCCCTCATGGATTTTGTTATGGTGTTCTTTACAAAGGGGGATAAGATTGTGTTTGTTATCTTTATGAAAATGCCCAATAAACCCTGCCTCATCGGCTAAACTTCTTTGGGAAATATGGTGAACATCTTCTGCCATCGCGCCACAGATAATACACTTCGTGACATAAAGCTCTTTGTTATACTTCGATTTTTTCTTTTTCACAAGAAGTTCAAGTTCATCAAAATCATTCGAAAGTCGTTTTCGTATGGCATTTGCTTCGCTTAAAAATTCGCTATCCATGTGTAAAGATTTTGCAAATTCCAAACCATAAATACTGCTCCCACTTCCCTCTTGTAAGATACGATTAAAAAGTAACTTATCTTTCTCTTCATCATACGCCACACTCAAATGCAAATCAACCACATTGTTGAGCCGTGTAATCTCTTGCATAGTTGAGAGTTGGTGAAGGTGTGTAGCAAAGAGAAAAAGGCAACGGGTTTTTGCAAGTTTCATAATGGCAGAAGCGACAATCGCCACCCCTGAGAGGGTCTCTGTACCATGACTTACCTCATCTCCTAAAACAAGAGAACGAACGGTTGCACGGTTGAAAATATTTTTAAGTTCTAACATCTCTACTGCAAAAGTGGAAAGCCCCTTTGCCAAATTATCTTTGGAGACAATTCTTGTAAAAAGTGAATCAAATATGCTAAACTTCATCGCTGATGCTGCAACAAAAAAGCCAGATTGTGCCATCAATGTTGCAAGTCCTATACTCTTCATAAGCGATGATTTTCCACTTGAGTTAATCCCATAAAGTAAAACACCATTGACATCATGTCCATCATGCACACTCACATTGAGCATTACCGTTGTTGGATGTGGCAAATCCATATAATCTCGTGACCCCATTACAATATCGTTAGGCACATAAATGCCCCCTCGCTCTTGTATCTCTATGAGTGGGTGGCGCAGTTGCATAATCTGCATAAAATTTTCATCTGATTTTGTTGCAACGATTGTTGGTCGTGAGTGATTATACATCTGTGCAATTTTTGAAGAACTCATACCTACATCAAGGTCAGAGACATAGCTAATCACTCTATCAAAAAGCAAAGCATAACGTCTTTGAAACAGCGCTTGCAGGTGAATGTAGCGTTCTTTAACTAAGACAACGATTTTACGACGATTTTTCATAATTTTATCAGAAAGTGTATCGGTAAACGCAGAAGTAATTTTCACCGAGTTTGTTAGTTTTTTGACACTAAATTCTCGAAAATCCTCATGACTTTTAAATGCTGTTTCTATCAAAGTATAACGGTTTTTAGAGAGTGAGATATAATACCCCTCTTTTTCTAAAAGCCCTAAACTCACAAGACGATTGGAACTACTCACTCCCTCTTGTGTAAGTAAAGTTTCTATTTTTTCAATGATGTCTTCATAGGCAATGAGCATAATGTTATTTTCTTTTACAAGTGTATCGATACCCTCATCGACCCCTTCCATCAAGAAGTTTTCATCTACCGTTGCGTTTGTAAAACGGCGAGAGATATCAAGGTCTATACTCTTACGAATATCACGTAAAAATTCATCCACCTCACTCTCATGAAAAGGTGTTTTTTGAATCTTATGCTTTTTGATATAGCCCATAAGTTCTTTGACAGATTCCATCGAGTCATAAACATGATTCATCTCAAAGGGGTGTAAACGACTGAGATTTAAACGACGAGCAAGGCGCTCCAAATCATAAATCCCCCGCATCATTTCATCAAGGGTTCTTGTATGCGAACTCACTTTTTCTATAAGGGTATACCTACGTTCAAGTTCACTCTTATCCATGATAGGATTTAAAAGTCGCTCTTTGAGTAAACGCCGTCCTATTGCCGTGGCACTTTTGTCCATCATTTTTAAAAGTGTTAACTCTTTTCTATCTTTTGACATCACACCCATCTGTTCAAGTGCATTGTTGCCAAGGTACATAAAGCGACGATTATCAATCAAACGCGGCAGTGCCATTTTTTGCACAATGTGGTAGTCATGCTCAATCACAAAATCGATAAGAATGGCTAAAGACTCTGTTATCATCGGACTACGCTCTAAATCTAAATGCTCTATGGGTGAAAGGAGTGACTGGATTTGATAAACTTCTTTAAAAAGTTCATTTTGAAAGTCAATCTTTGGTCGTTTGTTATTTACCGAATAGTGATAATGCTCTGCGATTTCGAGATACTGCACCACATGCTGTTGGGCATCCACACCATCTAAAAAAGTAACAACTATTTCACTTGTTTTATGGACATTTAAAAGATTAAAAATTTCATCTAGTGCATAGGCATTGTCTTCACTTGTAGAGTGTGTTTCATACATCCAAGTTTTGCCCGTTGTAACATCTATCGCCGAGTACCCCACACTATACATTCCTCGATATTTATCGATGAGAAGAGAGACTATATAGTTCTCATCACTATCAACGATATGTTCAAAATTTGTTCCAGGAGAGACAATCTGTGCTACATAACGGCTTATATTTGGTGGATTTCCTTTTTGTTTTACCACAATAACAGTATATTTTTCTTGTGCAATCAAACGACTCAAGTAGCGTTCAAAACTTACAGCAGGAACACCTGCAAGGAGAGGATTTTTCGCTGAATTTTCTATGATATTTTTATTTTTTTTGGTGAGTTGGATGTTTAAAAGTTCTGCTATCTCTTTTGCTTTTCCTATCTGCTCTTCATCGTTGTTAATCTCATAGACTTCATAAAAAGTACCGATTTCCATAAAAACAACGGTGTCTCTACCATACTTTTTCTCAAAATGCCTTTGCAAATCAAAATATGTTTGTGTGAGTAATTTGTTTTTATTGTTTAAAATATCTCTGTAGTTACTGCTTTTCATAGTTCACTTTTTTACTTTTGTTACAGTTATTATAACATAAGAAGCTAATTTTGAAATATTCATTGCTTTTATATATTTTCTAAGTTATAATAATATAGATTAGTTAAATTATAATTAGAATTTATTATTAGGCTCATGAATGAAAAAAAAGATTTTTCTTAGTATCGCAATCCTTACATCTTCGTATGCACAAGATTTAAAAACAACCATCAATGAAATAATCAATACAAACCCTATTGTTCTTGAAAGACTTAAAAATTATAATGCAACACGAGAAGATATAACAACTGCAAAAGCTGGTTTTTACCCACAACTCAATTTAAAGCTTGGCATGGGTACGGAAAGAACCGATAAATCTAACCAAGCACATGGAGCAGCTGATACCCATAGTAGTTATAATGTTTATCAAAATTCTTTAACATACACTCAAAACTTATTTAATGGTTTTAGTACAAGTTATCAACTCAAAGGACAAGAGTATAAAACACTCTCTGCCGCCTATAGTTATATAGAAAAAGTAAATGACCGTGCATTTGCTACAGCAAACCAATATATAGAAGTCATGAAAAATGAAGCACTTTTAGAAAATGCACAAGAAAATATTGACATTAACCAACAGATATTTGAGAGAGTACAAAAACTCTATGATTCAGGGCTTACAACACTCTCTGAGGTCAATAAAATAGAATCTTCTCTTGCCCTTGCTAAGTCAAATTATGTCGTGCAAGAAAACACCCTTTTAAACCAAAATTTTAAACTTGCGACCCTTCTTGGTCGGAGCTTAGATGTCAAAAAAATGACAAGACCTTCACTCAGTGTAAAATTGCCATCATCCAGAGAAGCAGCAGCAGAGTTTGCCATTGCTCATAATCCATCTATATGGGTAAGCAAATACAATATCAAACTTGCACAAGCAACTAAAAAAGAGAAATCATCGCTTTACTACCCAAAAATCGATATTAGTGTTTCTCAATCGATGAACAAAAACTTGAGTGCCATCGAAGGAAATACAGATGCCTTTAAAGCGATGGTTTTTCTCTCATACAACCTGTTTAATGGTTTTTCAGATGAAGCACAAATTCAAAAAAGCATAAGCTCAATCCATCAAGAAGTTGCTTCTAAAAATAATATTCAAAGACAAATTATAGAGGGGTTAAATCTTTCATACATTGCACATGAAAAACTGCAAGAACAACTTGTGCATTTGATGAATTATAAAAAATACTCTCAAAAAACCTTGAAACTTTATAAAAAAGAGTATGATTTAGGACGACGTTCTCTTCTTGACCTTTTATCCGCACAAAATGATTTTATCCGTTCAAAAGCACAAATTATCACAACAAACTATAGTATTCTTTATGCAAAGTACCGTATCTTAGATGCTATGGGTATCTTAGTCGATACTGTTTTAGGTGAAAATAATGAAGCTTACTTGCATGTTGGTTTACATGGTACACCAACACCATTAGTAAAAGATACACTCCCTCTCAACTATGACATAGATAAAGACCTCATTCCAGTGAGTGTAGATTTATGTCCAAACTCTTTACAACAAACCATGAAAAATGATTATGGTTGTCTCACAAAAGATACTACACTTATACAAATAGAACGCTATGTTCACTTTCGTTTTAAAAATGGAAAATTCATGAGTCAAAAAAAGTTCAAAAATCTACTCTTACAACTCAAACCTTACAGACTAAAAAAGATAGATTTTACACTTATTGGGAAAAAGCAGCGTATGCAAATACTCAAAAATTTGTTAATCAATGCAGGAATAGAGAGCAAAAATATCTTTTTTGTAGAGAACCCAGACAATAGCAATCACAATGTCAATATCATTGTAAAAAAACATAAATAAAGGAAACAAATGCTTATTACCAGTGCTGATAACCTGAGAATGGATGCCTTGCTTGACTGTTTGGTATTGTTTACAAAACTCTACCATAAACCCTTTTCAGCAGAAGCCTTAACAGCAGGTCTCCCTGTAGAACCAGGAGCAGAATCCCCAGAACTTTTCTCCATCAACAATGCCAAAGGACTCTTTTCTCGTGCGGCAGCAAAAGCAGGTTTAAAATCTTCCCTTATACGACGACCACTACACCAAATCTCACCTCTGCAACTTCCTATGATTATCTTACTCTCCAATCAAAGTGCTTGTATTTTAGATAAATTTAATGAAGATCAGACGCAAGCAAAGATTATTATGCCTGCTGAAGAAGCGATTGAGCAATGGGTAGATATCGAAGACTTAACAGATGAGTATATTGGTTTTGGTTTTATGATAAAAAAAGCGTATCAGTATGAATCAGAAAACAAAAGAACCCTCCATTTAGAACAAAAACACTGGTTTTGGAGTACACTTAAACTTTCTATAGGACAATATAAAGATGTTTTATACGCTTCATTTTTAATCAACCTGTTTGTTTTAGCTTCTCCTCTTTTTACTATGAACGTCTACGATAGGGTTGTTCCAAACAATGCTATTGAAACGCTATGGGTGTTTGCCGCTGGGGTAAGTATCATCTACATTATGGATACTTTTGCAAAATTTACACGTACCTATCTTCTTGAAAGTGCGGCGAAAAAAAGTGACATTATCATGTCTTCCATCATTTTTGAAAAAGTGCTTGATTTAAAGATGGCAAATCACCCTGCTTCAGTTGGTTCTTTTGCCAATAACTTAAAAGATTTTGATAACATTCGTGGTTTTTTAACAAATGCAACGATGGCTGCCCTCATCGACCTTCCTTTTTCTATTATCTTTTTAGTCGTTATAGGCTACCTTGGTGGTAATATTGTTTATATTCCTATACTCACGATGACCCTCATTTTAGGCTATGCCTACTTTATCAAAAAACCTCTGCGTGCTTCTATCGAGAGTACTCATGAGGCAAGTGCTAACAAAAGTTCCATTCTCATTGAAGCACTCAACAACATCGAAACGCTCAAAACCCTCGGAACACTCAACCAAATTCAATGGAAATGGGAAGAATCTACAGGAGAAATTGCAGGGAAAAGTTTAAAATCTCGTCTCATCTCTTCTTCTATTCCAACCATTACACAGCTTCTTATTCAGCTCAACACTGTCATGATAGTGGTCTATGGAGTTTATCTCATCCAAGATTTTCAACTCTCTATGGGTGGGCTTATTGCCATCGTCATTTTAACAGGGAGAACCTTAGCACCGATGGGACAAGTGGCAGGACTCATGACAAACTATGAAGATACAAAAACATCTTATGAAACACTCAACGACATCATTACCCAACCAAGTGAGCGTCCGGATGGGAAAAAGTTTGTACAAAGACCTGATTTTAGCGGGCATATAGAGTTTGTAGATGTTACATTTTCTTATCCAAATACAGATATACCTGCACTCAAAAATGTCTCTTTTGTTATTAACCCTGGAGAGCATGTAGCTATTATAGGACGCATTGGAAGTGGAAAAAGTACCATTCAAAAACTTATTTTAGGATTGTATGAACCAGATTCTGGACAAGTTCTCATTGATGGTATCGACATCAACCAAATTGACCCTGCCGATTTACGAAAAAATATGAGTTATGTTTCACAAGATATTATGCTCTTTCGAGGTACTGTCAAAGACAACATTACTTTTCGAGCAACCCATGCGAGTGATGGTGCGATGATACGAGCAGCACAAATAAGTGGCGCTTCGGAGTTTATCAAAAAACATCCAAAAGGCTATGAGATGCCTATCGGTGAACGAGGGCTTGGACTCTCAGGTGGACAGCGTCAAAGTATCGGGATTGCTCGGGCATTTTTACTTGATGCTCCTGTTATGCTTATGGATGAACCGAGTAATGCCATGGATCAAATCACAGAAGCAAAACTTCTCACAAACATCCAAAAAGCATTAATAAATAGAACATCTCTTCTTGTTACTCAAAAAATGACACTCCTTAAAATTGTGGAAAGAGTCATTGTTATGAATGAGGGGAAAATTGTTATAGATGCTCCAAAAGAAGAAGCTATACTCAAACTACAAGGTGGAGTAAAATCATGAAAAAAAGTAACAAACCTGTAGAATACACCAAAAAAGATTATGAATTTATGAACTCTTTGAGTTCCGCCATTTTAGAACAAACACCTTCAAAGATTAGTAAAGTGTTAAAGCTTTGGCTTATCACCATTCTTTTATTTATCGTTTGGGCATCTTTTGCTTCTATAGATGAAATAACACGAGGGAGTGGAAAAGCCATTCCTTATGGACAAAATCAAGTGATTCAAAATCTTGAAGGGGGGATTGTTGAGAGTATCTTAGTCCATGAAGGGCAAGTGGTCAAAAAGGGTGATATTATCTTAAAAATCAACAATGCCAAATCAGAATCTACAAGTGAAACAAATATTATGAAGTACAATGAGCTAATCGCCAAACAACTTCGCCTCGATGCAGAATCAAATAACCATCCATTTAGAATACTCAAAACAAAAGATAAAGAGCTTCAAAAACAAATTCAACTGGCAAGACAACTTTATCACTCAAACAGACTAGAAATTCTCGCAAAAGACGACTCTATAGTTGAACAAATAGAGCAAAAAAAACAAGCGTATATAGAAGCAAAAGCAAAAATTCGTTCTTTGAAAAAATCACTAGAATATGTCACAGAAGAGATTTCTATGACAGCCCCTATGGTACAAGAGGGTGTTAAATCAAAAGTTGACTTTTTAAAACTCAAACGCGAAGCCAATGGGATTCAAAATGACATTGAAGCTGCACAACTCTCCCTTCCACGACTCAAATCTGCCATAGAAGAATTCCGAAATAAGCGAACTCAATCCAAACAAGAGTTTATCAACAAAGCAAAAGAAGAACTCAACAAAGTCACAGCAGAAATTGCAAGACTCAAAACACAACAAATTGCATTCAGTGATCAAGTCAAAAGAACAAAGGTTACTTCTCCTGTCGATGGAATCATACAAAAACTCTTTGTCAACACTGTAGGTGGTGTTATAAAACCAGGGGCAGACCTTGTTGAGATTGTACCTACAGATAAAAGACTCTACCTTGAGATAAAAATAAAACCGAAAGATATAGCCTATATTCATCCTGGAGCAGAAGCAACAGTAAAAATATCTGCTTATGACTATGCCATTTATGGTGGTTTAGTAGGAAATGTGGTCAATATTTCACCAGATACTATTACCGATAAAAAAGAGAAGACTTTTTACCTTATCTACATAGAAACAAAGAAAAATTATCTTGGAACCAAAGAACATCCTTTAAAAATTATTCCAGGAATGACAGCCAATGTGGACATCATTACAGGGAAAAAAACAGTACTACAGTATATTCTTAAACCCATACTTAAATCTAAACAATATATATTTACAGAGAGGTAGTGATGAAAAAAATATTTTTATCAGCCAATATAGAGATAGTTGAAGAGCTGAGAAAAAAACATACGATAGAAGATTTCACTTTAGTTTCGGACTTAATTTCTTTAGAAAAAAGTATCAATACACTTGATAAAGCATTTATACTTTTTGTTGATTATGACTCATGCTCAAGTGAACTCAATCGTCTCATTGCACTCAATAAACTCCCAAAAAACACAATAGTACTAGAAAAAAATCCTGAAATCACTTCTGGAAAAATGCTCATTTCACATAAAGTAAAAGCCTATGCAAATAGTAGAATTTCAGTGGCAAATTTTTCACAAATGCTTGAAACAGTCAGTAACAATAAAGTTTGGACATACCCAGAACTCACTGTCGCTTTAAGCAATAATATAGCCTCTGCTACCATTAATGACGATGCAAAAGTACTCATACAAAATAGACTCTCTCCAAAAGAACTAGAAGTAATTTACCTCATTCTTGATGGACTTACAAATGATGCAATCGCACAAGAATTAAACATCACAACAAGAACAGTCAAAGCTCATGTCAGTTCGATTTTTACAAAACTCCATGTCAATGATAGACTTGCTTTAGTGCTTTTACTCAAATAAATATACTTTTAGTTACGTAAACTATGTACCATCTCTACACTCAAATCTGTCTTTTTCGCTATGGTTTCATCATCTAAAATATCAAGCAAGTTTTTAGCTATTGCGAGTTTTTCTTGTTCAATTCCCTGTTCAATTCCCTGTTCAATTCCCTGTTCAATTCCCTGTTCAATACCTTTTTCAATGCCCTGTTCTATTCCTTTTTGCAGTCCCTTTCGTTCAGCAGTTTGCAAGGCATTGCGTTCATCAAACTCTTTAAGTGCCATATATTCATACACTTCTAACTCTTTTATATCCCATGTTGTTTGGGTTGCTATACTAAAAGCTTCTTGAAACTCTTGGAGTGTTTTATATTGGGAAGGTATCATCGTCAGGTTTGCTGCATTTTTTAAGAAATAAACCCACTTGTCTAGGACAGAATCTAATGCTTCAAGCTCTTTAGTAAATTTAGGAAGTTCTATAAAAGTAAATTCAAAATCATCTAAATCTTGTTTGTTTGTCTCTTGGTTGATGATAAGATGTCTTGATATATAGTTTTCATTACTAAAAATATTAAAATTAAGGATACCTATAAAATAAACTTTTTTTAGCAATGTATAATCTTGTCCTTTTGGGAGCTGTGCAACATAAGCTTTTGAGGTATAGTAGAGGCTTCTTTTTGTAAAGTTACCCAAATCCTTTTTTTGCATCTCTACTATAAAAGTATCTCCATTTTGATTGGTCGCCTGTATATCAAGGATAGTCTCTTTAAGTTCAGGTATCTTTGGTATTTGGTAGGAGTTTGCCAATGCAATATCTACTATGGTTTTTTCATTTTGAAAATCAAGTGTTGCATTGAGAAAAGAGATAAGAATACTCTTATGTTTCTCATCGCCAAATATTTTCTTAAAAGCTAGGTCGTTTTTAGGGTCTGCAAACTGCATCTTTTCTCTCTTTTTTATGTGATTATAACATAGGTTTTTACAAATGATGCAACCGAACAAGAGTTGAATATCACAACAAGAACACTCAAAGCATATGTCAATGATAGACTTGCTTGAATTTTGTTACTCAAATAAGTTTATGTTTAAAAATTGAGAAGAAATGAAACAATTAGATTTATAATTTTTCATAAAACTTGTATTTTTATATTTTGTTTACTTCTTTAGTTATAATCAAAAAGTAAAGATATATCAAAGGATGTAAAATGAGTAGAGAAATTCTCGATGAAGAGATAGAAGTTAGAGATGTGGATATTGTAGTATCTAAGAGTAATGAAAATGGAGATATAACATACGCTAACCAAATTTTTGTAAAGCTTTCAGGCTATGTGCAGTCGGAATTGCTTGATAAACCCCATTCAATTTTAAGACATCCTGATATGCCAAGTGTTATATTTAAATTTTTATGGCAAGAATTAAAAGCAGGAAATGATGTATTTGCTTTTGTAAAAAATCTTACCAAAGATGGAAAGTACTACTGGACTTTGGCAAATGTGAGAGTTGCTAAAAACCCAGATGGTTCTTTAAGAAACTATGTTTCAACAAGAAGAAGAATGTCTGAAAAAGCAAAAAAGACAATTATACCTTTATATGCTGCACTCTTAGAAAAAGAAAAAAATGATGGTATAGATGCTTCATGGCAACTACTCAATGATATACTCGTCAAGAATGGTTCTTCTATGCAAACATTCAATGACCTTATGAAAAAAATACAAAACTAAAAAGGAAATTATAATGATTGATTTTAAAGAACAAATGAAAAAACTCACAGCAGTAAATGGATACCTCGGTTCTGCTGTACTAAACTTCTCAGGTGAAACACTCTATATAGATGAAGAAAATACAAATACAGATATTGCTTACTCTGCAAGTATTTTTAATGATGCTTTTAGAATGACATCAGAAAGTTCTCTTGATGTTGGTTTTGCTGAGACATCTCTCATTGAAGCGAGGACAGAAGATGGTCATGTCTTTTTAGTAAATAGTTCTGGCTCATCTTCATCAGATAACTTTTCTAAACTCACAATCTTTACAATTTTTAGAGATGATGGGAATGTTGCACTTGCAAAAATGATTATGGAACGTAATATTCAGACAATGTCAAAAATGCTTCAAGCAATGTAATACCACAAAATTTCTAAGAACAGGAGCAGTCATTAAAACTTTATATCTTATTAGACATGCAAAATCAGACTGGAGTGACGGCTCTCTGAGTGACTTCGAAAGAGGTTTAAAGAAACGAGGTTTAAAAGACCTCAATACTATAAGCTCTTATTTATCATTTCAAAAAATAGTACCTGATTTAATTGTTTCTAGTTTAGCTATGAGAGCGCAAACAACTGCTCTTATACTTGCTCAAAAAATAAAATACACTGAGAAAATTCACTATATGAAAGAGTTGTATCAATCTTCAAGAGAAGCCTATATAAATGTCCTTTCATTGCAAAATGATGATGACAATTCTCTCTTTTTAGTTGGACATAATCCTGAATTAACAGAGTTTGCCAATTTTTTGCTCACAGATAATTTTTTTAAATTTCCAACACTAGGTGTTTTGGCTATTAAGCTTGATATAGATAAGTGGGAAGAGATTTCAGAAAATGTTGGAACTGTAGATTTTTTTATTCAGCCAAAACAATTCAAATATTATATGCCAAAACATATTAGAACAACACTGCCCAAAGGATAAAGATGGAAAAACACCTAGAAAAATCTTTAACAAAGATAGAAAACAATCCAGAAATAATTTATGATGAATTAGAGAATTTTTTTAGTGTGTCTTATGTTGAAATATGGAAATATGATTCTCAAAAAAAAACAGCATTTTCACTCAAAGACACTTCCCTTACAACAGTTTTACATCATGGAAAAACACACCAAAGTATTATCAAAAAAAGTTCAATATTTTCAAATCATGTTGTAAGTAGCAAGGCATATATTCAATCAGAAGACAATCCTATCAATTACAAAATAAAATCTATCCTTATAACACCCCTTGAAGTCAATGAGCAAATAGTTGGATTTATAAGACTCTTTGTATCTGTGAAAAAAAGAAAGAATTTTACACGTCAAGATGTTCAAAACTTAGAATTATGGAAAAAAACAGTTTTGCATTTTCTAGGAACTACACAAGACAGCAAACAACAAAAACAATTTAATGATGAAGAGAAACAAATCCTCAAAACAGAAATTTCATCTTTACAAAAAGAACTCAATAATTTTAAAGCACTCTACCAAGAAGAAAAAAAGAGAAAAAACGATCCAACCGAGATTTTATCTTTACAAAAAGAGTGTCAAGATTATCAAATACTTCTCAAAGAAAAGAATGAAGTAAATAGAGTACAGAACAATAGAAATAAACACTTAGAAGAAAAAGTAAAAAAGATAGAAAAAGAGTATCTCTTTCTAAAAAATACACAATCTTCTCAAAAACAAATTTCCAAAGTAGATAAATCTATTAAACTTGACCAATTTTTAAAAAAAATCTATATTAATTATCCCCATCATACGTATTTAATGAGTCTTGCTGAAATCTTATATTTTATAAAAATAGATGCGAACCTCCCTCCTCCAAGTATCAATGAAACCCTTGAAAAATCAGAAAGTATACTGACCTTACTTGAATTTTGTGATTTTGAGGAAACATCATTTAAAGAGCGTCACATTTTAGAAGATTTTCTAGTAGATTTAAAATATTTTCTCTCTGATATGCTGCAAACAACTAAATTAAAAATTTCTACAACGAAAGAAACTCCACCTTCACTTTTTTTTAATCTAAAGATTGCACAAAGTATTTTACTACGTTTTATTGCTCATGTTTCTCAAGATATAGATAATACAAAAGATTTAGAAATTAAACTTTTCTACACAGAAAAAACCTTGAATATAGAAATGCTTTTTACAAAAATAAAAAATAAAAATAAATTCAATATTTTTAGTACAAAAAAGAATAGTTTATACAATTCTACTCAACTTATCCACAATATTAACCAAAAGATGCTGACCTCTATTAATGGAAACATCCAAATATTAGATGAAAAAAATATTTATAAGTTCTTATTGACTCTTCCAGCTTATATTATAAAATTATAAACTGGATCATTGCTAATTTTGGTCTATTTGAATTTCCGTATTTATCTCTAAAGTCACTGTTTTATCATCTTCAACTCCAGTTACCTCTTGGTAACTTGCTCCTGTCTCAGCATCTGTTTTAAAGTCTCCTAAAGTCCACTCAGCATCATCCCCTGTAGTATTGAGTGCGACATGGTCTGAGGCATCGCCCTCTATTGTGAGAGTATTTTTATCATCTGTTACTTCTAAAACATCTTCAAGAGACAGTGTGATATTTTGGTCACCATTACCCATATCTATTTTTCCAATATTATCAAGATTGTCACTTACTTTACTTAAATCAAAATCCATACTATCTTCAAGCACTAAGCCATTCAAATCGCCATTTTCACTTGTGCTTATAGTTGCAGTATCCCCTCCATTACTTTCAGTTGCGGTTACAGAGGATTGAATGCCATTTATTGCACTTTCTGAGAGTTCTTCACTACTTGTAAGGGTCACACTTGCGTCACCATTAGCATCAGTTTCTATACTATAACTTCCATCACTGTTTGCACTCAGAGGATTACCATCACTATCTTGGAGTGTTGTATTCTCTGGAATATTATCTAAAGTAATATTGCTTAAAGTTTCACTACCATCTGTGTCTGTGAGTCCCGAATTTAGATTCATATCATAAGAATATGTTGTCGTAGTACTCCCAACTTGTGTATCTTCTCCACCAAATTCGACATGTTCGACATTGTCAAGTTGTGTTATATCTCCTGTGGCATTATTGGTAACGATGGTGTGTCCCCATCGCTCACCTTGTGTCCACTCACTTGCATCACCTTTAAAGACTACCGTATCATCGCCACTACCACCATCTATAACATCAAATCCAGAACCTACAGTCATCGTGTCATTACCACTACCTGCATCTATTTTTGTATAACCAATATTCGCTTTACCAATATTAAGTGTATCATCTCCTGAACCTAATTCTACATTACTCGCACCATCGCCTGCTATAATAGTATCAGTCCCACTTTCAGAACGAATTTTATCCCATCCATCTCCAGCTATAACCGTGTTGTCCCCACGTCCAACATCTAAAGTATGGTAACCCGCATCTGCATCACCTATTTGGATTTTATCATTACCACTTTTCAAACTAACTGCATCAAAATGATCACCTGCTTTGATAGTATTGTCATCGGAACCTGAGATTTTAGAATAACCTGTACCGGCATCACCTAGAATGGCATTATCTGTACCACTTCCCAAATCTACATCAAGAACACCATCGCCTGCTTGAAGTATATCATCTCCAGCTCCTGCATAAATTCTATCCCAATCTTTTCCTGCTACTATAGTATCATTGCCACTTCCTGCATCTATTTTAGCATTACCTATCCCTGCATTACCTAAGGTAGCATTATCATTTCCTTCACCTAAATCAACATCTATACTACCCTTACCTGCTTGCACAGTATCATCGCCAGAACCAGTGTAAATTCTATCCCAATTTTCACCTGCAGTGACATTATCATCTCCACTTCCTGCATCTATTTTAGCATTACCGGTACCAGCATTTCCTAAAGTAGCAGTATCATTCCCTTGACCTAAACTCACTTCTGTACTGCCATCACCTGCTATAATGTTATCAGTGCCACTTTCAGAACGAATTTTATCCCATCCATCTCCAGCTATAACGGTGTTGTCTCCACGTCCAACATCTAAAGTATGGTAACCTGCATCTGCATCACCTATTTCGATTTTATCATTACCACTTTTCAAGCTTACAGCATCAAAATGATCACCTGCTTTGATGGTATTGTCATCAGAACCTGAGATTTTTGAAGCTCCCGTACCTGCATCGCCTAATATCGCATTATCTGTACCGCTTCCTAAATCGACATCAAGAGTGCCATCGCCTGCTTGCAGTACATCATCTCCAGCCCCTGCATAAATTCTATCCCAATCTTTCCCTGCTACTATAGTATCATTGCCACTTCCTGCATCTATTTTAGCATTACCTATCCCTGCATTACCTAAGGTAGCATTATCATTTCCTTCACCTAAACTCACATCGATACTACCCTTACCTGCTTGCACAGTATCGTCGCCAGAACCAGTGTAAATTCTATCCCAATTTTCACCTGCAGTGACATTGTCATCTCCACTTCCTGCATCTATTTTCGCATTGCCTGTGGCTGCATCATCTATATTTAAGGTATCATTTCCTGCACCCATTTGAATATCAATAGAACCTTTCCCAGCAGTGATATTATCATCTCCACTTTCAGTTTTGATTTTATCCCAATCATTCCCAGCTTCTATAGTATTTGCTCCACTTCCTGCGTCTAAAGTATGGTAACCAGCATCTGCATTATCGATTTTAAGATTATCATCTCCACCTTTAAGCTCTACATCATCCCAATGATTTCCTGCTTTAATAGTATCTGCATCACCAGAACCACTGAGTTTATGGTAACCTACACCCGCATCACCCTCATTAACACCACCATCAACATTCGCTGTAGTTGCAGTCCTTGGAGTATCTGGATTTGCAACTTGTGGATTTATAGAATCTATAGAAGGAGTTGTTGGAGTATCTGGATGTGCGACTTGAGGGTCAATACTTACTCCAGAAGTAGTAGTATGTTCTGTCATATCACTAATATTCATATCAAGTGTAGGGGTTTTTGCTGTTGTATCAGGTGTAAGGTCAAGAGTCTTACCATCTGATAATGTTACACTTTCAAAGTTTTCAAAATGGTCTTTGATTCCTCCATCCCAATGAGACTTGTCAACATTATTTAAAACTAAATTATCAATGCCCTCGCCACCATTAAAGGTTGCATCTGTTCCTGAAAGTGAATCATTTATGACTAATGTATCTGTTCCATCTCCAAGATTTACACTACCAGCATCAAATCCACTACTTACATTATCAAGAGTAACTGTATCATTTCCGGCTCCTGTATCAACTGTTACATCTTCTTGAATTCTATCTATTGTTACGGTATCATCTCCCGCTCCGGTATCTATTGAAGATTGGTCTTCGGCTTTATGAATACTAACGGTATCTTTACCATCCCCTGTATTGACTTGAGAATCATGTAACATAGTAGAACCAATACTTACCGTATCATTACCTTCCCCTGTATTTATAACACCTGTTTCATGACGATCACCCAAATCTCCACCAATATTTACAGTATCATTACCAGTTCCTGTATTTATAACACCATCATCAAAATCATCACCTGTAGTTATAGTATCATTTCCAGCATTTGTATCAATCACTCTACCATCTTCAATATCATCATCTACACTAATTGTATCATTACCATCACCCGTAGTTAATGTTGTATCCACATAATCATCATGTGATTCATTGCCGTTATTTATGTTTCTATAATGTAAAACTTCATCTACTGGACCATCATTTGTACCCACAACATTTACACTAACATTCGCAGTATCTTCACCACCTTTACCATCGCTTACTGTATAAGAGAATGTCACATCTTGATTTTCTCCATCATTCATCTCTTGTAAATGTTCACTTGGTGTGAAGTTTACTTTTCCATCATCTGTTAAGCTCGCAGTTCCTAGAGTGTTACCATCCGTATCTGTAATAGTTGCTGTATGTCCGTTTGTTACATCTTGTCCATCTATTTTTGTAATGCTTAGGTTGTCACCATCTTTATCTGTATCATTTTCTAAGACATCTAGTGTTATTGAACTATCTTCAGTGGTTACAGTTGCACTTGCACTATTTCCCACTACAAATGACATATTATCAAAATAACCATCGGCATCTCCACCTTGGTGTCGTTCCATATGCATTTCTATAGTTGCTGTCACTGCACCATTTGGAATAGCTCCCCCAACTTCATGACTTTCCATACTACTAGATGTAATAACTTTTCCCGTCGTTGATTCACCCACTGTATTACCATCTACATCTTTAAAGACCACTTTTAATTCAGCACTATCTGTTTGTCCTGCATATGCACCCATATCCGCTGATAGATTAAATTCATTACCTTCAATATGTGTTATATCAATATCTTGATGTGAAACGACCTCTTCCCCACGACCATAGAAAAATTTACCATCTTCTGTATTTTCAGTATCTAAATCTGCCCAATCATTACTTGAGTAATTAGAAACTTTCAAATCTCCAGTATCTGTAATCCAATTTGATTCATCTGACTCTGCATTTCCATTAGATATTAAATTTTCTGACCAATTTTCTTGTATCTCTATATCATCTGTTGCATCTGGACTCATATTTATATGAATATTCGTAATAATATCATGTGCAACTGTTGTTGCACCCACTGGAGTTGTATCTTCTACGACTTCGCCTGCGTCTGTTGCCGCTTTAGTATATGTATCTTTAGCATCATTGGCTGTAGCGATTGCACTATCGGCACTCTCGATAGCGTTTTGGGCAGTTTGGATATCTGCTGTGCTTGGGTTGGAGTTCTCTGCAAGTGTTTGTACAGCTTTATCTGCATCTGCTATCGCTGCATTGGCTGTGTCGGCTGCATCGTTGGCACTTGTAAGTAAATCATCCACTGCTTTATCAGAGTCACTCTCTGTTTGGATAGCGCTCTCGAGGTCTGCTTGTATCTCGTTTGTTGCACCCACTGGAGTTGTATCTTCTACGACTTCGCCTGCGTCTGTTGCCGCTTTAGTATATGTATCTTTAGCATCATTGGCTGTAGCGATTGCACTATCGGCACTCTCGATAGCGTTTTGGGC
>JALUWV010000082.1 GCA_027019335.1 Sulfurimonas sp. | reverse complement strand
ACTGTTTTTAACTCTTCTAAAAGTAGCTTTTTCTGTTTTAGTTTCATACTTGTGACTTTTTAAATCTACTAGCAATTTCTGATCCTATTTCTCATCGGATTTACCTAAGTTGCTTATTAAATATTACAAAATTAACACTAATATTAAATTCAATCAGATATAATAAATATACTATTGAAAAATCCCTACCCTGTATGGATAAACTACAAAAAAGTAGGGATTTAAAATCATATATAATACCGTTATATAGGCATTTATAGATGATTAAATAAAAACTATAAAGAGCTGTTTATGAATAAATTACTATTAATCTTACTGATGCCGATACTATTGCTTGCAAAAAGCTTTCTTATCTCAAATATACCATTGCCAAAGACCTATATTCAGAATTTAGACCCTTATGTATGTGATGAAATCTGTATGCAAGAGTATCTTGATAATGGGCAGATTTTTTCATTTATGGCACATGCTGATAAAAAGCTAGAAGATACAACACTTGATGAAATAAGAGTTATGAATATCTCTATCTTTAATCTTGGCTCACAAGTCTTACATTCGGCACATATAAAAATAGCACTTCTTTTACCTTATAAACGCATTGGAAAATATGCTTCATCTACAACAAATGCAGTTTTTGCATATCTGATGACGAAAGGACATCCTTTTGCATTGAAAAGTTATAAGATTGAGAGTGAAGATGTAGATGCAATCGCTGTGGCATTGCAAAAGATAGAAGATGATGGATACATGTATGTCATCGCACCTTTAACACATACGGGCGCGCAAAACCTGATGTTACTTCCTAGTAAGTTACAAATTTACTTGCCGACAATTCATAAAAATAGTTTAGATAAAATTTTGAGTAATGTTACATTTGGGGCAATAGATTATCAAGCACAATCGGAGTTACTGGTACAAGAAGCCGTGTCACCGTTAGTTATTTTCTCTGACAAATCGACAACAGGAGAGAAGCTTTCTCAGTACCAAGAAGAGAGTTTTGAAATGTTAAATCCTCAAAATAAAACAATCAAATATTATCTGTCTCGAAGAAAGACAAATCTCGAGGAGTATCTTAAAGAGAATGAAGAGATAGTAAAGGGAAGTTTTGTGGTAAATACTCCCATCATTAAAAGTGGGATGATAATGTCACAACTTACACTCTATGATACAAATGCAACAAATGTTCTCTCAACACAAATTAATTATAATCCTCTTCTTTTGTCTATGACACAGTATGTTGATAGAAAGCATATGATAGTGGCAAATTCTATCGTTGAAAAAAATAATGTGATTACAGAAGCAAATGCACTTTTAAATAATGATATTGCATATAATTGGATTAATTACACAACAACAGTGGGTATGGATTACTTCTTTAACCGTATTACAAATGAACAAAGAGAGTACAATATCCCGATTGTAGAGCAGCAATTACAGTATCCTATAGAACTTTTACAACCTTCTATATCGAAGTTTATTCCCTATGTGCATTAGAAGAGTTCTTGTATGAGTTCTTTTGTATTTACATCTATTTTTTGCGGTTTTCCTGCAAAATTAATATAGGCAAGAGTAATTTCAAGATTAAAAATCTTTTCCTCTTCTTTATAAATAGTTTGGCTTAATACAAATGAGGCACTTTTCATTTGGATGAGCTTACTTGTAACATGCAGGATATCTCCAAGTTTTGCACTTTTGTAAAAATTACCTACAATTTTCCGAGCAACAAAATGTCCATCTTTTAAAATAGGATTTAAAGCTCTATTAAAAAAAGCCTCACTTCTCGCTCTCTCACAAAAATTTAAGTAATTAGAATGGTAAACAACACCACCTGTATCGGTGTCTTCGTAATAGACTCTTATCTGCATGCTATACCCCAAACTTTTTATTCTGTTATCAAATGAAATCATCATGGTGTTAAATTCCAATCTATCCTTAAAGAAACATTGTAATAGCTCTTACAACTCGATGCCCTATCTTTCTAATCTCTTTCATACCATCTAAAAGTGTTTGTACTTCAGAATATGTCATTAATTGAAAGCTTACGTGTATCAATTTGATTCACTTCTTGATTATTTAGTTTCATAAATTTACCTTCTTCTTAAACTAAAGAAAAATCTCTACAGCCCTTGCTAAATCCTCTTTCGTGTCAATACCAAAGCCAGTAGAAGCAACTTTAAGCATTGTGATTTTCTTTTGATGGTAAATGGCGCGGAGTTGTTCTAATCCTTCTATGTCTTCTATGGGGGCATCATTTAAGTTACAAAACTCATGTAAACTTTTTTTACTAAATCCATAAATCCCAATATGACCAAAATAGTTCGCTCTTCCGCTACGATTATAAGGGATGAGGGAACGGGAAAAGTAGATGGCATTTTCTTCGTTATCCATGATGACTTTTACAAGGTTTGGGTCTTTGGCTGACTCTGCATTGATGGAGTTATAACAACTTCCCATGATAAAAGGTGCTTTGTTTTTTTGGAGTGTTTGGAGCTTTTCTATGAGGACTTTGACGACATCAGGTTCTATAAAAGGTTCATCTGCTTGAACATTGATAATGATTTCATCATCCTCAAGATTTAAAATTGTGGCACATTCATGGATTCTGTCTGTTCCACTTTTGTGTGTTGTTGAGGTAAGCATCGCTTCGACCCCATGTTCTTTACAAATTTCAATGATGTGTTCATCATCGGCCGCAACAACGACACGGTCAAGGTGTGCAACTCTTTTGGCTGTTCTCACAACCATAGGAAGTCCCCCTATATCTGCGAGTACTTTTTGTGGAAACCTTGTAGATGCAAGTCTTGCTGGAATAATAATCATAATTTAATGCCCCTTAGATATAATTGCATCATTATAACTCAAGGTAGTTTAGCCAATGCTTCTTTATCAACCAGAATCAGGATATTGTTACAATAGTGATTCGATTTTTCTGTATGACTTTATTAGCTCTTTTCACCCAAAGGGTAAGATGCTTGATGTTGGAGCAGGAAGTGGAATTCTAGGACTTCTTGTCGCTCGTGATAACCCACGAGTTTCACTTGAAGCTGTGGAAATTCAAGAGGATTTTGTGCAGTATGCAAGGACAAATGCAAGGGTCAATAAAATTGATTATAAACTCTATGCAGGGAGTTTTTTAGAATTAGAAGAAGATAGTAAATATGATTATATTGTTTCAAATCCTCCATTTTATCCCTTAGGTGCGCAAAAAAGTGAAGATAGTATGTTGAAAATCGCAAGATATAATCATAATCTTCCTCTCGATGAGTTTTTTAAAAAAGTTTCTCGTTTACTCAAACCACATTCACACTTTATCTTTTGTTATGATGCTTCACAGTTTGGTTTAGTTTGTACGGCATTGGAGAAAGTGAAATTAAGAGTTGTTGATGTACAATTCGTTCATCCAAAACAAGATAAAACAGCATCTCTTGTGATGATTCATGCCCGAAACGGCTCAAAATCAATGATGAAAGTTTGGCCACCTTTTATCAGTGTTGAAAACAATAAAATCTCAAAAAAAGCAGAACAAATCTATGCAAAAGCAAATACACAGAGTATCAAATGTCAGATATAATTAAAAAAGAGTCTTATCCTTATGCCTTTACACCATCTGCTTGTGCAAGTTGTGAAGGTAAATGCTGTACGGGTGAAAGCGGGTACATTTTTGTTAGCAAAAATGAGATAGAACAGATTGCAAAACTCCTTGATTTGAGTGTTAATGAATTTGGAGTAGAATACCTTTATAAAAAAGGGTACAAATACTCCATAAAGGAAGTAAAAATTGCAGACTCTTATGAGTGTGTATTTTATGATAAAGCGACCAATGGCTGTAAAATATATGAAGCAAGACCGAGCCAATGTTCCACTTTTCCTTTTTGGGATTATTATAAAACCCGTGTTGATGAACTTAAAAAAGAGTGTCCAGGAATCATAGATGTCTAAAATAATATATACTCTTACTTCTTTTATGTTTATAATATTTTTGAGTGCTTGTTCTTCTTTAAATGCAGGAGTGACACAAGCAAAATCTTCAAATCAAAAGTCTTTCGCAGCAGAAGATGTTTACATTATATTTGCACTTCGTGCAGAAGAGTTGAGAGATAATCAGGCTGCATTAAAGTTTTTTGACATTCTTTATAAAAAATCAGGAAAAAAAGAGTATCTTTACAAAGCCCTTGCACATCAAATTGTTCTCAAACAGTATCAGCAAGTTTTGCAAAGAATCTCTAAGGTAAGTACTGATTCTTCAGATGATTTAAAGTTAACGCGATTAAAAGCTATCGCTTTGTATCAACTCAAAAAGTATAAACTAGCACTTAAATACTTTGAAATTATCTATGGAAAAACTTATGATGAAAAGATATTAGATAAAATATCTGTTCTTTTGTTTGTTAATTTTCACCAGCAAGAAGAAGCCATTGCCAAGCTAGAAACACATAGCCGTATGCGAGGATGCTCAGAGATTATTTGTAAAAGATTGATTAGTTTTTATGCTAGTGCGAATGATATAGATGGTATTCTCTCAACCTATTTGCGTATGTATGCAAAAAATAAAGATGAATTAGTTGCGAAAAAAATTCTGCAAATATATGCTTATCAAAAAGAGTATCAGCCGATGATTGCATTTTTGGAAAAGTATGAGATTGAGCCAGAGACACTTTTAGAAATCTATGGTGTCACTAAAGAGTATGCGAAAGCATATAAACTTGCAGCAAAACTCTATAAAAGTAGTGGCAACATTAACTATTTGGGGCAAAGTGCTGTTTTTGAGTATGAAAGTACGAGTAAAAAAAATGATACAAAAGTTTTACAGAGTGTTGTGCAGAAACTAGAGACTGTTGTCGAAAAAACGAAAAATCCTCTGTATGAAAATTATTTTGGATATGTTTTAATTGACCATGAGATTGATGTTAAAAAAGGGATGGCATATATACAAAATGCTTTACAAGCGAAACCAGATTCGGGATACTATCTTGACTCTTTAGCTTGGGGGTATTATAAACTACACCAATGCGAGAAAGCAAAAAAAATCATGGATAGAGTGGTAACATTAGAAGGCGGTAATGACCCTGAAGTTATTAATCATGTGCAGATAATAGATAAATGTTTAAATTTAAAAAAGGTAAAAAACTAAAATGATTTTAGATGATATTATAAAAAAAACAAAAGAAGATTTGGTTAAAAGAGAAGCGGAATTTTCGCTTGATTGGTTAGGACGTTCGCTTGCATTTAATGCACGCCAACCTCGAGATGTATTTCCATTTTTACAAGCAACTGAGCAAGACCCTTATAGAATTATCTCAGAAGTGAAAAAAGCATCGCCTTCAAAAGGGGTCATTCGTGAAGATTTTGACCCTTTAGCAATTGCTCAAGCCTATGAGCGAGGTGGGGCAAGTGCAATTTCGGTACTGACAGAACCACACTTTTTTCAAGGAAGCCTAGACTATCTTGGAGGGATTCGTCGTTATGTGGGGATTCCCCTTTTACGTAAAGATTTTATCGTCTCTAAATACCAAGTTTTAGAAGCAATGGTACATGGGGCAGATTTTATCTTGCTGATTGCCGCTGCTTTAAGTAAAAAAGAGCTCAAAGATTTGCTCAATTATACAAGACACTTAGGTATGGAAGCCCTTGTTGAGGTACATGATAAGCCTGATTTGGTGAAAGCTATTTATGCAGGTGCTGACATCATAGGCATTAATCATAGAAACCTACAAACTTTTGAGATGAATATGAACCTCTCCTATGATTTGATTCCTTTGATTCCAAATGGAAAAATTATTGTTGCAGAGAGTGGGATTTATGAGCATGGACAGTTAGAAGATTTGAGTAAAGCTGGCGTGGATGCCTTTTTAGTGGGTGAATCACTCATGCGAACTGATGATGAAGAAGCAGCACTTAAAAAATTAAAATTTGGATAAACAATGAAAACAATTACCACAATTTCGATAGTCTCAATAATGCTCTTTTTGAGTGCATGTACACAAGAAACACAAAATAAATTGAGTCGTGGCTTACAAAACTGGACAGGGGCGCATGGTGTTTTAGACATTTATATGGGTGAAAAACTAGTTTCGCGTTTTATAGAGATAGATAAGCTCACAACAGCGACAAGTACAGATGGAAATGTCCCACGAAATTATAGATATGGCTATGGTTATTTGGATGTCAATCAAAATTTTAAAGTAGATAAGGGTGAAAAGAAAATTTATTTTGAGATTAGTAACTATTCAACACCGTATCTTTTTTATACAAATCCTAAAAGATAAACTATGGAAGTGATAGAACTTTTTAAAAAGTTGGTAGAGACAAAAAGTGAAACACCAGATGATGGTGGCTTACTCGATTTTATCGCTGAGTATTTAGCAGATTTTGAAGCGATTCGTATAGATGTGGCAGAGGTAAAAAACCTTTTTCTTTACAAAAAATTTTCACGAGGAGAACATCTTTGTTTTGCAGGGCATGTGGATGTTGTTCCAGCAGGAGAGGGCTGGAGTACTCATCCATATACACTTGTCGAAAAAGATGGCTACCTTTATGGACGTGGCACACAAGATATGAAAAGTGGTCTGGCAGCTTTTATACAAGCCATCAAAGAAGTCGAAACATTTAAAGGAACACTCTCTTTACTCTTAACCTCAGATGAAGAGGGAGAGGGGGTCAATGGTACAGTCAAAGCCTTAAAATACCTCAAAGAGCATAACTTACTTCCAGATGCTGCCGTAGTAGCAGAGCCTACTTGTGAAACAGAGTTTGGAGATGCGATTAAGGTTGGTAGACGGGGTTCTATCAATGGTTACTTAACACTCAAAGGCAAACAAGGCCATGCTGCTTATCCTGAAAAAGCAGACAATCCAGTGCATAAAATAGCAACTATATTGCCAAAAATTGCAGGGGTTGATTTAGATGATGGAGATGCCCATTTTGCACCGAGTAAATTTGTCGTTACAGATATACGAGCAGGTATGGAAGTGACAAATGTCACACCTAATGCACTTAAAATGATGTTTAATGTCCGCAACAATACAAAAACAGACCAGAAAAGTATCAAAGCATTTGTTGCGAAACATTTTGAGGGTTTGGAGTATGAGTTGCGTTTAACACAGGGTTCTTACCCCTTTAAAACAGATACCGATACAAAGATTGTAAGACAAATAGATACTGCTATCTATGAAATCACAGGAGTACGAGCAAAACACTCAACAGCAGGTGGCACGAGTGATGCCCGTTTCTTAGCACCGATGGGTATAAAAGTCATAGAATTTGGTGTAAAAAATGATACCATTCATGCACTTAATGAACGAACTACACAAAAAGAAGTAGAAGATTTATATAGAGTTTTTAAAAATTTAATTCAAAATTATTAGGAGTCACAATGGAATTTATACAAACGAACAAAGCACCTTCAGCGATAGGGCCATACTCACAAGCAGTTGTTGTCAATGGCATGGTTTATACTTCAGGGCAAATTGCCTTAACACCGGAAGGAAGCGATGAACTTTTAAGCGAAGATGTTGTTGTTCAAGCTGTAAGAGTTATGAAAAATCTTGAAGCAGTTTTAAAAGCCTCTGGAAGTTCTCTTCAAAATGTTGTCAAAACAACAATTTTTTTAGCAGATATGGGAGACTTTACAACTGTGAATGAGATTTATGCAGAAGCATTTGGGTCACATAAGCCAGTGCGTTCAACAGTTGCGGTGAAAACACTGCCTAAAAATGCACTTGTTGAGATAGATGCAGTCGCTTTAGTACAGGATTAAACTTTCCTTAAAGCAATTTTGGATAGAATTGCACACTTTTTAGTAGAATTATAAGGAAATAATAAATGTACGCAATTATTAAAAACGGTGGTAAACAGTATAGAGTATCTGAAGGTGATGAATTGTCACTTGATAAAATGTCTCTTGAAGTTGGTGCTACTGTAGAGATTAAAGAAGTTTTAGCAGTAAATGCTGGTGAACTTAAAGTTGGAGCTCCTTTCGTAGAAGGTGCTGTTGTTACTGCTGAAGTTATGAGAGAAGGTCGTGATAGAAAAGTAATTACTTTTAAAAAGCGTCGTCGTAAAGATAGTAAAGTAAAACGTGGTTTCAGAAGAGATTATACTCGTGTTAGAATCACGAAAATAGCTGCATAAGCAAAAACAAAGTAGGAGATAAAGATGGCACATAAGAAAGGTCAGGGTAGTACACAGAATAATCGTGATTCGGCTGGTAGAAGACTCGGCGTGAAAAAATATGGTGGAGAAAGTGTAATAGCTGGAAACATTATCATTCGTCAACGTGGAACAAAAATCCACCCAGGTAAAAATGTTGGTATGGGAAAAGATCATACAATTTTTGCATTGATTGAAGGGACAGTTGCTTTTGAGCGTAAAGATAAAAAACGCCAACAAGTTTCTA
>JALUWV010000081.1 GCA_027019335.1 Sulfurimonas sp. | reverse complement strand
GATTTTCTGTAACAAATACAGGAACAAATTGGCGACCATTGTGAACATTTATTGTTAAACCAACCATATCAGGAAGAACCATAGATCTTCTTGACCAAGTTTTAATAGGTTTCTTTTTTGCTTCAGCCTTCATAGCCTCCACTTTTTTCATTAAATGATCATCTACGAATGGACCTTTTTTTACTGAACGAGCCATTGTTAACCTACCCTTTTTGCATTTGGTTTACGACGAGTAATAATAAGTTTATCACTTGCTTTTTTACGACGAGTCTTAGCACCCTTAGTTGGTTTACCCCAAGGAGTAACTGGATGACGACCTGAGTTCGTTTTACCTTCACCACCACCATGCGGGTGATCAATCGGGTTCATTGCAGAACCACGAGTCTGTGGACGAATACCTAAGTGACGTTGACGACCAGCTTTAGCGATAACAATGTTACCAAACTCTTCATTTCCAACTTGACCAATAGTAGCTAAACACTCACCAAGCACTAAACGCATCTCAGATGAAGGCATACGTAAAGATACATACTTTCCATCACGACCCATAATCTGAGCAGATGTTCCAGCTGAACGAACCATTTGTCCGCCTTTACCAGTTTTTAACTCTACATTATGAATCAAAGTACCCACTGGGATATTTTTTAGTTTCATTGTGTTACCAGGTTTAACATCTAAACCATCGTGTGCAGATGCAACTATATCGCCAACTTCAAGACCTTTTGGTTGAAGGATGTATCTTTTATCACCATCAGCATAAGTAATTAATGCAATACGACAGTTTCTATATGGATCATATTCAATAGCACTTACTTTTCCAGGAATATCGAATTTATTTCTTTTGAAATCAACGATACGGTAAAGTTTTTTAGCACCCGCTTGTTTATGACGAGATGTAATACGACCATTATTGTTACGACCAGCAGTTGTTGGAAGTTTTACCAATAATGAACGAACACTTGCTTTTGCAGTAATGTCTGAACTATCAACATTAGTGTAAAAACGACGAGATGGAGTTATCGGTCTGTATGTTTTAATTGCCATCTTATACCGCCAAACTTTCTATTTCTGCACCCTCAGGTAAAGTAACATAGAACTTTTTAAAGTCGTTTTGTTTACCCTTCTTGCCACGGAAAGTTTTGATTTTTCCGCTTTGATTTAAAGAGTTTATTTTATTTGGAACAATTCCAAAATATTCTCTAAAAACTTCCTTTAGACCTGTTTTAGTCATACGTGGTGAAGTTTGAACAACTATAACACCATTTTCTTGTTGACCAAGAGTCTTTTCTGTATATAATATAGATTTAATATCTGTAATATCAGCCATTACTTAGCCTCACTTGTTAAAGTTTCCCATACAGCTTTTTCTATCACGATTGAGCGATAGTTTGCAGCTAA
>JALUWV010000080.1 GCA_027019335.1 Sulfurimonas sp. | reverse complement strand
ACGAAATGCTAGAAGAGTATGACTTTAGTGACGGAGTTCGTGGTAGATTTTATGAGCCAAAAAAGATACCTGTTTCGTTAAGACTAGATAACGATATAGTTCTATTTTTCAAAAAACTTGCTAGTGAGCAAAAAGTTCCCTATCAAACACTTATCAATGCACTATTACGAAAAAAACTGCAAGAAGTATAACAAGACATAGTAAAAAAATATGTTACCCTAGCCGAAAAAAGCTTGAAAAACTAGAGAAGTTTAGCTACCATTGTAGAACTCAAAAGACTACACGAACGGGTAACATCAGTCGTTATGAGTCAGTCGTAAGCACCTTGCTTAGGAAAGCCTGTTTTCAAGAAAGTTGAAACTTTAATGAGAGAGTTTACAAGCTGAACACAAGAAAGAAAGTCAAAAGCCTTCTCCTTAAACGCCAACAGGCGAAAACGAAGTAAACGCAGTAAAACCCTTAAAAACTCAATGGACTCCCGTTGTAACTCAAAGAAGATAAAGAAGTACGAGACATAACAAGACCTTGTAGAGAAATAAATGCCCTTAGCATTTTTAGTATATTCAGATATAATTTCAGAAGAAAGATTACTGAACTTGAAGAACTGCTAGAGGCATTTATTCCTAAAATCAGCCGTTATGAGTCAGTCGTAAGCACTTTGCTTAGGAGAGCTTGTTTTCAAGAAAGTTGAAACTTTTATGAAGAGAGTTTAAAAGCTAAACGCCAAGTAAAAAAGTGTAAAGCCTTCTCAGTAAACGCCAACAAGCAGATGAAAAGTAGCTAGTGAAAAAAACTTACAAACTCAACGGACTCCCGTTGTAACTTTAAGGACATTAGAAACATTGACATCATAACAAGACATAGTAAAAAAATATGTTACCCTAGCCGAAAATAACTTGAAAAACTAGAGAAGTTTAGCTACCATTGTAGAACTTAAAAGACTACAAAGACGGGTAACATATTTTTATATTCGACCGTTATGTATCTATCGTAAGCACCTTGCTAAGAGTGAGCTTTTTTCACAAAAAGCAAAAGATTTAAAAAGAAAAAAGTACAAAAAGTTAGATGCAAAAAAGCAACTAAAAAGCCTTTTCAGTAAACGCCAACAGAGTTTATTGGAAGCAGTAACACCATAAAAATCCACTATCGGCATAGTGAGCTTTTTACTTTCAAGCTTAGAAACATTCTAAGTCTAAGTTGTAACTCAAAGAAGATAAAGAAGTACGAGACATAACAAAACCTTGTAGAGAAATAAATGCCCTCAGCGTTTTTAGTATATTCAGATATAATCTCAGAAGAGAGATTACTGAACTTGGATAACTGCTAAAGGCATTTATTCCTAAAGTCAGCCGTTGCACGTTCCCGCGGAGCGGAAACGTGCAACGGCGGTGCTGAACACTGGACGTGTTCCCGCCAATTGTCGTATTCCGCTACGCTACATACAACAATT
>JALUWV010000079.1 GCA_027019335.1 Sulfurimonas sp. | reverse complement strand
CGGTGCATTTTTAGGCTACTTAGCCATCATCTCAAAAAGCGAAGTCTTGCTTGTACTTATAGGCTCCATCTTCGTTATAGAAACACTCTCCGTCATTTTACAAGTAGGTAGTTTTAAGTTACGCAAAAAAAGAGTCTTCTTAATGGCACCAATTCATCATCACTTTGAGATGAAAAACTGGGGTGAAAATAAAATTATTGTAAGGTTTTGGATTATCGCTATACTCTCTAACCTCCTTGCACTCATCAGCCTCAAAATTCGTTAATATGAAAAATATCGCTATCTTTGCTTCTCATAATGGAAGCGGTTTTGATGCTATACTAGAAGCCATCAAAGCAAAAGAGCTAAACCTCAACATTGCTCTTGTTGTATCTAACAATACAGATGCACCAGTTCTTACTAAAGCCAAGGCTAACGCCATTGCTCACTATCTAGTCAATGCAAAAACGGGTTCTAATACTACGACTACACTTCATGAACTTTTACTACAACATAATTGTAAGTATATATTTCTCTCTGGATATATGAAAAAATTAGATGCGCAGATAACACAAAACTTTTCTGTACTCAACTCCCACCCATCCCTACTTCCTAGTTATGGAGGCAATGGCATGTATGGACATCGTGTCCATGAAGCTGTCATACGAAACAAAGAGCCTATGAGCGGTGTCTCCATCCATGAAGTCAATGAAGAGTACGATAGTGGTAAAATCATCTTACAAAAAAGTTTATCTCTGCAAAAAGATGAAACTGCCACAAGCTTAGAAACAAAAATAAAAGCTCTTGAAAAAGTCGCTATTGTCGAGGCTCTACGAGAATATTTATGCATAAGCTAACTTTCAGTACTTACGGGCTATAATTTCGCTCTTTAAAACTACGGCCAATTAGCTCAGTCGGTAGAGCAACTGACTGAAAATCAGTGTGTCCTTGGTTCGATTCCGAGATTGGCCACCACCGTACTTTTAAAGAAACTTTTTTATAACAAAACATTTACCGTGGCCAATTAGCTCAGTCGGTAGAGCAACTGACTGAAAATCAGTGTGTCCTTGGTTCGATTCCGAGATTGGCCACCACTTTTTTTATGCCCTTGCGGTACTAATGACTCTTTTCCCTTTATGCTTCGTTGTCGATAAACTCATAAACAGTAGTTTATTTCGTTCATCTCCGCCTTGCCTAAAGAAAAAATAGCCTTTAGAAGAAATTATTAATTTTTTATAAGATATACTTTTATATATTATGTCTTGTATTGAACATAACTATGGGGACGACTTGGCTTCGACTGGAGCTGATAGTCTATGATTGCATGTCGGACTGAGCATTTCCGTTACACGGCTCACAATTGCTTAAACGCAAACAATACTAATTATCGCCCAGCTTTAGCAGTAGCTTAAGTTTTACCCCCTCTTAGAGGACGGGCTGCTTCACCTATGGACTCTAGATAAGTAGGATTTGAAGTATAACCCCTA
>JALUWV010000078.1 GCA_027019335.1 Sulfurimonas sp. | reverse complement strand
ATCATACATACTCTAAAATAGTTCAATGAGCTTTTTAACTGTAAATTTTTAATATTTTTTACGGATATTCCGTTCTAATACCTAGTTTAGTGTGTTGAAAAACTGTTTCATCGGATTTACCTATATTCTTTACCATTATAGTTAAATTTAATCAATAACAAAGATAGATAGTGCTACCCTTTTTGTATACTTAAAATAAGGTATGAGGTTTTAGTCATGAATAAGTCTAATATTGCACTAATTACAAAAAATGTATACATCCTCGATACAAATAGAGAGAAGATAGTAGATATATGGCTCAGCGCCACTGATGTTCAAAAAATACTCAAAAAGCATGATGTCAATATAAAAATGTTTTCCACTACTTATGCACACCCTGTTCTAAACTACTTTATAGGAGTTATTCAAGGTTCAAATACTATAGGCAATTGTCCTGTTATTAGTAAATTGCTCGAGTACCTTAAAGACAAAGAAATTTCATCCGCTGAACTTTTTATAATTTGTATCAATTTTAGAAAATCCATGATTAACTTACTCTTCCAAAACAATCGTATGAGTGAAGAAATGTATGAGAATATTAGCTATATATTTGATGCGAATTTTCGGGGTGTCTTAGAAGCTTTCAATGAAACAATTTCAAAAGCTAAAGCAGAATCAAAACGTTTCTATGACATTGCAACAAAGGATCACCTCACTCAAATTTATAATCGACAAAAATTTGATGAAATGCTTAAACAAGAGCTACAAAAAGCACAAGCAGGATTACAATTATTTTCTCTTATTTTAATAGATATAGATTTGTTCAAACAAGTCAATGATAGACATGGGCATGAAATCGGTGATACAGTTTTATGCACACTTGTAGAAATTGTCAAGCACCATATTCGAGAGTTTGATATTTTTGCTCGATGGGGTGGAGAAGAATTTATTATTCTCATTCCAAAGACTACAAAAGAAAATACGATACAAAAAGCAGAAAATATCAGAAAATCCATAGAAATACACCCTTTTGAGAAAGTTGGAAAAATTACTGCTAGTTTTGGTATAACACAATATAAAGAACTCGATACAGAGTCCTCTATCTTTAGACGTTGCGATGAAGCCCTCTATAAATCAAAAGAAAATGGAAGAAACTGTATCAGCAGTCTCTAGTCCCTTTTTGTTGTTTTCCTCTTCTTCTTTGTAACTTTCATCTGTTTTTTTGTCTCAGGTCTGTTAGAGTTATTTTTACTATAGTTTCGCTCTTTTTTCGCACTTGGTTTTTTATGTTCACCTTTGAGTCGCTTTTCATCCACATCTTTACGTCTGATGTTGGGGTCAGGTTCGAACCCTTCGACTACTTCTTTATCTATCTTCATACCTATTACTTTTTCAATCTCTTTAATGTCATATTTTTCATAAATATCTAAAAGAGAAATCGCTTCACCCTCACGACCTGCCCGACCTGTTCGCCCTACTCTATGGACATAATCTTCAGGAACTGAAGGCAGCTCATAGTTGATAACATAAGGAAGTTCTTCAATATCAAGACCTCTTGAAGCAATATCTGTAGCCACAAGAACTTTTATACTTCCATCTTTAAATTTTTGGAGTGTTTTGAGTCGTTTTGCTTGTGTTTTATCACCATGAATCACATCACATTTCAAACCATCTTTTTTCAGCTCTTCTACAAGTGTATCTGCACTCACTTTCGTTCTCGTAAAAACTAAAACCTGTGGATAATTTCTTGAACCTATGAGATATGCTAAAAGCCCTGCTTTTCTGTTGGTGTCTACCATATAAGCCACTTGGTTGATGGTGTCTACTGTAGAGTTTTTCTTAGAAGTCTCTATAAATGCAGGCTTATTGAGTACAAGCTTAGAAAGTTTACGTACCTTGTCACTATATGTTGCTGAAAAAAGCAGTGTTTGGTGGCGTTTAGGTAAGAGTGGATGGACTTTGCGTATCTCTTTTGAGAAGCCCATATCTAACATTCTATCCGCTTCATCAAGAACAAAAAATTCTATGTTTTCTATATTGAGTCCATTTTCAACATGTTCTAAGAAGCGTCCAGGTGTTGCGATAACAATATCTACACCCTTTTTCATAGCACGTTGCTGTGAGGCAATATCTTTACCCCCTACTAAAACAGCACACTCCACTTTCATATTTTGTGCATACTTTTGCAAATCTTCAAAGATTTGGATACTGAGTTCGCGAGTTGGTGAAAGAATCACTGCTTTAAGTAATCTCGTTTCATCTGCCTCAGTTTTTCTAAGTCTCTGCAAGATTGGTAAACCAAATGCAGCTGTTTTTCCTGTCCCTGTTTGTGCCGTTGCAAAAACATCACTTTTGGCTAGGACTAAAGGAATCGCTCTTTTTTGAATCAGTGTTGGGTGTTCATACCCCATCTCTGTTATTGCACTTAAAAGTGGTTTGATGAGTCCTAGTTTTTCAAATGACATATATCTCCTTAATTTCTATCAATTGCGTTTAAATCTTTAAACGCTTGCTCTACACGTGCTACAAGTCCACTCTGCCCAGAACGAATCCATTTTCTTGGGTCATAGTACTTTTTGTTTGGCTTATCTTCACCATCAGGATTACCGATTTGTCCTTGTAAATAGTCATGATTTGTACTTACATATTCGCGTACACCATTCCATGTAGCCCACTGCGTATCTGTGTCAATATTCATTTTAATCACACCATATCCAATCGCTTCTGAAATTTCGCTCGGTGCAGAACCTGAACCACCATGAAATACAAAATTTACAGGTTTAGCATCTTTTTGAAACTCTTTAGCAATATATGCTTGTGAATTATCTAAGATTTTTGGAGTGAGTTGCACATTCCCTGGTTTATACACACCATGTACATTTCCAAAAGAAGCAGCGATTGTAAAGTTCTGAGAAATTTCACTCAATTCTTTATAAGCGAAGGCGACTTCTTCAGGTTGTGTGTATAACAGTGCATTATCTATGTTCGTATTGTCCACACCATCTTCTTCACCACCAGTCACACCAAGCTCAATCTCTATGCTCATACCAATTTTACTCATACGTTCTAAGTATGCTTTACAAGTAGCAATGTTCTCTTCTAAAGGCTCTTCTGAAAGGTCAAGCATATGTGAAGAAAAAAGTGGTTTTCCTTGTGTTTTATAGTAACTTTCACTTGTTTCTAAAAGTGCATCTATCCATGGTAAAAGTTTTCTTGCAGCATGGTCTGTATGTAAAATAACAGCAACTCCATAACTCTCCGCCATCATATGCACATATATAGCCCCAGCAACAGCACCTACAATAGCTGCTTTTTCATTCTCATTTGAAAGCCCTTTTCCTGCATAAAAAGATGCTCCTCCATTACTAAACTGGATAATTACAGGAGACTTTACTTTTGCCGCAGCTTCTAAAACACCATTGATTGAGTCAGAATTAACAACATTTACAGCAGGAATTGCAAACCCTTTCTCTTTTGCATGTGCATAAACTTTTTGTACATCTTCACCAAAAAGAACCCCAGGTTTTACTATGTCTAAAATACCTTTACTCATCAATACTTCCTCTTTTTTTGTTAATATGTAATTATATTATAGCAATCTTAAATAGCTTTTATGCTAAAATTAGTATGAATAAAGCAAATAAGGAAACAAATGCGACTGACACTTGATGAGTATTCACAACATTTTAAAATGTCTAAAGAAATGATACACTCAAAACTTCGTGCAAAAAAGTTGAACTATATCATTGAAAATGGTGTCACATACATCATCGTTACGAAACACTCAGTAGATGAGAAAAAGACAACACAAATAAATGAAGAGAAGAAGAGAGTCCAACAAAAGTCTCTTCAAAAGCCTAAAACAACAGTCTCTATGGTTTTATCTCTCTACCAAAAAGAGAACCAACAACTCAAAGAAAAAATCATTCAACTTGAAGAGAAGATTGATAAACTGATAGACGATAAAGAGCAAATGCTTCGTGATGAAATGAATAAAATTGAAAAAGTTTATAATGCAAAAGATGAACAACTCAAAAGTGTTTTAGAACTCATCAATGCCCAAATTAACATCCAAAAAGAGCAAACTGTTCATGAGGTAGAAACACTGCATAAACCTGTTGAACATAAAGAAGAAAAAATTATTGTTGAGTTAAAAGCCTATCTTAAATCTTTAGACATTGATGCACATGCAAAGAAAGTAATTAAAAAAAGATTTTTAGAAGCTTACAATAAAGATGTACGAATTATCAAAAAGAACGATAAACTTTATTTGGATTTTTCCAAATACGACTATAGTGATTTACTCGAGTACTAGGAGAAGACATGAAAGAGTTTGAAATAACACAAGAGTACATACAAGCAGAAGAAGAACTCCAATGCGACTCTTTACATCTTTTAAAAGACACCAATGAAAACAGTATCATTGAAGCAAAACAACTTCTTATAGATGGATGTACCGACCATTACTCTTCACAATTTGCACATACTGCCCAAATAAATTTACACAAAGGGACACTCAGATGCCATAAAGCAGAGATTGACACACTTGATGGCGGTGAAGTGCATGCTACAGAAGTTCACATCAAACATGCCTTAAGTGGTACTATCTATGCACAAGATGTCACTATAGAGATAGTCGATGAATATGTAAGTGTTATCGCTTCGCATTCTATTACCATCCATAATGTTCATAGCGAAAACAATAGCTTTCTGATAGACTACAAACAAGTTCCTATCATTCTTTCTAAACTTGAGTTTATTGAAAAAGATATCAAACGACTTGAAGAAGAACTCGAAGATGCAAAGAAACATAACCACTCACTAGTCTCTCAACTTACTACACAAGTAACACTTTTAGAAGAAGAAAAATCAGCCATATTAAACTCTTCTCAAACTGCAACAATCAACCTCAATTCTGCAACATCTTTATAAAATGAAGGTGTCGATATAATGGGTACAATGAGTAAAAGTGAAAGAGATGGTTTAGATGATGTATTTTCATCTATTCATTACCATCACAATAGATATGAAAAAATCAAAGAAATATCTACATTCATTATGATTAAAAACAGAAGTATAAATCCTCTAAAGCTCTTGAGAAGGGCTAAAAATGGACTCAAAACAGCCAAACTTTTATATTTTATCGTGAAATTAAGTAAAAAGAAGAAAAGATTAAGCAAATAAACTATAAAGTACATTTAGCTGAATTATTTCGTGTTAATACACTTTTTCATGAAGATTCGGAAATATTTTAATCCAAGGGTAAATTTATGAATAAAGCAGAATTCGTAGAATTAGTACAGACAAGTGGCGAATACAAAACTAAAATAGAAGCTGAAGCAGCTATAAAAGCATTTACAGATGCAGTAACAACTGCACTTGTTAAAAAAGAAGAAGTTTCTTTAGTTGGTTTTGGTGGTTTTTCAGCTGCATTACAAAAAGGTAAAAGTGGTAAAGTACCAGGTACTGATAAAACTTATACAACTCAAGATAAAATGGTTCCTAAATTTAAAGCTGGTAAAGGTCTTAAAGACCGCGTTGCAGCTGGTAAATAATCATTCAATACTATCACATTTTGTGATGGTATTTTATAAAATATTATGAAAATATCTTTTTTATCCTCACTCTTCACAAAAGATAAAAAATCACTTCGTCTTCCTGATTCTCTTCTGATAAAAAAGTTAAAAATATTATCTCAAGAACAAAACCTTTCAATCTTTGATAACATTACAATTTATCATCATGCACAAACATATCATTTTCCTCTTATTTTACTAGATGAAGCACGCGGCTTATACATTTTTGAAAAAAAAGAGTGGGCATACGATGATTTAAAAAATGCCAAAGTTGAAAAAGCACAACAGCAAGACACAAGTAAAGATACACTCTCATTTGAAAAAAAACAAGATATTATCCATCAGAAATTAAACGAACTGACACACCAGAGTGATATTCCTATTTACAACTATTTACTAATGGAAAATCTAAATGCTAGCGAATACGAGCATTTAGATATCTCATTTCAAGAACTTATCCCTGCAAAAAAAGTCATCTTTAGCGATACACCACAAGAAGATATACTTGAAAAGCTCCATAATTCAACAAGCATAAGTACTTCACATTACTCCAAAGATAGTATTTTAGGAAATCTTCTTATTCAGTTTGCTCTCTTAGATGAAGACAAAAACATCAGACTCTGTACAAAAAGCCAAAGAGATATCATTGAGCATAATGTATTTGAACTTGAATCCATGCAAGCACCTACAAGAAGTGGAAAAACAAATACCCTGCTTCTCAAGGCAATTTTTCATCTACTCACTCATAAAAATTCAAAAGTTCTTATCATAAAACCGACGCTTTTAGCCTGTGACTTACTCAAGCAAAAACTTGTCGCTTTGATTGAACATGCTATTATCGATTTTGATATTTTAAACATTTTGATAGTCACACCCTATCAATTTTTAGATATAAAAAAATCTGACATACCCAAACTTGTTTTATGTGATGATGCAAATCTTCTCAAAAATGATTTTGTTTTACAACTCATTGCAATGCAAAAAAATGCAAATCTTCTCCTTGTCAATTATAGAATTGCCACTTATACACACACACTTAAAGAAACTTTTTCTTTTCATGAAACATCTGTGTTATTTCATCATACCTATAAACTGGCTAAGGCATTACTGCTTATAGCAAGATACTTAAAAAATAGTAAAGCCAATGATATTATTGTCATATCAAATGAACAAACACAAAAAGAGCTACGAGATGATTTACACTATTTTATAGAAGAAACGACGACTGCGATGCAAGTGTCAGAACACCTTATGCTTCAAAAGCTAAATGCTATACTCTTTCTTGACACATTAAAAATTGATGAACTCAGTCCTAAGCACCTTATTATCTTAGATATCACAGAGAAACAAGCGCAATACTTAGAGCAAAGTATCCAAAAAACAGCGAAGAGTGTAGATATTATCTATGACAAACCGCAAGACTTTATAACCCAACTTAAGGAAAAATATGAAAGTAACTAAAAGCGATGCTGAGTGGAAAAAGCAGCTCAGTGATGAAGCCTACTATGTTGCAAGGCAACATGGAACAGAAGCCCCCTTTTCTGGAAAATTTTATGATTATAAAGGAGATGGTCTTTACCGATGTGTATGCTGTCATGCACCTCTTTTTCAATCAGATACAAAATTTGATTCTGGAACAGGTTGGCCAAGTTACTATGAAGGTGTTGAAGATGCCATCAAAGAAGTAAAAGACATGTCTCATGGAATGCTTCGAGTAGAAGTACGCTGTAATGCTTGTGATGCACATTTGGGACATGTTTTTCCTGATGGGCCAGAACCAACAGGTCAAAGATACTGTATCAACTCGGTATGTTTAGATTTTGAAGAAAATTAAAGGAAAGAAATGAAAAAAAAGTTATTTGTACTACTCTTTACCCTAAGTGCTAGTTTATTTGCGGCCAATCCACATGTAGTTTTAGAAACAACACAAGGTAATATTGAGATTGAACTCTTACCAAAGGTTGCACCTAAAGCGGTAGAAAACTTTATGACACATATTAAAGATGGTTACTATAATGGTATCGCTTTTCATAGAATTATTCATAATTTTATGATTCAAGGTGGTGACCCTACTGAGACTGGTCGTGGAGGTGAAAGCATCTGGAAAAAACCTTTTGCAGATGAGTTTAAGCCAAATGTAGTGTTTGACAAAGCAGGTATCTTAGCTATGGCAAATGCAGGCCCAGGAACGAATGGTAGTCAGTTTTTTATCACAACAGCTCCAACACCTTGGCTCAATGGACACCATACTATCTTTGGCTACATTACAAAGGCTTCATTTGCCACACTCAATAAGCTCAACAATGTTCCCACAATGGGACGACGAGGTGGCGATAGACCTCTGCAACGCCAAGAAATCAAAAAAGCATATATCAAGTAAAACTAACCTATAATGCCACAACAATTTAGAGCGGAGAAAGCATGGAAATCCAAACAATAAAAAAAATAGAAAAAGAAGCACTCAAAAAAAGTTCTACAGACTTTGCACGTTTAGGATTTGCACTCTTTTTTATGGTGGCTGTACTTTTATTTAGTTTTCTAAGTAATGGTAGCATTCCAAACAATATATTTTTAGCTGTTGCAGCACTCATTGGTGCTTATATGGCTATGAATATTGGAGCAAATGATGTTGCAAACAATGTTGGTCCTGCCGTAGGCTCTCGGGCTATGACAATGAAAATGGCCATTATTATTGCGGCACTTTTTGAAGCTGGTGGGGCGCTTATTGCTGGTGGAGATGTTGTCAGTACCATCAAAAAAGGGATTATCGATATCTCTGCATTTGGTGGCAATCCTGATCAATTTATCTGGGCAATGATGGCTGCACTCTTGGCTGCTGCACTTTGGCTCAATTTTGCAACTATGATGCGAGCGCCAGTTTCAACCACACACTCTATCGTTGGTGGGGTTATGGGTGCGGGCATTGCTGCTGCTGGATTTAGCATAGTTTCATGGGCTACCATGGCGAAGATTGCTGCTTCTTGGGTTATTTCACCTATCCTTGGTGGTGTTATTGCCGCATTATTTCTCTTTTCTATAAAAAAATCCATTACCTATAAAGAAGATAAAATAGCAGCGGCAAAAAGATGGGTTCCTATTTTTGTCGCTATTATGTCTTGGGCTTTTGTGACATATCTTACACTTAAAGGACTTAAACATATTTGGCCAGATATTGTAAATCTTGTCAATATCCTCCCTTTAGTAAGCTTAGAAATGACAAAGAAACCCTCATTTCTCACAGCACTTACTTTTGGAGCTATAACGGCAGTCATTGTGTATGCTGGTGTGAAAAAGAAACTTTCATCAAGTACTACAACTCTTGAAAATTCTACAAGTTCAGTCAATACACTTTTTACAATTCCACTCATCTTTTCCGCTGCACTTTTAAGTTTTGCACATGGAGCAAATGATGTTGCCAATGCAGTTGGACCACTCGCAGCTATTAACGATGCTGTTGTCAATGGTGGTGTAAATTCTAAAGCGAGTATCCCTTTATGGGTTATGGGTGTTGGTGCTTTAGGTATCGCACTTGGTCTTGCACTATATGGACCAAAACTCATCAAAACAGTCGGAAGTGAGATAACCGAACTCAATCAAATACGCGCATTCTCTGTAGCAATGGCAGCTTCCATTACTGTGATTATTGCTTCACAACTTGGGCTTCCTGTAAGTTCAACGCATATTGCCATTGGTGGTGTTTTTGGTGTTGGTTTCTTACGAGAGTATCTCCAAAAAACCAGTAAAGTAACGACTATAGAACATGATGAAAGTATTATTGCCGATGAGAAAAATACTTTACAAGCATACAAAGCAGAACTTGCAAAACTTGAGAAAAAAGATAAAAAATCACAAATAGAGTATGAAAGGATTGTAAGCCTTTACAAACTCATCACAGAAGAGACAAAACTCATAAAATCAACAAAAAAACATCTCAAAAACACTAAAAAAGAAGAGTATGTAAAACGCGACGCAGTGAAAAAAATCATAGCGGCATGGCTTATTACCGTCCCAGCAGCAGCACTCCTTGCTGGTTTACTTTTCTATATGATAAAGGGAATTCTGATATAAGGCTTCATAAACTTGCAGTGCTTGTTTATGTTCATACACATCATGCACTCGAAGGATTGAAGCACCATTTTTCAATGCTTCTAAATGCAGTGCAAGTGTACCGCCTAATCGTTCTTCTATCTTTGAAGGTGTGATTTTATCTATCATTGATTTTCTTGAGGCCCCCACTAAAAGTGGTTTTTCAAGTGTCAAAAAGTGTTCTAAATGTTTCACTAAAGTCAAATTATCTGTTAAACTTTTACCAAATCCTATGCCGACATCTAAAACAATATCCTTTACTCCAAAAGATTCTGCTTTAGCAATTCTTTGTTCAAAAAAAGTTGTTATATCATTGAGAACACTACTATAATGAGGATTATTTTGCATGGTTTGTGGAGTGCCTTGCATGTGCATGATAACAGCTTGTGCATCATAAGAAGCACAAAGTTTACACACAACATCATTGGCTAAACCTGTAATATCATTGACAATGCTAAAACCTGCATCTAACGCTTTTTCTATCACTTGTGGTTCATAACTATCACAACTCAAGCTTACTTTTTCATGTAGTTTTTCTTTGGCTATGAGTGTATAAATCTCCTCAACCCGTGCAAGTTCTTCCGCTACACTCACAACTTTTGCATTTGGACGCGAAGAGACCGCACCAATGTCGATAATATCTGCCCCCTCTTCTATCATCCTTTCTATCTTTTTCATTGCATCTTTCGCTTGAAAACGGCTTGCTTGAAAAAAACTATCATCATTGGCATTGAGGACACCCATGATTTTTCTCGTCTTTACATCTTTGATATGAGCAATTTTTTGTAATTCTTTGGCAACTGTTTTGAGTCCAAAAGGTTGCGAAAGCTCTTTTTTACTCAAAATTTCAAGCTCTTTTTGTGTGGCGATTAAAATACAATCCACCTGAGGAGTGCTAGCTATCACAGTTCCCTTTGGTACTGCCAAATCAGCTCCTACAGAGAGTGCATCTTGCTTTAAAATATTTGCAGCCCCCACATGTAAATCTTGAATGTAAATCGTATGCTGTTTCGCTTTAGAGGCAAGAATCTTGACACCTCCTCCATCAACACCAATCCTTTTCAAATAGCTTTTTATATCAAGAGAGGAAGAGAGTTTCTGAATCTGCATTTATTTCTCTTTCACAAAACTCATCAAAATCATGGCAAGTACACTTTGTGGTCGCGAGTTTAAATCGAGGAGTCTATAAGCTTTATCAAAATTTTCAAGTTGTAAGGGAGTGAGCATGAGTTGCTGGACAACGGTTGCTTGAAAAAAGAGTGCTTCGACTAAAGCCTTTGCCTCATTTTTTTTCACCCTTGCATTTTCTTTTAAAAAAAGAAATACTTCCGCATAATCAATCCTTGCTAGATTTAGTGCTATGGCTAAGGTTTCATGTGTCTTGTTGATTTTTAAGATAGGAAGTCGAGAACGCACTGTCTGTAAAAGATTTGATTTTGTGGGAGAGATGATAATGAGTTCTATGTGAGGAGGAGGCTCTTCAAGGAGTTTTAAAAGTGAGTTTTGAGCAACACTGGTAAACTCTAAAGCCGCTAAGATGATATACTTCACCTGCGACTCGCTAATATAAGCTTCACTCATCACAAGTTTTGCATGTTCTATTTTAAAATTCTCTTCGACAAATGTGACAACTCGATGGGGTTTCAAACTTGCTTCAAGTCGTTCAATCTCGGCTTGAATATCTGAAGCGATAAGAATATGCCCTCTAGGCGCTGACATCTACCTCTCCAAACATAGCTGCGTTTAACGAAGCATTAAAAAGTTTAAAAAGTTGTAAAAGCTTAATATCTAAATGTGTATCATAAGATTTTAATTCAAAAGCATTGTTAAACTCTTCATCAAAAATCCAAAAGTAACTGTTATCTTGGCGTTTTGCAATGTCACTGCGTTTATCGACACCTTTTCCAATGTACCAAAAAAAGTAATCATTTTTGTAACTTTGAGAAATCATATCATCAAGCATATCAAGCATATCGCCACCACTAATAGCATTGAAATGACTATATACACTGTCAATACTTAAAACAGAGATAGGCGGTCGCTCTAAAAGTAAACCATTGATAGAACCTAAAATATAGCTCTCAAACCAATGCCGCTCTTCATCTGTAATAATAATCATCGTCTTGCCCTGAAGAATTTGCTCTAAGGCATGGGATGTAGCTGTTGTCCAATCAAAACGCTGTTCTTCTAACCAACTAAGTGAAGCACCTTCTTCACGAATAGTATCTAAACTCCACTGTGCAAATTCATCCATAGCTGACTATTTTTCTAACTCATAAGAGTCATGTAAACTACGAACAGCAAGTTCAGCATACTTTTCATCGATTACCATAGAAATTTTAATCTCAGATGTTGAAATCATATTGATGTTGATGTTATTGTCCGCCATCGTTGAGAAAGCTTTTGCAGCAACACCTGTATGACTTCGCATCCCAACACCCACCACAGAAACTTTACAAATATCTTCATTGTAAGAGTCTGCATTTATTTCACCCTTTTGCACAAAACTATCTACAATCATCTTTGCATCACTTAAATCACCCACAGGCACGGTAAAGTCAATGTTTGTTGTTTCATCTACTGCTTTGTTTTGAATAATCATATCAACATTCACTTCTGCAGTTGCGAGTTTGTTAAAAATATCAGAAGCAATCCCTGGTCTATCTTTCACTCCAAAAAGTGAGACACGTGCTTGATTTCTGTCTAATGCGATTCCGCTTACTAATGGTGCTTCCATGATATTTTCTTCCTTTGTAATTAATGTACCCTCTTCATCTGAAAAGCTTGTGCGTGTTACTAGATTTACATTGAGTTTTTTTGCCATCTCTACAGAACGATTTTGCAGAACTTTTGCACCCAAACTTGCAAGTTCTAACATCTCATCATAAGAAATTTTCTCTAATTTTTTTGCTTTTGGTTCTATGCGAGGGTCTGTTGTAAAAATACCACTAACATCCGTATATATCTCACATAAATCCGCTTTTAAAGCCCCTGCTATCGCCACGGCAGAGAGGTCACTTCCCCCACGACCGAGTGTTGTCACATCGCCTTCGCTATTGACTCCCTGAAAGCCAGCCACTACAACAATCTTTCCTTCGTGAAGTTTTGCTTGCATAGACTCAGGGTTAATATCTTCAATCCGTGCTTTTGTATGGTGCTTGTCTGTAACAATTCCCGCTTTTCTCCCTGTCATTGCAGTCGCATCATGTCCCATCTCTTGAAGTGCAATCGAAAGTAAGGAGGCAGTCACACGCTCGCCAGCACTCAAAAGCATATCCATCTCAGCCCGCGCAGGGTTTTTAGAAAAATGTTCTGCAAAACCTACGAGCTTGTTCGTTTCACCACTCATTGCCGAGACAACGACAACAACATCATGTCCCGCTTTTCTAGTTGCACTTACACGATTGGCAACATTTTGAATGCGTTCTAAATCGCCAACACTTGTTCCGCCAAATTTTTGAACTATGAGCATCTATAAAAGTCCTTCATTTTTAAAGTAATTGACTACTTTTTCATACACAGGCTTTTTAAAATGCGCTGTCATATCTAAAACTTCATCAACATTAACAAACTTAAATCCCATAAATTCAGGATGCTCCGTTTCAATATTTACTACTGCATCTTTATGAAACTTCATTAAAAAATAACGCTGTGTTTGCCCAATATATGGCTTCATTTTACTCGCAATCTTTGCAGGAAAATCATAAGAAATCCACTCAGGATACTCAGCAATAATGCTTGCATCATCCGTACCAATTTCCTCTTTCATCTCACGAAAAAGAGCCTCTTTTACCTCTTCACCTTGGTCAATTCCACCCTGAGGAAACTGCCAAATATCTTGCAAATCATTTCTCTGTGCAATAAATATCTCTTTTTTCTCTGGATATTTATCAGAAACAATAATCATAGCCACATTAGGACGATAGGAACCTTTTTTATTCATAAATACACCTATATAATAATTGTCGCGATTATACAGAATACGTGGTTAAAAAGAGATTATACTACCCCAACTATAGACTCACTATCTGCACACCCTCTTCTAAAACATAACAGATATAGCCTCTTACAGACTCTCCTGTTATCTCTTTGACTGCATTTACATACGCACTCACTTGTGCGATATGGTGTTTTTGAGAGTTTAGCGAACTTTTATAGTCGAGTACATTCCATCCACCCTCTTTATGTTTGACAAGCAAGTCAATGTAACGGAGATTTTGATTATACTTAAAGGCTTTTTCTTTATAGCATACACCCTCTGTTAAAGCTTGGAACTCTCTGTTTTCTATCAACTGTACCACTCTTTTTGTGATTGCCTCAAACTCTTGTGCCTCTAAGAGTGTACCAAATTTATTTTGCATCATCTGTTTTGCATTGGGGATATACTCTTTGCTAAACACAGCCATCATCTCTAACATATAGTGCATAGCTAGTCCAAAGTTAATAGCATTAAAATCAGATTCTTCTTCTTTTTCAAGCGCTAAAATATCACTTTGTGTTCCATAGTAAAAATCTTTGTAAGCTAACTTTTCATAGGCTTTTTTTTGCTTTTGTACTCTGTTTTCACAAGAGAGTTTTCCAGAACTTCCCACTTGTAAATCAAGTGTATCAAAGCTCGAATCTTTACTCTTTTTGATGATAATTAAGTTCTCTTTTGCTCGTGTAAACGCGACATACAAAGCATTGAGGTTATCTTCATACACAAGTTTTTTCTCTTTGACTAAAGCATTTGCATAGGCACTATCAAGGGCATCGCGTCCTTTTGTTCTAAGGTAGATATTTTCAAGATGGATTCCCTCATACTCGTAGATGATGGCATCACGAGCGGCAGGAGCTTTTTTGAGTCTATCCATCACTATGACATGAGCATACTCCAAACCTTTTGATTTATGCACAGTTAGTACTCGTACACCACTTATGTCTGAAGCAGCAGCTGCGGTATCTATACGTTCATACTCAAAAAGTAGCGACTCAATATCTGTAAAACGAGAGAGTGTGTTCAAAAATCGGATAAGGTGAAAAGAGTTGTCAAAAAGTGCATACTCATCTATCACTTTTTTGACAATATCCACAAGTTTTTTTGTGTTTACATCGACTTTATACAAGGGCTGAACCTCTTGGTCTATGAGTGCAAAGAAGTTGCGTTTGTAAATCTCTTCTTGAAAATAAAGATACTTCAAATACTCTAAAATAGCTTGAACACTTTTTTGATTGATGAGTTTTGTGGTAGTCTCAGTTACCACAGCGATACTTGCATCTTCAAGCACATTTTTTACCATCTCTCCATCGCCATTAGTCGCACATAAAATCGCTATCTCGTCTACATTAGCACCGAGTTCTATAAAACTTTTCACCGTGTCTAGTGTTGCCTCTAAAAGTGCATCATCTTCTAAAACTGCGACATATCCCTCTTGTGCCTCAGGGCGAACAAGCTGTGGGCTATAGCCATGTATCTTCTCTATAAAAGCACGGTTTACAAACTCGATAACCTCTTTTTGTGAACGATAATTTGTAAGAAGTTTATCTACACTTGTTGCATTTTGCTTCACAACTTCTCCAAACAAAGCACTTACCCCTCCACGAAAACGGTAAATAGACTGCTTCACATCCCCAACAAAAAAGAAACTTCCATCCTCAAAAATTCCATTTCCTGAGGTAATTTCACTAATGAGTGGTCGTAAAATCTCATACTGCAAGATACTGGTATCTTGAAACTCATCAAGGAGCATATGCTCTATCTGTGCATCTAAACGGAAGTAAAGAAATTCACTATCATTGATACGGTGCAAGATTGAGTAGACAAGGGAAGTCACATCAGAAAAGCTGAGTTCACTATCTTCCATATAAAGTGCTTTTTTACTTTTGACATAAATATCTAAAAGTTCATGCAGTCCATAAAAAAAGTTTTGCTCTTTAGCTCTGTTGTATGCCTTAACTGCATTTTGAATCGCTTGCAAATAGCTATCCATCTCAGGGGTAAAACATTTAGAAAAAGTCCGATAATTGAGACTCTCTCTGCCGAGCCAACTCTTTGCTTGTAATGCTGCAAAGTTCTCTGCTTGGACTGCTTTTAAGACAGTACTTGAAGCACTCTTACAGGATGTGACTATTTTTTTGAGTCCCTCAAATGCAAGCATGGCATTTTCTTCATGAATCTGAAGTGATTGTGGGGTAAAAACGAGATGTGCAAGTTCCTCTTTTTTGACATAAAAGGCATCTAAAAGATGAAAAATATCTCCGAGCCTTTTGTTAGACTCTAAAGAGAGATTAATGAGGGTGTTGCGTTTGCCTGCGACACTCACTTCTTTTAAAAATCGTGACATGAGTTTGAGTTCATGCTGCGTGGCAAAGGTAGTGAAATCAGGCATTAACGAGGCATAAAGTGAAAATTTACGCAATATTTGTGTAAAAAAACTATCTATCGTCATGATTTTAGAGTGTGAATTTAAAAATTCATTGAGTACTCTTTGACGATTTTGTAAAAGATATGCTTCACTTAGTTGTGTTACTTTTGCAATCTCTGCTAATTCACCGCGAGACTCTAACTCTTCAAGTGTCACAACAACCCGTTCACCCATCTCACGAGCGGCTTTGTTCGTAAAGGTAAGTGCCAAGATTTTAGAAGGCTCAGCCCCTTTAAAAAGTAAAGAGAGATAGCGAACAACGAGCATAAAAGTTTTCCCACTTCCAGCACTTGCCTCATAGGCGAGGTTATTGATAAACATTAAAATTTCCTCCAAAAAGAACTACTTAAAAGTACGAACACAGTATACATCTCTAATCTCCCAACAATCATCGCAATGGAGAAAAAAAACTTATCAAAATCATTAAAAAAAGCAAAATTGTCAGAAGGTCCAACGAGTGCAAATCCAGGCCCTATATTTCCAACTAACGCAAACGCAGCCGAGACTGCACTCATAGCATCAAATCCTCGTGCATAAATATAGATAGTCACAAACATAACACTCAGCATAAAAAGAGTAAAAAAACCAAAAGTGGAAGCTAAAATCCGTTCTTTTTGTTTTTTTCCATCCACAAAAACAGAGATAATACTCTGTGGATGTAAGATACGTTTGAGTTCTGAAGAGAGTGTTTTAAAGATAATCACATAGCGAATGACTTTCACACCGCCAGCCGTTGAACCTGCATTTCCCCCTATAATCAGCCCTACAAAAATGATAGCAACTGCAAGATGTGACCAGTTGCCATAATCTATGGTTGCAAAACCTGTGGTTGTCATTACCGAGGCTATGGTAAAAAAGGAGTGTTTTGCCCCATCATAAAAACTATCGCCACTCATATCCATATGAGTAAATGTCAATGCCAAACTTAAAAAGAAAAAGAGTATAAAGTACCAACGCACTTCCTCTGACTTATAGCCACTCACATCTCTATGGTAGAGTTTTAAATGCGCTAAAAAGTTAATGCCAGAGAGCATCATAAAGATAGTTGTCGTCCAGATAATACCATCGTTTGTAAAATAGGCTAAAGAGTTATTTTTTGTAGAAAACCCTCCTGTTGAAATCGTTGAGAAAGCATGATTGAGTGCATCAAACCAGTTCATCCCAAAAAACTTGAGCAAAAGCATATCAACTAAGGTCAAAAGCAAATATACAAGCCATAAACTCAGAGCAGTATCTCGTATCTTTGGTGTAAGTTTTTCTAACTCAATGCCTGTTGCTTCTGCTTTAAACAGCGATAAACTCCCTGTAGGATTAATCATAGAAAGGAGTCCAACGCCTAAGACAATAACCCCTAGACCACCCATCCAGTGCATTAAACTCCGATGAAATAAAAGCATATACGGTAAAGACTCAATGTCACTAAAAACAGTTGCCCCTGTCGTAGTAAAACCACTAATCGCTTCAAAAAATGCCGACATAAAAGAGATATTTGTGTAGAGATACAAGGGGATAGCCCCTGCAATACCGAGCAAAATCCATACGAAATTGACAATTAAAATACTATCTTTGACTTTAAGTGTCAGTTCATGTTTCATTAAACTAAGAAAAAGTATAAGATTAATCAGAAAAAAGAGTCCATCAAAAAACAAAAACTTCTTATAATCCTCATGATAAATTATCCCGACAAGTACATCAAGTAAAAAGATAAGCGAGACAGTCATACCAATCAAAGCAAGGACTTTTATAATGTTTTTAAAGTTCATAAATCCATTGCTTCACTTTCGCACTCTCTTTACTTTCACAAAACACAAGAATAGTGTCATTCTCTTCTACTTGAAATGTTTGTGTCCAAATGTGCAGTTTTTCATTACGTAAAAAGAAGAGTTGTGAATGTTTTACAATTGGAACTTCTATTTTTTTGCCTATATAAGGAGAGTCTGCGAAAAATTTTCGCATTTGTACATTTGCCTTTGAGCCACAATAACTCTTTTCTATGACAAGACCATTGAAACTAATCTCTTCCATAATTTTATTATAAGCACTCATTTTTGTCCCACGAACTACAATGATTCCAAGTGAATGCATCAAAGAATAGTACTCCATCTCATTGTTTATTGCCATCACTTTTGGGATACCTTTTGCTTGTGCTTCAAGACATTTGGCAATATTATACTCATCTTTATCCGTCGCACAAATAAAAATATCTGCATTTTCTAAACCCTCATCCTCAAAAAGTGTCTCAATACCATACTTAGAATAAATCACGGAAGCCCTTCCCTTCAAAGCTTCATCAGCTGCTTCACAGAGTGCAAAATCTTTTTCTATTAGCTTCACACTTTTGTTTGCATCCACAAGCTCTTTCGTAATAGCAGTACCGAGTTCATTCGCTCCATACACAACACATCTTTGTATACTATTCTCATGATTTTTTTCAAGTTTGTGGCAGACTGCTTGTATATCTGCTTCTAAACCAAAGAAATACACCAAATCATTAGATTCTATAAAAGTCGGTTCTCTAGGAATAAAAAACATTTTATCTCGTTCTATTCCAACTAAGGCAACTTTTTGTGCATCAATTTCATTGGTATGCATAATCTGCGATGAGCGTATAGATATAAGTCTTTGTTTGGTGTATTTAAAAAACTTCACATTATTTGCTAGGGGATATTCTAAAAGGGAGGCAATTGTTTGAGAAGTTAGCTTGATTGGGTAGATAAACTTATATATATCAAGCTTTTCTTGCACTAAAGTATCCCCATAAAAATGGTTTTTAATGCGCACAATTTTTTTACCTATTGTTAAAACAGAATCTGCCATGAGGGTTGCTACAAGATTGACATTATCTGCGTTTGTGACAGCAATAAAAAGATCTATATTTTTTGTCACAAAGTGTTCATATACTCGAGAGTCCTCCACATCCCCATTCAGAGGCATGATGTCTAAACTCTCCTGAATCCTATGAAGTGCTTCTCTGTTTTTATCTATGATTGTGACATTATGTCCAATACTCAGGGTTTTGGCAAGATTAAATCCAACTTTTCCAGCACCTGCGATTATTATATTCATGATTTTATCTTCCGCACATCACTGCATATTCGCAAAACTGACAATGTTTTGTCTCTTCACACTTTTCAAAATTGACCTCTTCTATCATGAGTAAATCTTTGATATTAGACTCCAAGATGGCTAATTTTTCTTGTAAAAAACTCTCTGGAATTATTTGTGACTCTTTTAAATCATAAAAGCCACATGACACATTGCCCAGTCCCCCTGCTAAAAGATAGTAAAATTCAAGCTGAAAGTCTGTCGCTTCTGTAAAATTGTTTTTATTGTAAAGTGTGTAGCTTCCTGTTTTATAGTCAAGCACTTGTATCTCATGATGGCGTTTATCGATTCTATCGATTTGACCGATAAGCTTCATGCCTGCAAACTCAACTTCAAAACTCTCTTCGCACTTCCACACTTCCCAGCCTTGTGCAAATCGATCAATCTCTACTTCACAAAATGCTTCAAGCCGTCTTTTTTGTAAGGCAATGAGATAACTATCAAGCTCACTACTCCCCTTTTGTGCATCCAACTCTTTTGATAAATCATTTTGAAGTGCTTTGACATTGTCATACGCATTGCATTTGGTATAAAGTTCTTTTAATGCCAAATGCACAGCATTGCCAACTTCATGCTCTTGTGGCATATCTTTTGGTATTTCATGCCCTCGAAGGTGTCCTACATAGGCATGGTAGTACTTGCGTTTACACGTTAAGAAAGTTTTGAGTCTTGTGTTTGAGAGTTTTACATCCCTAAAACTATAAGGGAGTTGTATCTCTTTTTCTTCTACTCGTTTTGCTCTTTTTTGGCTAAAGAGAAGATGGGCATAATCCACTTCATCATATCTATTGTTTGTTTGTATATGCAGTTGCTTTAAAAACCGTGAAGCACTGCTTTCACTTGAATCTACATAAGTAAGTGCGACTTCTTTTGCATTATTAATGAGCATCGTATAATAGTGTTTTTGCAAGTTCTCTCTATCACTCATAGTGGGAAGGTTCGCATTTTCTCGAATTTGAGTATTTAAGAACATATCTTTATCGCTGCGTTTTGGTACATTTTTATCATTAAAATCAACAATGATAACACCATCAAATTTCACCGAACGGGTTTCTAAAACTCCCATAACAGTAACCTTTCCACCACGAATATCATCTAAACTTCTCGAAGCTAAACGGGACATAAAAAGACTCATTAAAGATTTTAAACTCATCTCTTGCACAGAAGTGAGTATATTTTTAAATTTATGCACCTCTTCAAGAAAAATTTTCACTTCTCGTTTGTTGCTAAATTCACTACTCAAATCTTCTAAAAATGCAAGAAAATCAACTTCTTGTAAAGATTTACTATAGATACTAAGGAGTTTCAGGTAGACACTCTCCCCAACTCTTTGTACTCGATGATAATTCTCTTGTGATTTTTGGTCTATGACTTTGATACTTGCACTCAAAGTATTATAAAGTTGTGAATTTACAAATGGCTCACCCATCGCAAAGTTATAATTTCCCTTGGTATCAAAACTTCTGAGTATTTGTGCAAAAGATTCATCAGGTAAAATGACTGCAATTTTTTCAGGTTTATAGCCCTTTTGGACAAAATCATATACTTTTTTATGAACAAATGCAACTTGTAAGAGTGACTCACTTAAACTTTCACTCGAAATATTTTGATTTACTAGAGTTTTTTCTTGGCTAATGATACTTTTGTCATTCAATGAAAGTTTATACACATAGCCCTCTTGAAGATTAAAATCACTCAAAAATGTTTGCATTTTTTGATTGTATGGTGTTGTTGTAAAAAGCAATTCAACCTGCATATGGTAACAAGCTTGTTCTAAAAGTTCTAATTCAAACTTGGTTAAATGTCCATCTACTTTGATAAGTACTTTTGTATGCTGTTGTGCATAAAAGGTGTTAAAAGTATAAAGCTTAGGTAAAAAAATCCTATCTAAAACCTTTTGCTCTAAACAGAGTTTTTCATAGCGCTTATAAAGTTCTCTCAGTATACTAATATGCTCTTCATACTCAGCATACCTATCGGCACTCTCTAAGTCTTCTATGGCATAAAGTTCCGCACTTAACTCTTGAAAAAACTTAAAGATATAGGTACTATTCTTTGTAAAGGTAAAGAAGTTTCTCTCTATTTGTAGGGCAGAAAATGCAGAAAAGTCTGAAGCTTCAAGGAGTAAGAGGATACGGCTATCTTCATCAATAGTTTTAAAATCTTCTACGAAACAAAGATTTGTAATAAACTCATGCATTGTAAGATAATTTGGTAAAAAAGAGATTTCTCTATCGGAGTGTAACTGCTCGTAGCGAATAGCTCGAGCAGAGGGAAGAACAATGGTTAATTCATCCATTGTTTCTTATTGCTCTGTAAATATTTTGTTTCTTGTATCTACTCTTATATTATAAAATCGACTATATTTACCCACTTCTACTTTAACAATGATATCCCAAAGACCTTTTTTCGCAAACTTTACATTTTGGACAATATAATTGCCATCTTTTAAAACTTCACTCTGGAGTTTCTGGTCATACACATGTGTTTCAGGGCGAGAAACAAGAAGTGTTAATTTCGCATTTTTCACAATCTTTCCAGATAAATCACTTACCTTAAAGGCAAGAGTTGATTCTTCTTTGAGCATTTTTGGAACATAAGTAATCTTATATTTTTTATCAAATGCAATTCTATTTTTAATATAATGATTTGCATTGAGTTCAGCTTCCTGGTACTTCGTCATATAGGTATTTGATTCTTGTATGTTTGCACTCTCAACAACAAAAACTGTTGCCACACAAAAACCAAAAACTGCAATAATTGAAAATCCTATAGAATAAGGCCAAATTTTAGGACTTATTTTCATTCAATCTCCTTTTCATCTCTTTTTTATTTTTTATATATAGATACAAGGCATAAAGTAAGAAACCATAAAAAAGTATCTTAAATCCAAATATCATATCTTGATTAGCATTTGATGAGGCATGCTCTAGCTCTAAACCCTTTGCATCTGCAATCTGTGATGCAACATCATAATAGCCATTGAACATTGCTCCAGAGTATTTTCCTAAGAGTTCACCTTTCTTTGCTTTATTACCTAAAAGAGGTAAGATAGTTCCCCCTGAGTCACCACTCATCTGCTTAAAATCATCCCAGCTACGAGCAAATATAATTGCCATAGCCACAGCTTGTGCCGTTGATGCAACAGGACTTAAGACTTGTTTTTTGTTAAAATATTTATATAAAGATTTATCATTTGCCATGATATCTACTTTTGAGTTTAACTCTACAAAGGTCATCAAGATTGTTGGTTCATGAAAGTTTTTTAAAATCTTATTTTCATAATCTGTAATTGAACTCTTATTTGGCAATTCTCTAAGCATTATAAGTTTTAGAGAAATACCTGTCTTTGCAAACAGTTCACTTCCTAATACCTCTACCTCTTTTGCAAAACGAGGATTATGAATAATATCATCTTTATATAAATATTTCGCCATTAATTGTGATTGAAACGATATGATGAAGATGAGGGCCGCAAGCCCTCGTGAAAATTTCAATGAAACTTCCCTATACTACGATTAAGTGCATCGAAGGAGTGACTGCAACATAAAGAGTAAATACCGCCAGAAGTACAAGACCTACTGTAATAATTTTTTCCATTTTATATTCCTTACTTCACATCAACAATGTGTTTTGCATTGTCGGTACTAATTCTTTGAATAGATGTTTCATCTTGAATTTTATAAAAATTAGCCGAATTTGCAGTTTGCACTACTATAGCTTTATATGTCAAAAATGCTACGGCACTTAACAAAATAACTACAGCAACAATAAATCCCCCAGCTCCGTCAACAGCAAATACATTTCTATTTTCGTTCATACTTCGCTCCTTATTTGCTTAAGCTGGTAACATATGCACCAACTGCTTCTTTTTGTTTTTTGTTAAGTTTATCAAGCTTAGGCATAGTACCAATTACACCTTTTTTACCATGATTTAAAATATTAACAACAAAAGCAGGTGTAAATTCTGCAATATTTGGTGCAACACCATCAATACCTTTACCATCTGTTCCGTGACATGAAGAACAAACACCAGCAAATACATCTGCACCTGGTCCAGTCATTCCATTTGCCACATAAGAAGCAACAGTATCAATCTCTGCATCAGTAATAGGTGCATAGTTTTTGTTTGCATTCATCAATCCATTTCTATCTGGCATTTCACTTCCAGCATAGAGTAAATTGTTTTTTGAACCATGTTCTATGACATGTTTTACAGTTTTAACTTCAAGTCTTTGGTTTAAGTTTGCTGCTGCACCATCATTACCATCAGCAGAAATACCATGACATACAGCACACTCAGCTAAAAATACTGATTCACCCATCTCAACAAGTCTATCACCTGTAATTGATGCATATTTTGCTTCAAATTTTTTATTTTGTACTGCAACTTCTTCATTGTATTGACCAATCTGAGAAAAAGCATTTACTGGATAACCGATAACGAAGTACCATGTTGCCCAAACCATTGTTCCTAAAAATATAATAGCCCAACCAAAAGGAACATTGTTTTTATACTCACCAATGCCATCCCAGCTTTCTTCTGCTAATTCACCAGTTGCAGTATCTACTTGCATTTGACGAACATACTTAATAACAACAAAAATTGTAATTATAACAAGTGCGGCTGCCGCTGCAACGGTTAAGATATTTATTATATCACCGTTTAGACCACCTTTTGATCCAAGAACTGACATGTAAGTAAAACCGAGCATTACTGCCGTAATAATTACACCCCAAAGATAAATCTTATTCATATATCTCTCCTATTTTTTAGACATTGCTGATATTGGTGTATCAGTAATGTCATCTTTTAAAGCTAGATCACCATACTCTTCATAATCACGTCCGTCAGCATCTTTTCTTTTCGTGTATAGATGGTAGATATATCCATAAGATACAACTACCAAAATACCCATTGCAGCGACATAACCATAAGTCTGTAATTCAGCGATATTCACTATGATTCCCTTTTATTTAAGACTGTTCAAATATGCTATTAAAGCAACGATTTCTGGAATCTTTCCTTCTTTAACCATATCTTTAACATCTTGATCTTTCATATTAGCTGTAATTAGTTTTGCATCTGCTAAAGCTTCTGCTCTTGCACCTGCTAAAGTAGCCGCAAGTTTTACAGTTTCTTTTGAACCATCTTTCATAGGAAGTGGTTTATTATAAGGTACATCAAAAAAGCGTTGTACTGTTAATTGTTCTGCATATGCAGTATCAACATCAGCTACGTTTTTATAAAGCCAAGTATATTTAGGCATGAGTGAACCAGGAACAACTGAAGCTGGATCTTTCATGTGATTTTCATGCCAGTCAGTCGTTCTATAGTTTCCAACACGCATTAAATCTGGACCTGTTCTTTTAGAACCCCAAAGGAATGGTCTGTCATATGCATACTCACCACTTACAGAATAGTGACCATAACGGTCAGTTTCTGATTTGAATGGACGAATAAGTTGTGAATGACAAGTATTACAACCATTCTTAATATATACTTGACGACCAGTAAGCTGGAGTGTAGTATATGGTTTAGTTCCGATTACAGGACGAGACTGTTGTGCAAATGATGGCACAATTTCTATAAGTCCGGCGAAAGCAACAACAGCGAATACAAGTACAGAAAAGAAGAACGGATGTTTTTCTAACCAATGAAACATAATAACCCCCTTCTCTTAAGCGCCCATAGGCGATGCATTAACTAACTCATCTTCTTCAACAGGACGAGCAGACATAGTTTTAAAGATGTTATAAGCAAACATAATAAATCCGATTAGGTATAAAGTACCACCAATAGCACGAAGTGTATAATAAGGATGTAATACTGTAACAGTATCAATAAATGAGTAAGCTAAGTTACCAAACTCATCATGCGCACGCCACATCATACCTTGTGTAATTCCTGCAATCCACATAGAAGTAAAGTAAAGAACGATACCTAATGTTTGAATCCAAAATTGTGTACTCATAAGAGATTTAGAGTAAATCTCACGTTTAAATACACGCGGAGCCATATGGTAAAGTGCTGCGATAATCATAAATGCAACCCAACCAAGTACACCATCATGAACGTGACCAACAATCCAGTCAGTAAAGTGTGCAATAGCATTTACAGATTTGATAGCTTGAACAGGACCTTCTAGTGTTGAGAACATATAGAATGTTGAACCAAGAACCATAAACTTAATCAATGGAGATGAAGCTACTTGTTGCCACTCACCTTTCATTGTAAGAAGCATATTAATCGCAGAACCCCAAGATGGTAAGATAAGAACGATTGAGAAAACAGAACCCATTGTTTGAACCCAGTCAGGAACAGTAGAGTAAAGAACATGGTGTCCACCAGCCCAAAGGTATACAAACATTAAACCCCAAAATGAAAGTAAAGACAATTTATATGAATAAACCGCTTGTCCAGACTCTTTTGGTAAAAAGTAGTAAATAAGTGCAATAATTGGTGTAGTAAATACAAATGCAACAGCATTGTGACCAAACCACCATTGAACCATAGCATCATTAGACCCTGAATACATAGATACTGAGTGGAACCAATTTCCAATACCACCAGATGCGAAGTATGTAGGAATTTCCATATCATTAAATATGTATAACATTGCAATAGCTAAGAATGTTGCGATGAAATACCAAATAGAAATATAAATAGCCTTTTCACGTCTAATACCAATTAAACCTGCAATGCTAATACCCCAAAGTACCCAAATAACAACGATACCAATATCCATTGGCCATTCAAGTTCAGCATACTCTTTAGAAGTTGTATATCCTAATAATAGTGATACAACAACACCAACTACAGCTACAGCATAGATGTAAAAGTGTGCTTTTCCTATAAACATTAAGAATTTAGATTCTGCCATAGACACTTTAAGAACACGTTGTCCTATATAGTACCATGAAGCCCAAACTCCACTTAGTGTAAACCCATAGGCAACAGCATTTGTATGTAAAGGTCGCAAGCGGCTAAAGTTAGTATACTCAGCTATCGCACTCCCAAACATTGTATTTACGGCAGGAAATGCTAATTCCCAAGCAATAATGACACCGACCAGCATACCCACAATACCTAATACTATTGTGGCCCACATAAACAGTTTTGTAACTGAATAGTCATACTCTAATGGACGGTCTTTAAAACGATTTTCCATATAGACTCCTCAAATAAGATTCATAAAAACTTAGTATAAATATAAACTCTAACTTAAACTAAATTTTTAGCTTATAAATTGTATCTATAATTCTATTTGGTAAACCTTAAATAACGAGATAAGCGAACTTAATTTTTATTATTAGCTCTTTCCATAGCATTTAGTAACTCTTTGTTCTCTTTTTTGAGATAAGTAAGCTAAAGTGATTTTCTCTGTTCTTTCACTAAATTTTTAAAAGTTTCAAAGATATAAGCACTCTCTTTTGGTCCAGGACTTGCTTCTGGATGATGTTGCACAGAAAAGATTGGCTCATCTTTGTATTTTAAACCTTCAATGGTATTGTCAAAAAGGTTACTATGGGTAACTTCTGCGATTTCTATTATGTTATCTGGAACATTATAGTTATGGTTTTGTGCGGTAATTTCTACCAGACCTGTCACTTCATTTTTGACAGGATGATTCCCACCATGATGACCAAATTTGAGTTTATAAGTATCATAACCATGAGAAATAGAAAGGAGCTGATGCCCTAAGCAGATACCAAACATAGGAATTTTGGCAGCGATTAGTTTTTTAATCTGTGCTTGCTCTTTTTTCAGTACAAGAGGATCTCCTGGACCATTAGATAAAAAGACACCATCAATAAGACCTGCACTGTATTTTTCTATCAAATCTTCTGCGATAAAATCACTAGGAATCACTTCAGCTGCTATGCCAGCATTCACTATTTCGTTTAAGATATTGCGTTTTACACCAAAGTCTACCACAGCGATTTTTGCTTCAACTTCTGATGCATTTTTGTACTCAAAAAGTGTATCATCGAATGTCGCACTTGTATGAATATATGCCTCTTTCGTACTCACTTCTTCTATGTAATTAATATCTTCGATGCGAGGTGCTTTTTCTAAAGCTTCTTTTAATGCTTCTTTATCACTAATCTCTGTTGAGGCTATCATCATCATAGCACCTTCACTACGAAGCATTTTTGTAAGGTAACGTGTATCAATATCACAAATACCTAAGATATTGTTTTCACCTAAAAAGTCTGCGAGTGAGCCTTCTGCTCTAAAATTTGAGTAGCGTTCTTGATAGTTTCTAACAATCATCCCTTTTGCATGTGCTTTTAAGCTTTCCATATCTTGTTTATTGACACCAACATTTCCAATTTCAGGCATCGTAAATGTTACAAATTGTCCAGCATAAGAAGGATCAGACATAATCTCTTGATAACCACTCATTGAAGTGTTAAATACTATCTCGCCAACACTTGTCCCTTTGGCTCCAAAACTATTTGCTACCAAATAAGTACCATTTTCCAAATAGATATAAACTTTTTCTTTTTGTGTGTTCATATTTTACTCCATACCTCTTTTTGTCAGTTCTTCACGATATAATTTTTCAAATAAAATCTCAAATTCATCAGTTCCTGGGATAAACTTGCGTTTATACGAGTGAATTTTATCCATTACTGCATCTTCTATCTCTGAACTATCTGCCATAAATGCCGTGATTGCATTGTAAATAATATTTTTAATACGATTTTCTGTCACATCAAAATGGATTAAATCTTCTTCATAGAGTTCATCTAAAATCTTATGTGCAATATCAGAATATCTTTCTTCATAATTTAAAATGACATTAAATTCTGGAGCGAGTTTCTTTTTAATCATAAAAAAGAGTTGACGTTCATCTGCTAACATAAACTCTATCTCTTCTTCGTTTGCTTCACATATTTCATGGACTTTTTCTTCAAGAGCCATCTCTTGTGTGACACTTGCTGTCAAAATCTTTTCAGCCTCATCCATAACAGCTTCAAGACCTTTTGTCATTGAGACAACACCACTTTTATTTAATTCTATCGCAATCTTGTTAGCAATATGCGGGATACTTTTATGAGAGAGTTTCATGGGTATAGACCTTGTCTGAATTTTATTAAATTAGGACATTTTACTATAAAGAAGGTAAAAGTTTGATTATTTTGCTAAAAGTATCGTAAGTTCTGATGCTTTCTTCGCATCCATTTTACTTAAAATCTGTCCAACAATTTTTGGTTTCAAAGCTTGTAAAATGCTAACAGCATCCTCTTTTTTCATATCTGAAAGGATATTTGATGAAGCCCCTGCTTTCATTTTTGCAAATGTTTGTGCGATTTTACTCATCTTTGTATTTTTTAAGTCTTTTAAAATTTGTCTATTTTCTTCAAGCATTTTCTTTATTTTTGCACTTCTCGCATCCACTTCTGCGAGCTTTTTATCGACAGCTTCTTCTTTGATACTCAGTTTTGCTTTTTTATCTTTGAGTAATGATTCTGTGGCTGTTTTTAAAGCATCAAGTGCCTGTGTTTGCTCATCTATGCGTTCAAGTTCTACGAGAAGTTCACTTTTTCTCTCTTGAAAAATCTCTGTACACTCAAAAAGCTTGTCACTTTTTTGCATGGCAAATAAAGAGTTATACAGTACCAACATCAAAAAAACTATTTTCATCTACTACTCGCTTTTTTACTTTTTCTTTGATGTGTCAAAAGAGCGACTTCATCTAAAGATTTTGCTTCTTCAAGTCTTTTTTCATTCAGTACTTTTTTTATCTCTTCTAGCTCAAGATAATTAAATTTTTCATACTCAATCATAGACTTTTTGAGTTCTTCTTTGGCTATATTCACTTGATTTTGTGCAAATTCTGTCCATTCTTGATTGTGCTGGATGAGATGTCGGCTTGATTCGAGAAGTGTTCGTGTTTGTAAAAATCCAGACATAAAACCTTTTGTTGGTGATTGTATGTCATAGATAGCATTTTGAGAGAGTTCGAGTGCTTTTAATGCGGTCTGTAAAGTAGCATTTGCACTCTGAAGAGAACGCTCTTTTTTTTGCATATCACTCTTTTTAATTTTTACAAGAGAACTAAAACGAGTGTTCATGAAAAAACCTTATATCTTAGAGTATGATAGTATCATCTCTCTCAGGTGAAGTAGAAATAATACCTACTTTTGTTTTACTAATTTCTTCAATAATTTTAACATAATCTTGTGCAGATTGTGGTAAATCTTCAAGTTTTCTCGCACCTACAGAGTTATCCCAGCCTTGAAATGTTTTATAAATTGGTGTCACATTTTCTAAATCTGCTGGAAGATAATCTATCTCTTTTCCATTGTATTCATAGGCAACACAAACTTTTACTTCATCAAAACCATCTAAAACATCAAGTTTCATCAGTGCAAGTTCATCACAGCCATTCAAACGAGAAGCATAACGAGTTGCCACAGCATCAAACCAACCACAGCGACGAGCGCGCCCTGTAGTTGTCCCAAACTCATGCCCTTGTTCTCCTAAACGCTTACCATCTTCACCCAAATCTTCTGATGGGAAAGGTCCATTACCAACACGAGTACAGTATGCCTTAACAATTCCTGTCACTTTTCCAATGTCTTTAGGATTAATCCCGAGTCCTGTACAAGCTCCTGCACTTACAGTTGCTGAAGATGTCACGTAAGGGTATGTTCCATGATCAATGTCAAGCATTGTCCCTTGCGCCCCTTCAAGTAAAACTCTTTTGTTCTCTTCATCAAGCGCTTTCCAAACCATCTGTGTTGTGTCGGTAATAAAAGCACCCAATTTTTCTTTGTACTCTATAAGTTCTGCAAGTAGTGCCTCTTTTGTAGGTGCTTCTAAATCCATAACATCAAATATAGGTTTATTTTGTGCAAAATATTCTAAGATAGTTTCACAAAGTGCTTCAGGATTTAAAAGCTCTCCCACACGATGGCCAATACGATTAATTTTATCACTATATGCAGGTCCTATGCCCTTTCCAGTTGTACCTATCGCTTTATCACCTTTGAGTTTTTCTTTGGCTTGGTCAATCTGTGCATGATAAGAAAGATTTAAGTGTGCTTTATCTGAGATATATAAGCGACCTTCAAGTCCTTCAAACTGCTCCATCTCTTCGATGATAGAAGATGGTGAAACAACTACACCATTGCCTATGACATTGATAGCTTCAGGATTTAAAACACCAGAAGGGATAAGGTGAAGTGCATATTTTACACCATCAACCCAAATCGTATGCCCAGCATTATGTCCGCCTTGTGAGCGACATACCATATCATACTTTGTAGCGAGTCTATCGACTATTTTTCCCTTTCCTTCATCACCCCATTGGATTCCAACAATTAAATCTGCTTGCATTTTATTTCCTATTACTTTGTTAATTCTTCACAGAGTGCATCTGTGTATATTGCAAACCCAACGGATGTTAAGTTCTCATTTTTGTATCTTCCACCACGAGCAAATACTTCATTATCTTGAATCACTCGAAAGAATAGTTCATCATAGTAAAGCATTTTTGCATAGTAAAGTGGTGCTATCACTGCATTTTTACACTCACTATCTGTGCATAAATCTTTTATCTTTAAAAGTTCAGTCTGTATCACTTCTGGTGCGATGGCTATGACTTCATCAATTTGTTCAACATACTGTAGATAGACAAGCTTTGTAAGCCATTCTACTTTTAAGTTGATAAATTTATCTATATTTATATGTCTAAAATCTTCTATATTTAATGATTCAAACATCTCTGCTAAAATTTCTGGAATTTTAATATTTGAGATTTGAATCAATGGTTTCACATCTAACTTATCAAAAATACTCGTTGCTAAACGCAAAACCGAAGATAATTTCTTTTCACCTAAGAACTCAACACCTACTTGATACTGTTCCGTCGTAGGGTAAGAAACAACAGGCTGTATGTAAAACCACTTTTTCTGAGAGCTATTTGCACCTAAACGCTTTTCTATAATACGCACAACATCTATCGTCGAATCAGCACGTAAAGAGAGTGCATTATTTTTTGCATCATTCACACGAATAAGTTTTTTCTCATCGCCAATACTTAAATGTTGGTGGTATGAGAATATCGGTGTAACTATCTCAAGAAAACCCTCATCACTCAAGATTTCACTTGCAATATTTTCTATCTTGCGTTTGATTTTTGCAGATTCTCCAAAATAGAGTTTGGAACCATTTGGAATTTCATGTTCTAATATCATCTAGTTTCCGATTTGAAAAGTAATTTCATTAAATATTTTGTTGGCTGTACCATCATAAGTACGGCGACCCAGTTTATCGAGTGCTAATTCTACTGCATTGACAACCCAAGACATTTCATAATCATGGATTAATCCCATTTGATTGATACGGAAAATCTTACCTTTGAGATGGTCTTGCCCACCTGCGACATTGACACCATAAGCTTCTTTTAAAAGTTTTCTAATCTCACTTGCATTTTCATCATCGATAGTTGTCATAGATAATGCTGGATTTTTAGGGTATATATGCAGTCCTAAAGCTTTTAAAGCCTCTCTCACAGCCTCTGCTCGTAGGGCAGTTTTTGCATAAAGTGCATCCACCCCACCCTCCGCTTCAATCGTCTCTAAAACTTCTAAAAGTCCTATAATGAGTGTTGTGGCTGCTGTGTATGCTGTGGTGTTTTCTTTTTGCTTTTTAATCTCGCTTGCAAGGTTTAGATAATACCCTTTACCACTTCCTGTTTTCTCTATCGCTGCGTTTGAAAGCCCTAAAAGAGAGAGCCCCGGAGGAAGCATAAGGGCCTTTTGGCTTCCCGCTAACAGTGCATCTATATTTGTTACATCAATCGCTTCAACACCTACTGCTGTGATACCATCAGCAATAATCATTATCTCAGGATTGATTTTTTTAGCTGCGGCTGCAATAGCTTCAACTGAATGGCGAAGTCCACCAGCACTTTCACTAATCTGAATTGCAATCGCATCAATTTTAGGGTTTTGTGTTAGAGCAGATTCAACCTCTTCTACTGTTGCAGGTGTATCCCACTCATTTTTTATCTCAATACTATTGAGACTATGAGCGCGTGCTATTTTACCAAAACGTTCGCCAAACTTTCCAGAGTTAATACTTAGAAGCGTATTGTGGCAGAGATTGATAACAGCGGCTTCCATAGCACCTGTCCCAGAAGAAGCAAGCATAATAACCTCATCCGTTTTAAAAAGCTTGAAAAGATGGGTACGTGTTTTTTCAAATATAGCTTCAAATTCAGGTGTACGATGGTGCATAGTTTCATCGCTCATTGCGTTTCTAACATTTTGTGGAACAGAAGTTGGACCAGGAGTAAAAAGTAACATATAAATTTTCCTACGAGATTAATTGTTTATTGGGTTTACACCACATTTTTATAAAAACCTCGTATTATATCGAAAAAATCTTACTTTTGCATTCTTGCAGTAATTGTATCAAGTGTTTTAAAAATGGCATCTTCTTGGAATGGTTTTACCATATAGCCATTTGCTCCTTTTTTTATCATCGCCAAAACACTTGCTTTAGAACCTTCTGTTGTTGCCATAACGATGCGAGTTTTATTCCACTCTTTGTTTGCACGCACCGCTTCAACTACTTCAGGACCAGTCATATTTGGCATATTCCAATCGAGTAACATGATATCTACTTTCTCTCTTTTCATAACATCCATTGCTTCGTTGCCATCTTCAGCCTCAAACAGATTTAACTCATTCCATGTTGGCGCTTTAAAATAACGCTTCATTGTGTTTGTTAAAACACGGCGAACTATCTTACTATCATCTACTATCAATACATTCATACTTGCTCTTTTTATGGTAAAATTTCAATGTGCTTAGTTTATCACAGTAAAATATAATTTTATATTAAATTGTCTTTCAAAAATTTATTCAAGGAACATTATGACTCTATTTGACTCAATTCTTTTAGGTACTATCGAAGGTTTTACCGAGTTTTTACCTATCTCTTCTACTGGACACCTTATCGTAGCAAGCCATTTTTTAGGTATAGACCAAACAGCTGTTACCAAAGCCTATGAAGTTATCATTCAGTTTGCCGCTATTGTTGCCGTTTTTTTCACCTACCGTGACAAATTTACACTCAGTAAAATCAACCTTTGGGTCAAAGTTTTTATTGCATTTTTACCCATAGGTGCATTTGGTTTTGCATTTTCCCATCAGGTCAAAGAACTTTTTAGTATCAATATCGTTGCTATTATGTTTATCGTAGGGGGAATTGTCTTTTTAATTGTAGAAAAATATTTTATTCAAGAAGGGAAGCATTCTACAAATGATGTTGAAGATGTGACACTTAAACAATCCCTTGTCATTGGTTTTGCACAAGTTTTTGCACTTATTCCGGGAACTTCGCGTGCGGGTTCTACCATCATCGGTGCTTTACTTGTAGGACTCAGTAGAAAAGCAAGTGCCGAATTTAGTTTCTTACTTGCATTTCCTGTGATGAGTGCGGTCACTGCCCATGATATACTCAAGCACTATCATGAATTTAGCGGTGCCAATCTTCTCAATTTAGGCATAGGCTTTATCGTTGCGTTTGTTGTCGCCTTGATTACTATTAAACTCTTTTTAAAGTTTTTAGATACTTTCACTTTTGTTGCATTTGGTATCTACCGCATACTTTTTGGTGTGATTTTACTACTACTTTTTAACTAAAGTGTTTGTAAAACTCTTTTTACAAGACTTAAAGCTTGTGAACGGTGTGAGAGTTTTTTCTTTACATCATCAGAGAGTTCCCCCAATGTTTGTTCATATCCTAGAGGTACGAACATTGGGTCATAACCAAAACCACCCTCCCCTCTTGCACTACTGAGTGCCGTTCCATGCATCCAGCCATGCACTGTTCTTTTTGTGTTTGGTGTTACTATGGCAATGGCTGCCGTATAAAATGCAGGGGAACTACTGACACCTTTGTTTGCAATAGCTTGCATAAGTTTCTTGAGATTATCAACATCATTGGCATCTTCACCCGCATATCTCGCACTATATATACCTGGTACACCGTCTAAAACATCAACACTAATCCCACTATCATCCGCAATGACAATCACATTTTTATCTTCAAGAGCCGCAAAAACAGCCTCTGCTTTAATGAGGGCATTGGCTTGAAAAGTATCGCCATCTTCAACTATCTCAAATTCATCTATCAATTCAGTATAAGGAATGACCTCATAATCTTCACAGAGAGCTTTTATTTCTCTCACTTTTCCCTTATTGGATGTTGCTAAAACTAATCTCAATTTTAAATCCTTGTGTAAAGTATTTGTAGTATAATCCCGCAATTATACTATAAAGGCTTTACAAATGATGAAAAAAGTATTACCCTTATCTTCAATCTTATTTTTGAGATTTTTGGGTCTGTTTTTAGTTTTACCTGTTCTTTCCGTTTATGCACTTGATTTAGAGGGTGCTACACCTTTTCTTGTCGGTGTTGTTGTTGGGGGGTATGCCCTAACTCAAGCAATTTTTCAAGTTCCTTTTGGAACGATGAGTGATAAGTTTGGACGAAAACCAACCATTCTTATAGGATTACTTATTTTCTTAGTTGGTTCACTTATATCTGCTTACTCTACTGACATCTATATGTTAATGCTAGGTCGTTTCTTACAAGGAGCTGGGGCTATTGGTTCGGTTATTCCTGCCATGATTGCAGATGTTGTTGAAGAAGAAGTGCGTGGAAAAGCAATGGCAATGATGGGCGGTTTTATCGCTATGAGTTTTGCTTTTGCAATGGTACTTGGACCTGTGCTTGCCTCTTCTTTTGGTATCAGTACTATTTTCTTTATCACTGCAGGTTTAGCAGTCCTTTCGATTATAATTCTTTTTACAAAGGTACCTACCCCTCCAAAGATTAAGCATATTTACCATGGGAAAGTAACGACTATGGATATACTCAAAGATAATAATCTTTTAAATATGATTGTTATAAATGCTATGCAAAAAGGTCTCATGACGATGGCATTTGTGCTTATTCCTATCCTTTTAACAAAGCCAGAGTATGGTTTTAACTGGGCGAAATCTGACCTTTGGATGGCATATGTTCCCGCAATGATAGCAGGGTTTTTAGCAATGGCACCCGCGGCTATTCTCGGTGAAAAGAAAAATATTCCTAAACAAATCTTTTTAGTATCTATTGTCCTTTTCTTAGCTTCGTTTCTTATTATGGGTTACACAACTTCAAGCACAATCTTTGTTGTCGGTGTTGTTTTATTTTTTGTTGGATTTAACATGATGGAGCCACTTGTACAATCTATGATTAGTAAGTTTGCACGTGTCCATCAAAAAGGAGCAGCTCTTGGTATCTCTAACTCTGCTGCATACTTCTTTACCTTTATAGGGGGAACATTTGCAGGACTCTTTTTAGATATTAGTGATAGAGAAACACTCGTGAGTATCGTTGCTGTTGTCATTGTTCTTTGGCTTGTTTGGACAGCGATGAAACTTCAAAACCCTATCAAACATTCGCATCTTTATATCAAAACAAGTGAAGTAGATATGGATAAATTAACACTGCTTGAACATGAAAATATTGCAGAATGGTTTATTAATGAAACTGAAAATGTTGTTGTTATTAAATATGTAAGTGCCTCTATGAGTGAGGATGAGATTAAAGCGAAAATCGTTCAGTAAAGTTTATCATGCATAATGCATGATAAATATTTAGTTTTTGAGTTGTTCTAAATCTGCTTCGTCAAATTCTTGTTTGAGAGGAATCAAAAAACTCACAATCGAAAGAAAAATTCCAAACACTAAAATCAAAGCTGTTTCATGTCCATGAAAATAATCAAACAAAGTGATTTTTCCTAAACTTTCTCCCATTATTTTATGAAAAAAATCATAATAAACAGTAAAAACAAGACCACCTAAGATACCACCAATAGCACCCACAAGTACATCAACACGCCCTTCTGCAATAGAGACCGGACCCGTACCTGGACATTTTCCCATAATAGCCATAGATGCACCAAAAAGTATACCACCAACTATGATACCGCCTAAAATAAGAGGTTTTGGATGATACGAAGCATAGCCTGCTTGAATCATAAAATAAAGCCCAATAGAAGCAAGTCCTATCGCTAAAAAAAGTAGTTTTACAATCGTAGTGTCTCGAAGCATTGCAAAACCTGCAATTTTTTCAAACTTATCTATCCGTGTATATTGGATAATTCCACCAAATACAACACCTATAAGGAGTACAACAAGTAAAGAGCCATGTGACTCATTTGAGACTGTTGTGAACATATTGAGTATTCTTTCTATCATTAGTTTGCCTCACTTTTATAAAATATTTTTCCTGTTATCATGACACTAGCAAGGACAACAGCCCCAAAAAGTATGCTACTGAGTGCCGTTTGAGCCATACCGCTCAAAAAGTGTCCACTTGTACACCCTCCAGCAAGTCTTGCCCCGATAATCAAGAAAAAACCACTCACGAAACTCCAAACTAATCTTGAGATTACAGAACTATTTTTGTATTTTTTCCATCCACTCGGAACAATACTAAAACGAAAACTTTTTGTAATAAACACAGATGTTAAAAAACCACCAGCGAGTGCACCTAAAAGCATAACACCTTCCCATGCACCAGCAAAATGAACCTCTTTTAAGTAAGGGTATTTTTCTGGACTCAAATTAAAAAGTATTCCTGAAAAATAGGGTACATAAGTTGATGCACCTAAAGGTCTATCAGCACCAAACGTTGAAAAAGTAAACAGTAAAAGCAGTGCCATCATCACTGCACCTAGCCACCAAGGCATTCTTCTTATCATAAATCATCCTTATTATAATTATAATTTCGGATTTTACAATAAAATATATTAATATTTTATATATATCATAGCTAGATATTATAATAAAGAAAATATTAGAAGTTTTGAATGTGTTATTATCTTAAAAAAGGAAGGGAAGTAGAAAATTAGTTAAGCGAGGGCTTAACTAATTATTTTTGTGGAACTACATACATATTATAGTAGCGTCCTTCAAATTTTGGTGGTTTTTCCATTACACCTATATCTTCAACCATAGGCCAAACACGGAGAAGAACATCTTTTCCTGCTTGAGGAGTCGCCATTTCACGACCACGTAAAAAGACTCTAAATTTCACATGAAAACCTTTTTCAAGAAATTCTCTTGCATGTTTTACTTTAAAGTTCATATCATTTTCAGCAATTTTTACTGAAAGTTTAATCTCTTTAACAACAATCTTCACTTGATTTTTACGTTGTTCTTTTAGTTTTTTCTCTTCTTGGTATCTATATTTACCATAGTCCATGATTTTTGCAACAGGTGGCTTTGCATTTGGAGCAATTAGTACTAAATCTAACCCTAATTCATTTGCTTTCGTCATAGCATCATCAGTAGAAACGATTCCTAGTGGTTCTGCTCCATCTACATTACATCTTAATTCTGTTACACGGATGTCATCATTCATGATGACGCGGTCTTTATTTTTACTCAAAAATTTACCTCATTTACTTTAGTTTGTATAAGCTGAAGGAATTCCTCTTCGCTTAAATTATATTGCTCTCTAGTTCTTCTATCGCGAATTGCCACAGTTTTGTTTTCTATCTCTTCATCTCCAAGGACTACTATCATAGGAACACGTGTTTTTTCTGCTATTCTAATTCTTTTGTTTAAAGAATCATTCTTCGCATATATTTCACTATCGGCATTTATATCAATAAGTTTATCGGATAAAAGCTTAGCATATTCTTTATGTGACTCTGCAACTGGAACAATAGCCACTTGTGTTGGTGCAATAAACATAGGAAATTCACCTGCATAATGCTCAGTTAAAATCCCAATAAAGCGTTCAAATGAACCTAAAATCGCACGGTGAATCATCACTGGCTGAATTTTTTCATTGTCTTCACCATTATATTCAAGCTCAAAACGCTCAGGAAGATTATTATCGAGTTGAATTGTCCCACACTGCCACTCACGCCCAATAGCATCTAAGATTTTAATGTCAATCTTAGGACCATAAAAAGCACCACCACCTTCATCTATAGTATATGCAAGGTTATGTGCTTCCATCGCTGCGATAAGTGCTGCTTCTGATTTTTCCCAAACTTCTGCATCGCCTACTGCTTTCTCTGGTTTTGTACTTATCATCATTTTGTATTCAAAGCCAAAAGTACTCATAATTTTATCAACAAAATCAACAACTTCAATAATTTGCTCTTCGATTTGGTCAACCGTACAAAAGATATGTGCATCATCTTGTGTGAACTCACGCACTCTAAAAAGACCATGTAAAGCCCCTGTCATTTCATGACGGTGAACAACACCATACTCAAAATACTTCAGAGGTAAATCACGGTAAGAGTGTAATTCATCTTCATATACTTTAATATGCCCTACACAGTTCATTGGTTTGACACCAAATTCTAACTCATCAATATGGGTAAAGTACATATTTTCACCATAATTTTGGTAATGCCCTGATGTTTTCCATAAATCACTTCTGAGCATTTCTGGGCCACGAACAGGTTCATACCCACGTTTACGGTGTGCTTTAAAAAGAAGCGACTCTAAACGTGAACGCAAACGCCCACCAGCAGGAAGCCAAATAGCAAAACCAGCCCCAACCTCTTCACGGAAAGTAAACAATTTCATTTCATTTCCAAGTTTTCTATGGTCGCGTTTTTCTGCTTCTCGCATCATATCCATATGCTCTTTTAAAGCCTCTTTTGTTGCAAAAGCAATACCATATATTCGAGTGAGCATTTCATTTTTAGAATTTCCACCCAAGTAAGCCCCCGCAATCTTTGTGAGTTTAAAGTAACGGATAAGCCCAACAGAAGGCAGATGTGGTCCACGACAAAGGTCTTCAAACTCCCCTTGTTTATAAATGCTTACCGTATCAGATGGAATTCGCTCCATTACAGAAAGTTTTAAGTGGTCATCTTTAAATTTTTCTTTTGCTTCTTCCATTGAAATTTCATATTTTTCTATCTTGTACTTTTTCTTTGCGAAAGAGAGCATCTGTTTTTCTATCTTTTTAAGATCGCCTTCACCTATTTCTGATTCTGTTTTAAAATCATAGTAAAAACCCTCTTTAACTGTTGGTCCTACATAAAATTCTGCATCAGGATAAAGCGATTTTATCGCCTGAGCCATAAGGTGTGCAGTAGAGTGACGAAGAACATCTAAAGATTCAGGGGAATTATCTAACTCTATCGCCTCACCCTCAATGCCTCGCTCCTCTGCTGTGACTAAGTCTACTATTTCATCATTGTATTTTATTGCTATTGCACTCAAAAAATTTCCTCTATTATAATTCTGTTTTTAGTACAGCACCATTGGATGCATTTGATACTAAAAGTTGGTAGCGTTTGAGCCACTTCGATTTTACTTCATTTTTGTATGGTTTATAAGTCGCTTTTCTTTTTGCGATAGTCTCTTCGCTTACATTTAACTGTAAAATATGTTTATCGACATCAAGTTCTATTTCATCACCATCTTCGATAAGTGCAATCAATCCACCCTCAGCAGCCTCAGGAGAAACATGTCCTATAGAAGCACCTTTTGTCGCTCCAGAAAAACGTCCATCAGTAATCAGAGCTACAGACTCGCCAAGCCCCATACCTTGAATAAGTGCCGTAGGAGCAAGCATTTCTTGCATACCTGGCCCGCCTTTAGGACCTTCATAGCGAATGACAACAACATCACCAGCTTTGACTTTTTTCCCCATAATCCCAGCAAGTGCTTCTGGCTGAGAGTTAAAACAGATGGCACTTCCTTTAAAAGCACGCATACTTGGGGCGATTCCAGCACTCTTAACAACTGCACCCTCTAAGGCTAAATTTCCAAAGAGAATAGAGAGTCCACCCACTTGAGAGTAAGCATTTTCATTTGTATGAATGATAGAAGTATCTTTTATCTTCGCATCTTTGACTCGTTCTTCAAGTGTTTCACCCGTAATCATCAGCGCATCCATTTCAAGAAGCTCGCCTCTACGACTTACCTCTTTTATAACTGCGTTTACACCACCAGCATCGTCAATATCTTTCATATGAACGGTTGTAAGTGATGGTGAAATTTTAGCGATATGCGCTACTTTATCTGCAATTTTATTGATATTTTCTATCTTAAAATCGACATCCGCTTCTTTTGCAATGGCTAACATATGAAGCACTGTGTTTGAACTTCCACCCATCGCCATATCTACTACAAACGCATTGTGTACAGCTTTTTCATTTAAGATATTTTTGAAGTTATACTTTGCATTGTCTTCCATCTTTGCAAGTTCTACGATACGACGAGCTGCTGCTTTTACCATCTCAATTCTCTCTGGAGTCATAGCAAGCACGGTTCCATTTCCTGGAAGTGCTATACCCATTGCTTCACAAAGAGTATTCATAGAGTTTGCAGTAAACATACCTGAACAAGAGCCACCAGAAGGGCAAGCTTCACACTCTATCTCATGTAATTCTTCTTCACTCATCTTTCCTTCATTAAACTGTCCAACTGCTTCAAATGCAGTCGCAAGGTCGATGGGAGTTCCATCTTTTTTATGCCCAGCTGGCATTGGACCACCTGAAACAAAGATAGTAGGAACATTCACACGTAAAGAACCCATAATCATACCCGGAACAATTTTATCACAGTTAGGGATACAAATCATTGCATCTAACTTATGCGCATTCATCACAGTTTCAATGGAATCAGCAATAATTTCACGAGAAGGAAGTGAATAAAGCATACCATCATGCCCCATTGCAATCCCATCATCTACCCCAATCGTATTGAAAACAAAAGGTACTCCACCCGCTTCACGAATGGCTTCTTTCACTATCTCTCCATACTCGTGTAAAAAGAAATGCCCTGGAATAATGTCAATATAACTGTTGGCAATACCAATAAACGGCTTGTCAAAATCTTCATCTTTTAGACCCGTCGCACGTAATAATGAACGGTGAGGTGCTTTGTCAAAGCCCTTTTTAATAATATCACTTCTCATAATTTTTCCTATATATAGTTTACATCTTTAAATATAAATGCGATTATACCACTTTTTTTAAAATTTAGCCTAAAAACTCTTTACAAATCAAAAACAATCGGCTATAATTCCACCTCACTTACAAAGTATGTAAGAGTTTTTGCGGGAATAGCTCAGTGGTAGAGCACGACCTTGCCAAGGTCGGGGTCGCGAGTTCGAACCTCGTTTCCCGCTCCATTTTAAATTGTTAACTGTGAAAACACTCACGAT